>NZ_JBICYQ010000002.1:310389-636161 GCF_043201055.1 Streptomyces sp. NPDC048338
GGCACCATCAACAGCAACAACGTCCTCCAGGACGTCACCGTCATCCCCGACGGATCGTTCGCCAAGGACTGGCAGGAGATCGCTTTCCTCCGCGTGCCGGGAAAGCCGGCCTACCCGTGGGCCTTCCTGCTGGTCCAGTTCAGCGACGCCACGACCCCGACCCCCTTCACCCGTCAGCGCTTCGAAGAGATGTGCACGAGTGCCGGCGCCGGCAAGTTCAATCTGGTCGATTTCTACCAGGACATGTCCCACGGGAATCTCGATCTCAGCACCTCACGCGTGTTCGGCTGGCACCGGCTCGCACAGAAGGAATCCGACTACGTCGGGTCGGGAGGCAATCCGCAGGGTCGCAGGGACCTGATCACCTGGGCGCGCCAGGCCACGCTCAACGCAGGCGACAACCTGTCGCCCTACGCGAACCGGATCTTCGTCGTCACCCATCCCCCCACGGACCTCTTCGGCATCCCCGAAGGCGCCGTCTCCGGTGACGGCAGGGACTCGGAAGGGATGACCTCGCTGGCCCCGAGCCTCGTCGGACACGAGATGGGACATGTGCACGGTCTCGACCACTCGTGGGGCGGCGGCTACGAGTACGGGGACCACTGGGACCTCATGAGCAACCGCACCCCCTATATGGCGCCCCACCCGGTCTACACGGAGCTGGACACCGCCGGGCGACCGATCTGGCGCATCGGCCCGGGCCTGAACGCCGCCGCCATGTGGGGCAAGGGCTGGCTCGACATGACGCGCGTCTGGCAAGCGGCAGGCACCGAGACCGACGCGCTCGTCGACCTGCGACCGCTCCACCGACACGACCTGCCCGGGCACCTCTGTGCGCGCGTCGGCCCGTACTTCTTCGAGTTCCGCGTCAAGGAACGCTGGGACGCGGCCATTCCCGAGCCGTGCGTCCTGGTGCACGAACTCACCTACAACCGGTCGTACCTCCTCACCGCGACCGAGAACGGCGGCCGGCAGGACCTTCGGGAGGGTGACGAGTTCCTCCGTGGCGACCCTGACGACCCGACCGGGTCGAGCCCTCTGGTTCGAGTCAAGGTCCTGGACATCGACGCCGCCGCGCGGACGGCGCGACTCAGCGTGACGCAGCGGCCGGATCTTCGGTTCATGGCCGGACCCGAGACACGGCTCTTCGGGGCGGAAGGCATCGACGGCGGGCTCATCGTCATCGGCGGGAAGGTCGTGGACGTACCGCCCGGCTCACCGCTGTCCGCCACGATCGAGGAGATCGCCCAGCAGCTCCAGGAGACGGGAGCCGCCGTCACCGCGGACGGCGACGGCTATCTGCACCGGGACTTCCTGCGCGCGATCGCTTCCTTGACGGACCTCGTCTCGCGGATGGAGACGCCGTGTGTGCCCCATGACGTGGTGGCCCGGACCGACCGCGTCATGGCGTCCTCGACCGCCGCTCCGCACGCGGGCAGCGACTGAAGGACGGTGAGTCGGCGCCGCGCCCTGGAGAGGGAGCGCGCACGCGCTTCCTCTCCCGCGCGGCTCGGCGGCGTCGCCGAACCAGACGTCACTCACCATCGGATCGACCCGGCCCTCTGAGGATGAGCCCCGAGGCCGGCCAACTCGGTGTTGCCGGTCGCCCGTCGGAGGCGGAGCGCCGCCCGGCTACGGTTGCTTCGCATGAACCCTACCGAGATCGAGATCACCGCGGAGCTCGTCCGGGACCTGTTGCGCGAGCAGCATCCCGACCTGGCCGACCGCCCGGTGAGGCTCGGTGCGCGGGGCTGGGACAACCAGCTGTGGCGGCTCGGCGACGACCTCGCTGTCCGGTTGCCCTGGGCGACGCAGTCCGCGGACGCGTTGCTGCGCAAGGAGCACGCCTGGCTGCCCTCACTCGCCCCGCACCTCCCGCTGCAGGTCCCGGTCCCGCAGCGCCTCGGGGAGCCGTCCGAGAGGTTCCCGCGGCCGTGGATCGTCACCACGTGGGTGCCGGGCGAACCCGCCGACCGCGCCCCCGTGACGCGTGCCGCGGATGCGGCCGGCAGCCTGGCCGACTTCCTGACGGCTCTTCACCGTCCCGCCCCCGACGGCGCGCCCGCCGGCCGTGGCCGCGGGGGGCCGCTGGCGGACCATGCCGAGGGGTTCGCCGAAGGGCTCGCGTCGGCCACCGAGCTGGGCCTGATCCCCGACCCCGAGGCGGTCCGCATCGTCTGGGAGGACGCCGTCGCCGCACCCCGTTGGACGGGCCCGGCACTGTGGCTCCACGGCGACCTGCATCCGGCGAACATCCTCACCACCGACGGTACTTTCTGCGGCGTGATCGACTTCGGTGATCTCTGCGCCGGTGATCCGGCCTGCGACCTCGCTGCCCCCTGGATCCTGCTGCCGACCGGCGCCACCGACCGCTTCCACGAGGCGTACCGACCGACCGCGGACACCGCGACGCTGCGCCGCGCCCGCGGCTGGGCGGTGCTGCGCGCCCTCGGCGGCATCCACATCGGGGCGGCCGGTCTCCGCGGCCGCCCCGGCGGCAAGGCGACCTGGGGCCCACCCGCCCACGCCGCACTGCGACGTCTCGTCGCCACGGTCCGCCGGCCCGGTGGGCACGACCGAGCGGCCGATGGCGCCGACGCTCCTCGCCCGGCGTGAGCGAGCCGTCCCCGTGACGGATCTGCCGGTCAGGGCCGCAGGCCCGCCCGGTTGAGTGCGACCTCGCCGAGGGTGGCGATGACGTGCTGGTCCCCTCGGCGCCACGCGTCGGCGAAACCGCCGGGCGGGACGGGGAGCGCGGCGAGGTCGCGGGGCGGGCCGGTGAGAGCACGCAGGGCGAGCAGATCAGCGCCTCCGGGCGCGTCGACGAGACGCCGAAGGGTCGTACTGCGCCGGATCCAGAGCAGGCGCGGGGGAAGCCACAGCAGCAGTACGAAGACCACCGGAATGACGATCAGCACCGCCGTGGTCACGTCGGCCACATGAGTGACGGCCTGCTGCAGCGATTCTCCGGCGTCGGCGAACCCCGTGCTGGCGGAGGCCGCGGACTCGAGGGGCTTCCTCAGCAGCCCGCCGACGAGCGGCACGTCCCCTGCCGCGTCGCCCGCGTTCCCGAGCTCGGCGGCCAGGCCGTCGCCCGCGCTCTCGACCTTCCTCCCCGGCTCGGCCAGACGCATGATCGCTTCGCGGATCGCGAAGGCGCCCCACACCACCACGGCGATGAGGAGGACGGCGACGAGGTCAACGAGCACCTGACGGTTCCGGCGTGCGGGTGTCTGAGCGTAGAGGCGCATCGGCGGGGCCCCGTTCGAGTCAGGGAGTCGAGGAGGATCGGCCCGGTCGGGCGCGGGTCGGCCGACCCGTACGTCGGACTCAACCCTTCCACCTCTCCGCGCGGGCAAACGTCCATGACACGGCACAGGGGTGGCCCTGACGCCGTGGGCCGCGACGGCGGGCGGGCGCGCCAGGTGACGCCCGGGCCGAAGGAATTCCGGCAGTCCTGATCATGGCCATGCCCAGGCGGGCATGATGGACCCGTCATGCACGCCCGCCCAAGGGGAGAACATGCGAACCACCGGTCTCGTCGCCGTCCTCGTCGGCGCGGCGGTCGTCGGACTGTCGGCCTGCACCTCGTCGCCGAAGCCCGACTCCGCCCCCTCGATCGCCACCGAGCCCGCGCCGTCGATGAAGGGCTTCATGCCCGACGTCGTCGGCGGAAGCGTCGCGGGGGCCGTCGGCCAGTTGGAGGGCACGCTGCGGGTGGACGACGTGTCCGGGCAGGGCCGGGTGGTACCCACCGACGGCGCCGCCACGGGCTGGAAGATCTGCACGCAGCAGCCCGGCCCGGGCGCCGCCCTCGACGGTGGGCAGAGGATCGTCCTCGGAGCGGTGAAGACCGACGAGAGCTGCTGACGCCAGACACGAGAGCTGCTGACGTCAGCAGGGGGAGCGCCCGGTCGTACCGGCATCCGGCCGCCTACCCGGAATGCGTTGCGCCGGCGTCCCCTTGAGCGGCTCGTAGCCCGGACCGTCTCTCCGGTACCGGGAACGCTCGTCCGTGCGGCCGCCGGCCGGCGACAGAGGCGGAGCCGTTGAGTCTGGTGGTGACAACACCAGGCTCACCACACCCTCCCTCCCCTCCCGGCTCACTGCCAAGGTGAGCGCATGACCCAGCGCACCACTCTCGTCACCGGCGCCACCCAAGGCATGGGCCGCGCTCTCGCACTCGACCTGGCCTCGCGCGGCGGCACCGTCCTGCTGCACGGCCGTGACCGTGACCGGCTGGAGTCCGTGGCCGCCGAGGCACGGGCCACCACCGAAGACGTCACCGTCCGCACCTACCTCGCCGACCTGTCCGACCTGGACCAGGTACGCGCGATGGCCGAAGAGATCCGTGCGGCGGAGCCGCACCTCTCCGGCCTGATCAACAACGCGGTGGCCGGCGGCGGTTCCGATCCCCTCAGGCGGGAGCTGAACCGTCACGGCCACGAACTCCGTTTCGCCGTGAACCACCTCGCTCCCTACGCCCTCACCAGGGGCCTGCTTCCCTTGCTCACCGCTTCGGCCCCCGCCCGGGTGATCAACGTCGCCTCGATCGGACAGGAGGCCGTCGACTTCGACGACGTCATGCTGGAGCGGGACTACGAGGGCCTGCGCGCCTACTGCAGGAGCAAGTTGGCGCTCATCATGGCGACCTTCGAGCTGGCCGCGGAACTCGACGGCACCGGAGTCACGGTGAACACCCTGCACCCGGCGCATCTCATGGACACGGAGGGCGTCCGCGCGTACGGCCTGACCCCCGTCATCGGCACCGACGAGGGGGTCCGGCCGACCGTGCGGCTCCTCCTCGACCCGGAGCTCGCCACCACCACGGGCCGCTACTTCGACCGCTTCACGGACGCGCGCGCCCATGACCAGGCGTACGACGCCGAGGCGCGCGGGCGCCTGATGGAGCTGACCCACGGCCTGCTCGGCCACAGCGGGCCGTGACCCGGTGGCGTCATCCGGCCACCTGATCGGCCGGCGGTTCGGCGCGGTGGCGGCGGGCGAGCGCCCGGCGGCCGAGAAGGACGGCGCCCAGCCCCAGTGGGACGGCCACGATGGCGCCGACGAGTCCGTTGCCGGTGCCAGGTCCGCCACCGGCGGTCGCCGCATGCAGCACCCCGAGGACCGTGCCGGCCAGCCCCAGCACGATCGCCGACCTCCCGCCGGTGCGCGCCCGGTTGCCGACGCGGCCCAGAGCCAGTCGGCCGATCGCCAGGCCGAGCAGCCCCACCCCGAGGGCCAGGTTGGCCCCGGTCCGTCCGTCGCCGATGATCCCGCCCTCGGCGGCCGCCATCAGCGTTGCTGAAGGACTCATGCCGTTCACCCTCTTCTCCGTCGCTGACTCCGCATTCGATGTGCCTCGATCATGCGCGCCCGATCCCCGGCGGGGCGTCCGACGGATGCAGGCACTTCCCCTGCCGCCGCCGCTGCATCCCCATACCGCGGACGCAGCAGGCCGACGCCCCGATACCGCACCCGCAGCAGCCGACCGCTCGTCCATGAGTCGGACTTGCCCACCTCCCCGTCCGGCTACGGTGCACCCATGGACAAAGGACGGTTCGCCCTCCCCGCCCACGTCACCGACTGGGCGATCGCCGTGGGCGTCGCGGCGCTGCTGTTGGGCACCGGGCTGTCCGGGCCACACCCGGACAGGGGCGGCGAGCTGATCGGCGCCCTGCTGCTGGCGGCGGGCGGGTTGGCGCTGGCCGCGCGCCGCCGGGCACCCCTCGTCGTCCTGGCCGTCACCGGGCTGCTCGCGGCGGGCTACCAGGCGGCCGGGTTCGAGGCGCTCGCCGTCTCCTACCTGGTCGCGGTCTACGGCGCGGTACGCGCCGGGCACCGGACCGTCGCGCTGGCGGCCTCCCTGGCCCTCCTCGTCCTCCTCCAGCTCACCGCCCTGGCCTCCCACGACGGGCCCGCGCGCGAGATCGTCGCGCAGGCCCGGAGCACCCTCGAGATCGCCTGGCTGATCGCCGCGTTCGCCGCCGGGGAGGCGGTGCGGCAGGCCGAGCGGCGGGCGGACGAGGCCGAGCGCACCCGCGAGGAGACCGCGCGACGCCGGGCCGACGAGGAAAGGCTGCGCATCGCGCGGGAACTGCACGATGCCCTCACCCACCAGATCTCGGTCGTCACGCTGCAGTCCGAGGTCGCCGTCCACGTGGCCCGGCGGCGCGGCGAGCAGGTGCCGGAGGCCCTGCTGGCGATCCAGGAGGCCGGCCGGGAAGCGAGCCGGGAGCTGCGCGCGACCCTCGAGGCGCTGCGCGACGACGACACCACCCCGCCACCCGGGCTCGACCACATCCCCCACCTGGTGAAACGGTTCCACACGGCCGACCTGGACACGACGCTGACGATCCGAGGCCAACCGCACGCCGTACCGGCGGCGGTGGGCCGCACCGCCTACCGCATCGTTCAGGAGTCGCTCACCAACGTCACCCGGCACGCCGCCGCGACCACGGCCACCGTGCTCATCGACCACCGGCCGGACGCCCTCGCCATCCGCGTCGACGACGACGGGACAGCCACCGCGCACCCCGCGCCGACGCCCGGCCTCGGACTGCTCGGCATGCACGAACGCGTCGCGGCCCTGGGCGGCCGCCTGCGCACCGAACCGCGCCACGCGGGCGGCTTCACCGTCCAGGCCGAACTCCCCATGGACGGAGCGACGTGATCCGTGTCCTGCTGGTCGACGACCAGCCGCTCATCCGCAGCGGATTCCGCGCGCTGCTCGACCTCGAAGACGACATCGAGGTGGTGGCCGAGGCCGCGGACGGCCGAGAGGGCTTGGCACTCGCCAGGGAACAGCTGCCCGACGTCGCGCTCATCGACATCCAGATGCCCGTCATGGACGGCATCGAAGCGACCCGCCGCATCGCCGTGGACCCGGCGCTGGCCCGCGTCCACGTCGTCATGCTGACCAACTACGGCATGGACGAATACGTCTTCGACGCACTGCGCGCCGGCGCCGCCGGCTTCCTCGTCAAGGACATCGTGCCGGAGGACTTCCTGCACGCCGTTCGCGTCGCGGCCCGCGGCGATGCCCTGCTCGCGCCCGCGATCACCCGCAAGCTCATCGACCGGTACGTCGCCCAGCGGCCCCCCGCTCCGGCCGGCAGCGGGCTGGCGGAGCTGACCGGCCGCGAACGCGAGACGGTCGTCCTGGTCGCACAGGGCCTGTCCAACGACGAGATCGCCGACCGCCTGGTCATCAGCCCGCTGACCGCCAAGACCCACATCAACCGGGCCATGGCCAAACTCCATGCCCGCGACCGCGCCCAACTCGTGGTCCTCGCCTACGAATCCGGCCTGGTCACTCCGGGCCGCTCCTGACAGGTGCCGCGGCGGCGCGGACCGGACGACCGGAAGCCGGGTATCGACCACCTCGACGGCCGGGCGGCAACCGATGCGTGGCGGCCAGGCCGCCATCACGCGAGCGGGAGACGCCCCGGAACCAGGGGGCCGGTGCTCACATGCGCGGCGATCCGGTCGATGGTCCGGGCGTTGTCCTCGAACAGATGGCCCTGCATGCCCGCCGCCCGGGCGGCTTCGACGTTGACGGCGACGTCGTCGACGAAGAGGCAGTGCTCCGGGCGCACATCCAGGCTGACGCATGCGGCCTCGAAAGCCCGCAGGTCAGGCTTTCCGATGCCGATCTCGTGGGAGTAGACGATCTGTTCGACCAGCTCGTCGAACCGGTACAGTGCCGTCTCCCGTTCCCGGGCCCCGACGAAGCTGTTGCTCAAGATGCCCAGCCTGCACGAACCCCGCAGTCCTCGCACGTAGCCGATCAGTTCGTCGTTCGGCGTCCCCAGGTACTCCGTCCAGAGGTCGGCCATGAAGCCTTCGACCTGGTGGGCGCCGAGACCCAGGCGGGCGGCCACCTGCTCGTGCACGTCTCGTTCGCTGATGGTCCCGACGCTGCCGGCATGCCACACATCGCGCATCCGCTCGTTCACGGTGCCCGCCGGCAGCTCAAGCCGTTCCTCCCACCGTTGTACCCATCCCGTGTCCGGCGTGATCTCCAGTACGCCGCCGATGTCGAGAATGACGCAGGTCGCGGTCACGCGAAGTCCCCCTCTTCCGTCCTGCCGGTCCGACGAGCGCACATCCCCGCCGAAGTGATCCACGGAGACACTGTTGTGCGTCGCCCCGAGCCCAGGTCAAGCGATCTTGGAACTCTGTGACAGGTCTGTCGCGAGCACCGGCGGGGAGCTTCGCTCATGTTCCGGCGACCGGCGACCGGCGACCGGCGACCGGACCGGCGGTTGCCTCGCCTCGGCTCGGGTGGAAACCGAACCCGGAGGCCTCCGTTCGGTCAGCCCGCGGCGTCGTGGGAGGCGCGGGCGGCGAGAACCTCGTCCATGTGCTCCTCCGCCCAGCCCTTGATCGCGCACATGACCGGGAGCAGCGAACGGCCGAGCGGGGTCAGTTCGTACTCGACGCGGACGGGGACGGCCGGGATCACGGTCCGCGACACGAGCCCGTCGCGTTCCAGGTGACGCAGGGTCTGCGTGAGCATCTTCTGACTCACGCTCGCCAGCGTGCGTTGCAGGTGGGAGTAACGCCGAGGCCCGTCGGCAAGGGCGTTGACCACGAGACTGACCCACTTGTCGGCGATGCGGTCCAGCAGCTGCCGTGCGGGGCATCGGGCGAGGTAGGCGTCGTAGGCGGTGCTCGCCTCAGCCCGGCGCTGGGCGGCGGTGCGGGTCGGCATGGCTCTCCTCCCGGTGCCTGAGGCACCTCGAAGTGCGTACTTCCCGTTGGAGAGTAACAGTCCGTAAGTTCCGCAGCATGACTGATGAAGAGTTGATGTGGGCGGTGGTGGCCCGCGGTCACGGCGGATCCGAGGTGCTCGAGTCGGTGAGGGTTCCGGTGCCGGAGCCGGGCTCCGGGCAGGTGCGGATCCGCGTCGAGGCCGCGACCGTCCAGCCCGTCGACCTGGCCACCCGTTCCGGCGCCCTTGTCGAAGCCGGGCTGATGGCGGTCCGTGAGCGCACGGGCATCGGATGGGACGTGGCGGGTGTGATCGACCGGGTCGGGGCCGGTGTCGGGGCGTTCGCGCCGGGACAGCGGGTGATCGGGCTGCGCGACCTGCTCGACGTGTCGCTGGGCACGTACGCCGAACGTCTGGTCCTGGACGCCACCGCGGTCGCGGCCGCTCCGGCCGGAGTCTCCGCCGCGGCGGCGGCGACGCTGCCGTTGAACGGCCTCACCGCCCTCCAGGCACTCGACCTGCTCGGACTAGCCGAGGGCGACACCGTCCTGGTGACGGGAGCCGCCGGCGCGGTCGGCGGCTTCGCCGTCGAACTGGCGGATCGGCGCGGTCTGCGCGTCGTCGCCCAGGCCGGCCCCGGCGACGAGAGGTGCGTACGCGACCTCGGTGCCGCATGGGTCGTCGGCCGGGACGTCAGCGACCTCGCGGCCGACGTCCGGCGCCTGGTTCCGGGCGGAGTCGACGGCGCGCTCGACACGGCAGGGCTCGGTGTCCGCGCCTTGGCCGCCGTCCGCACCCGGGGCGCCTACGTCACGGTGGTCGGCGGTTCGGCCCCCCTCCCGCTGAGGGGCATCCGGGTTCACCAGCAGTGGATCAGCGCCGACGGGGCAGCCCTGGCCGAACTCGCCGCCATGGACCTCACGCTGCGGGTCGCCGGCGTCCTGCCGTTCGAGCGCGCGGCCGAGGCGCACGATCGGCTGGCCGCCGGCGGGCTGCGCGGCCGACTGGTGCTGGTTCCTTCCTGAAGGGCTGCCCCGCGAGGGGCGTCCTGCCGGGAAAGCCCCGCCCGGCTTCCACGTCACGGGAGGGTCGGCACGGAGCTGCCGCGTCGGCCCGAGTGGTCCATCCGGTGCGTACTGCGCGGGGGAAGGGACCGGCCGACCGGCATGCCCCAGCGGCTGAGGTATGTCTTTCACGTGGATGCACGCCGAAGAGCCCTCGTCCCGCGCCTCCACCGGCGCGGTGGTGGTCTGCTGCTCGTCGTGCCCTTCGCGCTGATCGCGGTGGTGACCGTGGTCGACGTTCTTGTCCCTCCCGACGTTCACCTCGGACCGTTCCTGATCGCCGCGCCTGCGGTGACGGCGTCGTTCGCGGGGCCGCGCATGACGGCCTTCGTGGGCGCCGTCGCGGTGCTGGCCCAGTCGGTCGTGGCGCTCGCGCGAACGAGCATCACCGATCTCAACCACACCTACCAGATCATCGCCCTGGTCCTGATCTCGATCATCGCCACCTTCTTCGCCCACCTGCGAGAGCGCGACGAGGGCAGGGTGAAGCGGTTGCGCTCCATCGCCCACGCGGCCCAGAAGGTCGTCCTGCGACCGATCCCCGACCGGGCGGGTCCCCTGCGCATCGCCTCGGTCTACCTGGCGGCCGAGGAGGAGGCGCAGATGGGAGGCGACCTGTACGCGATGGCCCGGACGGCGAAGGGGACCCGACTCCTCATCGGGGACGCCCGAGGCAAGGGGCTCGACGCGATCAGCGAGGCCTCACTCGTCCTGGGCGCCTTCCGCGTCACCGCCCGCGAGCAGGACCTGCCGGAACTGATCAGGCACCTGGAGGCGGGAGTCGGCTCCTCGACGGAGGAGACCGAGGACGTGAGGGCAGCGGCCACCGACGCCGGGGAGGCCGGCGATTCCGGCGATTCCGACGAGGCCTTCGTCACCGCGCTGGTGCTGGACATCCCCGACGAAGAGCCCGTCCTGCGCCTCGTGAACTGCGGGCACCCACCGCCGCTGCTGCTCAGAGCAAGGAGCGTCACCCTTCTGGAGACAGCCGACCCGAGCCCTCCACTGGGACTGTCGGGTGTCATCGCCCCGGACGTGACGGTGGAGACCTTCCCTTTCGACGTGGGCGATGTGCTGCTCCTCTACACGGACGGAGTCGTCGAAGCCCGGGACCGGACGAGAGCCTTCTACCCCCTGACGGATCGGCTCACGGCCTGGGTGGGAGAGGACCCGCCGACCCTGCTCGGCAGCCTCGAGGCCGACCTGCGGGCCTACGCGGGCGGCCATCTCGGTGACGACGCGGCGCTGCTCGCGGTCGAACGCCTTGCGCGGGAGCCGTGAGCCGGCGGCACGCGGCCGGGGGCCGGCAGGGCCCGGGCATCAGAGATGCGGAACGAGGGCGACAGGGGCGTGGGCGTGGTGGAGGACGGCGTGGGCCACGCTGCCGAGAGAGGTGCCCAGCGCGGAGCGGCGGGCGTGACGTCCGACGACCAGCAGGGGCGAGCCTGCGGCCGCTTGCACGAGTTCCTGGCCGGGGGAGCCGATCACCACGGCGCCGGTGGCGGGCACCTCGGGGTACTTCGCGTGCCAGGTGGCCAGGAGGTCGTCCAGCGAACGCTGGATCTCCGGGGCGACGGAGAGACGGACGTCGGGGACGACGGCGGGTCCGAGGTTGCCGAGGAGCGAGAGCTGCTGAGCGTAGAGGACTCGCACCCCGCCGTGGCGCAGGGCTGCTTCCTCGTATGCGAACCCCAGGAGGGTGTCGGCGGGTTGGCGCAGGTCGACGCCCACGACCACGGGACCACCGGGAGCAGGGATTCCTTCCGCCCGCACCAGGACCGTGGGGCGTCCGGTCCGGCCGGCGACGGTCATGCCGACCGAGCCGACCAGGTAGCCGGCCATGCCGCTCATCGCTCGGGATCCCAGGACCAGGAGCTCGGCGTCCTCGGCTGCGGCGACGAGGCTGCTCACCGGCTCCGCGGGAAGCAGGGCGGTCGTGACCGCTAGGTCTGGATGGTGTTCCCGTAGCCCGGTCGCGGTGCGCTCGAGCAGGTCCTCGGCCCAGGACTCGATCGGCCGGCGTGACGACAGCGGCAGAAGGGCTTCGGGTGAGGGCTCCCGTACGTGCACCAGATGCACGCCGGTGCCGCGCAGCTCAGCTTCTTGTGCCGCCCATCGCGCGGCGGCGTCAGCCTGCTCCGTGCCGTCGAGGCCGACCACGATGTGTCGCGTCATGATCGGTCACCTCCTCGTCCGGGATGCGTGCAGCGGCACCACGGCGACCGGTGCCGGACTGTGGTGGATGACCGCGTGAGCGACGTGGCCCAGTTGGGGACCGATCGGCATCCTCCGGCTGCGACGCCCGATCACCACGAGGTCCGCCGTGCGGGACGCCTCCACCAACTGGTAGGCGGCGGAACCCACGACGGCCTTCGCGGTGGCCTCGACACCCCGGTACCGCTTGCGCCAGGGATCGACCAGCTCGTCGAGGTTGTCCATCATGCGTTCGCCGAGCTCCTCGCCGGCGACGGGGTCCATGATCGCCGCGTAGCCGTAGGACGCCGGCAGCGTCCAGCTGTGCAGGAACCGCAGCGGAACACCCCGGCGGGCTGCCTCCTCGAAGGAGAAGGCGAGCAGGGTTTCGCACGGGCGGTACACGTCGACACCCACCACGATCCCGCCTCGCGCCGCCATCGGTCGGCCCGCCGCACGGTCGGCACGCAGGAGGACGACGGGGTGCCGAGCCGAGCCGACCACGGCCAGGGACACCGAGCCGACGACGAAGCCGGAAACGCCGCCGAGGCGGCGCGAGTCGAGCACCGTCAGGTCCGCCTCGTTCGCCGCGGCCGTCAGCACGTCGGCCGCTCTGCCGGCCACCCGCTCGGCGACGACCTCCAGTCCCGGATGGTCCTCCTGCGCCTGGTTCACCGCCTTCTGCAGCAGCTTGTCCGCCCGCTCGGCGACGGCGTGGACATACGAGTCCGGGAGTTCGGGCGCGGCCGGCCACTCGTCCACGTGCACCACGTGCAGCGCCGCTTCGCGCAGCACCGCTTCCCTGGCTGCCCAGCGAGCGGCGGCGAAGCTCTCCTCCGTACCGTCCAGACCGACGGTGACGTGGGCCGTCATCACGTACCTCCTCGAACAGCCTCCCCGTATTCCAGCCTGATTCCAGCCTGCCGCCGGCCGCCCACCGGCCGGCAGGGCCGGGCAGGTCTCGATCAGGGCCGAACGGCCCATGCCGGGCGCGCCCACCGGGATAGCGTTGAGGTGGAGCAGTTCCGGAGGTGGAACCATGACCAGCGAGACCCTCGGCCGGCCGGAACTCGGCGACATCATCGTCGGTGTCGACGGGTCGCCCTCCGCGCGGACCGCCGCCCTCTGGGCCGCGGCCGAAGCCGGCCACCGTCACGGCCGCCTGCACCTGGTCCACGCGGCCGACACCGACAGCCGCGCCCGCCACACCACCGCCGCGGCGATCCAGTCGGTACGCGAAGCAGGGCGCGACCTGCTCGAAGAGACGGCGAAAGCGGTCCACGAACGCTTCCCGGACCTCACCGTGACCACGGAACTCAGCCGCCAGGAACCGATCGCCGGCCTCAGAGGGGCCGCGGGCCTCCGCGGCACCGTCGTCGTCGGACACCGGGGCCTCGGCGGCTTCTCCACCCTGATGCTGGGCTCCATCGGACTGGGCGTCGCCGCCCGGGCCCACGGACCCGTCATCGTCGTACGCGGGGATGCCGAGCGGCCGGAGACGGGTTCCGTGACCGCGGCCGTCCACGGCGCCGGCGACCTCGAATGGCTGCTGCTCGCCGCCGCCGAGGCCGACGCCCGCAAAGCGGTTCTCCGCGTCGTCAGCGTGTGGAACGTGCTCACCCACATCGGCAGCATCACCTCCATGCTCGACGACCTCGAGGCCACCGCCCACCGGCGCGTGCACGAGGTGAAGGACCTCGCCAACCGCGTCCGTGAGGTCTACCCCGGGCTGATCATCGGGCACCACGTGGAGACCGGCACCAGCGTCCCCGGCATCCTCGTCGAGGCAAGTGCCCGCACCGACCTGCTCGTGATGGGGCGCGGCCATCGCCCGCTGGGTGTCGGCCCCTCCCTGGGCCGCGTCGCCCACAGCCTGATCCACCACTCCCACTGCCCCGTGGAGATCGTCCCGCCCGGCTTCGCGACCCGCGACGACGAGCGACGGACGAACACCTGACGTGAACGACGTCCGCACCGGTGCCGACCTCCGCGGACTGTCCGGCACGGGCCGGGTGCGGGCTTCCGGCGTCGCCGATCGCCGACGATCGCGACCGCGGCTGCTCACCGCCCCGCCGCCGGTCCGCGCCCGGGTTCCCGACGAAGCCGCGCGGACGCCGGGGTCGAGGCGGGGCATGTCGCGGCGGGGCACTCCTCCCGGTGCGACGGCCGCGAGTCATCCCGGCGGCCTCCGCGCACTGCCCGACTGCTCCTCGAGCCGGTGGCGGACGATCGCTGTCAGGGCCGTCAGCCGCATCGACGCCGCCGGCACCGGTGCGATCGGCCCGTCGACGCGGCGTGCCTCCTCGGGAAGCGCGGCGAGATCGGCCTCGAAGCGGGCACGGGCCGCGGACAGCGTCGCGGGCGGTTCGGTGCGCAGTCCACCGCGCATCACCGGCTGCAGCAGCGGCTCGGTGCCCGCGGGGGGCTCCTCGTTCGCCAAGCCGACGACATCCCGCAGTCCGGGACCGCGGAAGACCTGCTTGGGGCCCGGTGCCGTCACCTTGGAGGCCGACAGCTTCATCATGGGACGGGCGTCGTACTCGACCAGCTTGTACGCCGCGTCGAGGTAGGGGGCGTCGGCGGCGGTACCGACCTTGGTGCCCACGGCGTAGGCGTCGATCGGCGCACCTTCGCGTACGAGTGCGGCGACACCGTACTCGTCGAGGCCGCCGCTCACGATGATCCGCACGTCCTCCAGTCCCGCAGCGTCAAGTGCCGTACGGGCACGGCGGGCCTCCGCGCCCAACTCGCCGCTGTCGAGCCGGATCGCGCACTCCGGGCCGAGGCCGAGGTCCGCCAGGACGCGCGCCGCCGTCGCGACTCCCCGGGCCGTGTCGTACGTGTCGACGAGAAAGGTCACCGGGCCGGGATGTGTGCGGGCGAAGGCCCGGAACGCAGCCTCCTCGGAGGCGAAGGCCTCGATGTACGAATGAGCCATCGTGCCCGCCGCCGGGATGCCGAAGCGGCGGGCCGCGGCGACGTTGCTGGTGCCGGCGAAGCCCACCAGAGCGCTGAGGCGCGCCGCCTGCATACCGGCCTCGGGGCCGTGCGTCCTGCGCAGCGAGAAGTCCACCAGAGGCCGCCCCGCGGCGGCGAGCATGCAGCGCGCCGCCTTGGAGGCGACCGCCGTCTGGTGGCAGAGCAGCGTGAGAAGCGCGGTTTCCACGAGCTGGGCCTGGGGGAGGGGCGCCGTCACCTCCAGGAGCGGCTCGCCCGCGAAGACGATCCGCCCCTCCGGTACGGCGCGCACCTGCCCGTCGAAGGACAGGCCCTGCAGCGGCGCCAGGTCCGCGACGGGCCGGTGCAGCACTGCCGCGAACTCCTCCACATCCGCCTGCCCGACGCGGTAGCGGGAAAGGTAGTCCAGGGCCGGTTCGAGACCGGCGGCGACGAGGAAGCCGCGACCCGGTGGAAGGTCGCGCACGAACAGACTGAAGGTGGCCGGGCCGCGCATGTCCTCCCGCAGGTACGAGAGGGCCATCGTCACCTCGTACAGGTCGGTGGTCGTCACTTCGGACACACTTCGAGCATGCACGGCCGGCCGGCCACCCGCACGGGGACGTCGCCGCGCGGCTACCTCCCCGCTTCACCGGTGAGCTCGCACCGCACGTCCACCACGCCGTCCACGGCCCGCGCCAGACGTGCGGCGAGCGGGATCAGTGAGGCGTCCCGGACCCGGCCGGCCAGGACGACGACACCGGCTTCGACCCGCACGTCCACGTCCTGGTGGGACAGGGGGAAGACGTGCTCGACGACATCGCGGCGTACTTCGGACGCGAGCTCCTCGTCGGGGCGGAGGAACACCTTGAGGAGGTCGGATCGGCTGACGATGCCCTGGACCGCGCCGTGCTCGTCGACGACGGGCAGTCGCTTCACGTGGTGGGTGGCCATGGTCCGGGCGGCCTGTGGCAGGGACGCCTCGGAACCGATGGTCACCGCGGGGGAGGTCATCAGGTCCCGGGCCAGCCGGGAGCCGGCCTTGGCGGTGGCGTCCAGGCGCTCCCGCTGTTCGACGAGGCCGAGGCGATGGCCCTGCAGCTCCTCCTTGAGCAGGAGGTCCGCTTCGGAGACGACGCCGACGACCCGGCCCTCGCCCTCGACGACCGGGACGGCGGTCACCTTCCACCGTTCCATGGCGGCGACGATCTCCTTGAACTCCTCGCCGGGCCGCACGGCCACGACCTTCTCGGTCATCACGTCGGCGACGGTGTACGGGTGGGTCATGACCTGCTCCTCACCGGGAGGGCGTGAGGGTTCGCCCGGTCGGTCGCGGCGACGCACGAGCGGTCGCCGTGTCGTGCTCGCGGCGGAAGCGTCCGCCCCGCATCGGACAGGACACCACGCTCCTGCGGCCAGGGCCCGGGGCGGGCCGTGACGCGGGCCGGTCGGCGGGTCCTCCATCCACCCTCACAGACGCGGGCCCGGGCGGGATGGGCCCGCCGGGTCCCTCCTCGGGACCGACCGGCTCATGCGGGGCACGGCGTCACGGGGGAGGCTGGTGGTGAGTTCCGTGATACGGGACCCCAGGGGCATCGCAGGAAGGCGTCGTCATGAAGGCACTCGTGTTCCAGGGCGCGGGCCGCACCGCCTGGCAGGACGTATCGGATCCCGGCATCATCGACGCCGCCGACGCGATCGTCCGCGTCGATACCGTCACCATCTGCGGCACCGACCTGCACATCATCAAGGGCGACGTCCCCGAGGTGGAGCCCGGTCGCGTCCTCGGCCACGAGGCGGTGGGCACCGTCGTCGAGACGGGCGGCGACGTGCGCACCGTCCGGCCGGGAGACCGCGTCCTGATCTCCTGCATCTCCGCCTGCGGCCGCTGCCGCTTCTGCCGAGAGGGCCGCTACGGCCAGTGCCGCGGCGGAGGAGGCTGGGTCCTGGGACACCTCATCGACGGAACGCAGGCCGAATACGTCCGAGTGCCGTTCGCCGACCTGTCCGTGCACCCGCTGCCCAGCGCGGTCGACAGCGTCGACGCCGTCCTGCTGGCGGACATCTTCCCCACGTCGTACGAGGTGGGTGTGCTGAACGGCGGCGTCCGGCCGGGCGACACCGTGGTCGTGGTCGGCGCCGGCCCCATCGGCCTGGCCGCCGTCACCACGGCACACCTCTTCAGCCCGAGCCGGATCATCGCCGTCGATCCGGTGGAATCACGGCTCGCCGCCGCCCGCAAGCTCGGCGCGGACGCCACCGCCACCCCGGGCGAAGGGCCGGAGCAGCTCGTCGCCGACCTGACCGACGGTCTGGGCGCGGACGTCGTCATGGAGGCCGTGGGCCTCCCGGAAGCCTTCGAGATGTGCACCCGCATGGTCCGCCCGGGCGGCCGGGTCGCCAACATCGGCGTCCACGGCAAACCTGCGACTCTGCACCTCGAGGACCTGTGGATCAAGGACGTCACCCTCACCACCGGGCTCGTGGACACCTCGTCCACACCCATGCTGCTGCGCATGATGGCCGCCGGCCGGCTGTCGACGGGGGAACTGGTCACGCATCGTTTCGAGCTCGGGCAGATGGCGGAGGCGTACGAGGTGTTCGGCCGCGCGGCCGAGACCGGTGCGATCAAGGTCGCGCTCGGCGGGCCGCAGCACACGACCGTGACGGTCGCCACCCCGCCGGCTGCCGGCTGACGCCGCGCCGGTCGGCGGCCCGTTGTCGTCGCCCCGCCCTTGCGGGCCTTTCGCTCGCAGACCGGCCACGCCCCACCACCCCGGCCTGCGCGTGCAGGCCCGCGGTGGTGGGGCGTGGCACGTGCGCGCCCCGTGGCCGGACCCGATCACCAAGGCCGTCCAGGTTCACCGCACGGGGTGATGAGCGGATGACTCAGCGGCGGTGAGGCGAGAGACGTCCTCGTCGACGGACAACCGGTCCACGACGGCGACGACACCGTCCACCTGCTCCGCGAGCCCCACGACCGCCCGGGCCTGGCTGCGCCGTCGGATCCGGCCGTCGAGCGTCACCACGCCGTTCAGGACACGGACGGCAACCAACTCCTCGGCCAGGCCCAGCGTCTCCGCGAGGACGCCCTGCTGCACGCGACGCCGTATCTCGGCATCCGGGCGGAGGAACACGCAGAGCAGGTCACGTCGCGTCACGATCCCCACCGACCGGTCCTCCTCGTCGACGACGGGAAGGCGCTCCACCCCACGGCGGACCATGAGCCGTGCCGCGTCCGCCACCGGTTCCTCCGCGCGTACCGTGACGGCCGGCGCACTCATCAGTTCCCGCGCGGTCAGTCCTCGGTGTGCCAGCAGATCGGTCTCCGAGACGACCCCGACGACGTGGTCGTCCTCATCGAGGACGGGAACGCCGGTGATGTCGTGCTCGGCGAGCAGCTTCGCCACGTCCCTGAACTGTGTCGGAGGAGCGACGGAGACCACGTGGTCCGTCATCAGGTCGGCGACCTTCAGGCGCTCCATGCCGCACCTCTTTCATCGAGCGTCGGAGCGGAGGGCTCCCCGCCTTCTCACCGTCCGCCGTGGGCCGGTGAACTGCGAGGGCCGAACGGTCCCCAGTGCCGGGACCGACCGGGCCGCACCGGCCGGCACGGGCCCGGACAAGGCGCACCGCCGTCACCTGCGACACATCGGAACGCGTGTCGGCTCCGTCGCCCACGGCCAGCTGCACCGGGCCCGTGGCCCGGCGATCGCCGTTCTGCCGCACGGAGGGTCCGTCAGGAAGCCCCGTCCTCGGCGGCGAGCTCCATCCGCACGTCCACCACACCCTCCACCGCCTGTGCGGCACGCGCCAGAAGCGGCACCAGCGACCGGTCCGTCAGCGTGCCGCTCACCGTGGCCACACCCTCTCTCACGGTGACGTCCACAGCGGCGAGCGCGGGCCCGACCAACACGGACCGGCGGATATCCGCCTCGATCTCGTCGTCCTTCCGCAGGAACACCTTCAGCAGATCACTTCGGCTGACGACGCCTTCCAGCATCCCCAGCTCGTTCACCACCGGCAGCCGCTTCACCCCGCGCCGGGCCATGATCTGCGCCGCCTCGGCGAGAGTGGCGCCTGCACGCACGGTCACCGCCGGACTCGACATGAGCTCCCCGGCCAGCACCGCGCCGGCTCTGGCCGCCTCGTCCGACTCGCCGGGGCGCGGCTCCGCGCCTCGAAACTCCTCCTTCACCAGCAGATCCGCCTCCGAGACCACCCCCACGACCCGCCCTTCCCCCTCCAGCACGGGCAGCGCACTCACTCTCCACTGGTCCATGAGGGCGACGATCTCCTTGTAGGGCGCGTCACGGCCGACCGCTACGGCGGTGTGGGTCATGACGTCGCTCACGGTGGAATGCGAAGGCGGTGTGCAGCGCATCGATGGCCTCCTGCCAGGTGTCCACTTCCGTCGTGACCTGCGCGGGTGTACGGGGGAGGGCCGTCGTTCGCGCCGTCGCCCGGCCGGCCCACGCCGGCGCGCACCGGCGGGTGTCTATCGGCCGCTGCCGTGCGGGGCGTACAGGTCAAGGAGCCGCACACGGGCGGCGACGAGACGATGGGCGAGCATCTGCCCGACGAAGTGCCCCAGGGCGGAGCCGAAGCTCGGATCGGCGTCCATCAGCCGGCGCACGGTCGCAGCTTCGAACTCGTACGCCCTCACGCGTGTCATGGCCTCCGCGCCGAAGTGCCAGAGGTACGGGGGGAACAGCCACGACCAGCCGAGAAGTTCCCCGGCGTCCACGCTGTCGATCACGGCCGGCCGCCGTCCGGGCACCGGAACGTCGAGGGTGACCGTACCGGTGCGGACGATCCAGAAGCGGTCGGCGTATCCACTCTCCTCGAACAGCCGCGTGCCCTCGGGAAAGTCCGCCGGGCGGGCGCAGTTCATCAGCCGGTCGCGGTGATCCGCGGACAGTGCCGCCGTGAGTCGCGGGGCAGCGAGAGCACTCATGGGAGGACCTCCTTCTCGGGCGGATGCTTCCAGTCTCTGCGTGTGGCGGGGAGCAAGGGAGGGCCGGATGGTCCCTCATACGCAAGTCTCTCGCGGAATCGGACAGGCCGGATGAATCGGACAGGCCGGGTGGTGAGGCGTGCGGCGGGTCGAGTCGGAGGTCCGCACCTCGGTGGTGATCGCGACCCCGTCCGGTGGGTAGGGACTCGTTATGGACGACCACGGGGCACAGCGGCCCGAGACCGAGGATCTGCTGGCAGGACTGAGCGTGGACGACCAGCGGCCGGAGCAGCCGGTACTGCTGGATTCGACCGGTGCTCCCCTCAAGACGTGGCAGGAGAACTATCCGTACGACCACAAGATCCGGCGGCGCGAGTACGAGCGGACCAAGCGGATCCTCCAGATCGAGCTGCTGAAGCTGCAGCGCTGGGTGAAGGAGACGGGGGCTCGGCTCGTCGTGATCTGCGAGGGCCGGGACGCGGCCGGCAAGGGCGGCACGATCCAGCGGTTCACGGAGCGACTCAACCCACGCGGCGCCCGTATCGTCGCCTTGTCCAAGCCGACCGAGCAGGAGGCGGGACAGTGGTACTTCCAGCGCTACGTCGCCCATCTCCCGACTGCCGGGGAGATCGTCTTCTTCGACCGCTCCTGGTACAACCGTGCCGGTGTCGAACGGGTCATGGGATTCTGCTCCCAGGAAGACTACGCACTCTTCCTGAGGCAGTGCCCGACCTTCGAGGACATGCTGATCGCCGACGGGATCCTGCTCGTGAAGTTCTGGTTCTCCGTCTCGCGTGCCGAGCAGCGGACCCGCTTCGCGATCCGACAGGTGGATCCCGTGCGGCAGTGGAAGCTGTCGCCCACCGACCTCGCGTCCCTGGACCTGTGGGACGCCTACACCACCGCCAAGGTCGACATGTTCCGGGCCACCGACACGGAACGCGCGCCCTGGACGGTGGTCAAGAGCAACGACAAGCGCCGCGGGCGTCTGGAGGCGATGCGCAGCCTCCTGCAGCGCGTCGACTACGAGCAGAAGGACGTCACGGCGGTGGGGCGACCCGACCCTCTGATCGTCGGCGCCGCCGACACGCTCCTGGAAGCCGGCGAAGAACCCACCGATCTGTCGCCCACCCCGCTGGCCGGCTCCTACCGGGGCCCCGGCCTGCATCCCCGCCCGGAGAGCGCCGGCGAGCCCCGCAGCGCCGAACCGAAGCCCTCGGACTCGCCTGGGACGTGAGTCGTCGAAACCGCCGGGCAGACTGAAATGCGGGAGAATCCGGAAGAACTGGAAAGCGGCGCGGTATTTCTGCCAGGCCTCGGCGAGGCGGCGCAGAATGCGGATGTGGTGCTGGTGCAGAAATCGGCGGACAAGCGAGAAAGCCCACCGGCATCGGGGCCGGTGGGCTGACTTTCTCGGGTGGCTTCTACCAGCGGTACCAGCGGCTCTTGCGGCCGCCGTGCCCGGCGGGGCGTACGACAAAACCCAGTAGCCATACCACCAGGACGACGACGGCGACCCACCACAGGGCCTTGAGTGCGAAACCGGCGCCGAAGAGTATCAGCGCGAGAAGCAGAACGAGAAGCAGGGGAACCATTTATATCAACCTCCGGTCGACCTTGTGCCCCGCTCTCCATCTGCTATTCCACTGAAAATCGGGTGAGTTTCTCCGTGACTTCCGGGAAGAAGGCCGGGTTGGATCGGTGCGTGGCGGCGTTCCGCATCAGGGCTGTTCGGGCGCAGTCGACGCCGTACACGCGACCGGCGGAGCGGCGCCGGGTAGGCGTCGGGCATGAACAACACACATGCCCTGGATGCTTTCGCGACGGACGGACCCGGGCCGGTGCTCGACACCCCGTCGTCCTGGTGGCTGACGATGCTGGACCGTCTGGAGCGGACGACCGTGGCGGATCCCGCCATCAGTGCTCTTCAACGCAAGATCCGCGGCCTCCCTCTGGGGAGGGCGCGTGAGGTGCTGCGGGGCAGGCCGCTGGGTCACCCGCTCCATCCCGTACTGGTGCAGGTGCCGATCGGATGCTGGTTCTCGGCCGCCGTCCTCGACGCGACCGTGCCGCGGGCCCGTCGCGCGGCGACGACGCTGACGGCGGTCGGTCTGGCGGGGGCGGGCCCGGCCGCGGTCGCGGGCTGGGTCGACTGGGCGGAGCTGCGACCCGAGCAGGCACGGGTGGGCCTCGCCCATGCGCTCGCGAACGTGGCCACGGTCGCGTGCTACGCGGTGTCCTTGACGGCGAGGCTCGGGGGCCGACCGGCGAAGGGCGTCCTGTGGTCCTTGGGTGGCCTGGCCGGGGTCGCGTTGACCGGTGCGCTGGGCGGGCATGTGGCGTATCGGCGGGCGCTCGCGGCGGACGCCGCGGCGTAGGGCGCTACGGCGCGCCTCTGAAGAGGGCGGCGGCCCCCGTGATGTCGAGGAGACGGGTCACCGGCCGACCGGCCGCCGCGATGGTCAGGTGGCGATGCTCGCCGAGTGCCCAGAGGCGTGCGCGCAGCAGTGTGTTCAGACCAGTGGCGTCGCAGAAGGTGACGTCCGACAGGTCCAGGACGACGTGGTCGCCGTCGCAGGTCACCGTGGCGTGCAGCAGGGTGGCCTCCAGTGGTCCGGTGGTGTCGAGGTCGATCTCTCCGCGGACCCTGACGAGGACGCCGCCCGCGGTCGGCGTCACGGAAACGGCGATCCGGTCGTTCCCGCCCTGATGCGCCTGGTGGGGCCGGTGGGGCCGGAGGGAGTCGAAGAGCGGAGTCATGGTGACCACCTCCGGCCGTTCACGTGCCGCGCTTGTTGTTGGTGCCCTGGCGAAGCTGGTCGGTATGCCGGGTCACGGCATCGACGCGTGCGGCGAGCTGCGCGTCCTCGGGGCGCAGGTGACGCCTGGTGTCCGTGAGCGGCCGGACGAGAAGGGCGGCGTCGTCGTCGGCGAGGGCCAGGTTCAACTCTCCGACGGCGCCCAGGGCACCGTCGGGGAGGCCGGTGAGGGCGGTGATCTGTCCGGCGAGCCGGCGTAGGTCGGCCGCGTTGTCGCGGGCCCAGGAGGTGACGCTGCGCTCGGCCGCGCGGGAGTCGCGCGTGGCCTGGACGCGCTGCTCGCCGGTGCTTCCGGCGGCGCCGGGGCGCAGCCGTAGGTAGCGACGCTCGGCGGCCTGGCGGCTGGCGACCCCGAGGGGTTCCGCCAGCTCGGCCCAGCTCGCGCCCCGGTCGCGGGCGGTCTCGATCAGGACGGATTCCCAGCCGGCGAGCTGCTCACGTACCTCGCGCAGGATCACCAGTGCGGCCAGCGCCGAGTCCGGCCCCGAGTCGGGGGCGGGCGCCGACGGGAGCGCCGGCGCCGGTCCCGCGGTGGGTGGCTGCGCGTCCCTGACGGCTCGGTCGATGGTCTCCAGCGCCGCGGCGGCGGCAAGGAAGGGGACCCGGGCGGCGGGGGGAACTGCCTCGTCCATGACTCTCTCCGTGTCCGTCATCCTCTTGATGACACTGCAACTTGTCATCGCTTCGATGACATGTTACAACGGGATCAGTTGAAGCGCATTGGCAGCTATTGCCTGGACCAACTGGAGGTGTTGAACGATGTTGATGCGCACCGACCCGTTCCGCGAGATGGACCGGATCGTCCAGCAGCTTTCCGGCGCGTCGGGTACCTGGTCGAAGCCGTCCGTGATGCCGATGGACGCGTATCGCGACGGCGACGAGTACGTGATCGTCTTCGATCTCCCCGGCGTCAGCCCTGAGGCGATCGACATCGACGTCGAACGGAACATGCTGACGGTCAAGGCGGAACGCCGCCCGGGCGCCAGGGGCGAGGCCGTGCAGATGGAGCTCTCCGAGCGCCCCCTCGGTGTCTTCTCCCGCCAGATCATGCTGGCCGACACCCTCGACACCGAGCGCATCGAGGCCGCCTGCGAAGCCGGTGTCCTGACCCTGCGGATTCCGATCGCCGAGCGTGCCAAGCCCCGCAAGATCGCCGTCGGCGGCACGTCGGGCCGGCAGCAGATCGCCGGCTGAACCGGCCCGTAACGGTCGCGGAGGACGGGGGCGATTCCCTTCCGCACCCGTCCTCCGCGATTCACCCCTTCACCCCGCTCCGGAGGTGACGTGATGTCCGTAGAGCGAGCGGTGTTCCTGGATCAGATCCAGGAACGCGGCGAGTACCGGACCCGGGCGGAAGCCGAACGGGTGGCCCGCGTCGTTCTGGCTCTGCTGGGCGCCCACATGGCCGGCAGCGTGCGAGCCGAGCTCGCCGCCCGTCTTCCCGAGACCTACGCCCTGGTCCTTCTCGCTCCGCTGCAGGCGACCGAGCCGCTCTCGCCCGAACGCTTCGTCCGGGCGACCGCGGCCTGGATCGAAGGCGCCACCGAGAGAACGGCCCTGTGGGACATCGGCGCGGTCCTCAGCGCCGTGGCCGCCGCGGCCGGAGAGACGCTCACCCGCGAGGTCCTGCTCCAGCTCCCACCCGGCTACGACCTTCTCTTCGGGCGGCTCCCCGCCACTTGACCGTCCCCATCGGCCGGAAACCGAACCGTCGAAACGAAGGAACCGCACGATCATGTACGACCAGCCGCGCCCCCGCACCGTCCCGACTGCGACGACGTTCGACGAGATGCTGGAACGCGTGCGCTACGAGGGTGCCTACCCCACCCGTGAACGTGCCGAGGAGGTCGTCGGCCGCGTCCTCGCGGCCCTCGGTCGCCAGGTGGTCGGAGACGAGCGCGTCGATCTCGCACGCTGCCTGCCCGTCGAGGCGGCACTCACCCTCACCGCCCAGATCCCCGACACGGGACAACTCACCGGCTGGGGCTTCGTCAAGGACCTGGCTGCCCGCACGGGCGGCGCGCCGGCGGCCGCGCGCTGGGACGTCGGTGCCGTCCTGGCGGTCGTCGCCCGCCTTGCCGGGCCCGAGCTCGTCGCGCGAATCCTCCGCCGGCTCCCACCCGGCTACGCCCTTCTCTTCGGCCAGGCGGAACTCCTCCAGGCACAGCCCGCGGCCTGACCGGCCCGTCCGGCCGCGTGTCGGCACGGCCGGACGGGCGCCTCCGCGGACTGTTCGATCCGCGCTGCCGGAAGTTGCCGCGCCGGGGGCATCGGACGCGTCGATCCGGACCATGATTCTCCTGATGAGTCGGCAACGAGCAGGGGAGACGTGGGCGATGAGCGAGACCCTCACAGCCGGAGCCCGGCGGTGACCCCGGAGGACGAGGCCACCGCCCACCTGCTCGTCGCGGCGGCCTTCCACGACGCCGCCGCCAAGGCCGAGGAGAAGGGCGACCGCTCCGTCGGCGACTTCTCCCGCGCGGTGCTCCGCCGGTTCGAGGAGCAGCAGCACCTGGAAGGGGCGCTGTACGACGTGGTCGTGACCTACGCCCGGGAGCACGCCTCGCCCGAGGACGTGGCCGCGCTGCGCCGCTGGATCGCCGAGGTGCGGTCGTGAGGGGGGAGACCCGAGGCGCCCGCGTCTTGCCCGGCGGTGGGTTCGGAAGACAAAGGCAGCTGCGACGTTTGGATGTGCGAGAACGGTGAAGATGCGAAGTTGACAGCGGTTTCAAGCCATGAGGAGGAGGCGCGTCATGGGCATCATCGCCTGGGTTCTCATCGGGCTGCTCGCCGGACTCATCGCGAAGGCGCTGATGCCGGGCAAGGACCCGGGCGGCATCATCGTCACCACACTGATCGGAATCGCCGGCGGACTGCTCGGCGGCTGGCTGGGAAAGGTCATCTTCGGCGTCGACTCGATCGACGGCTTCTTCGACCTTTCGACCTGGATCGCCGCGATCGTCGGCTCCGTCATCCTCCTGGCCCTCTACCGACTCGTCACCCACAACCGTCGATCCCACCGACACGCCTGAGCACCGCGTCCGGGCGGCCCTTGAACGGCTCTCCCCCGTGGGGGAGAGCCGTTCCCCGTCCGCGGAGACGGCAGTCGTCGGACGGGACGGCGATGGTGTGCGCGCTGCGCGCGAGGCGTCCGGCCAGGGCGTCGGCGAAGAGCCTCAAGTCGTCGTGCGGCCAAAGGTGTTCGTCCTCGTTCCGGGTGGAGGCAGCCGCCCGTGGACGGATCCGCCGAGCACCTGGAGACGCTGGTCCGCTGGAGCTGACTCACCGCCGACCGGCCCTGTACTGACGTTCGGTAAGATCCGCAGTTCTTCGTACCGGGGGAGGCATCATGGCCGAGGGCCGCAGCACCGAAGGCACCACCAGCGCCGAGGCCGTCGACGACGTGGCGGACGACCGGACCACCGTCCAGCTGGTGTACCGGCCGCAGTCCGCCGACGCGCTGGCCGCCCTGCGGGTCCGTGAGCGGATCAAGCGGACCGGGCTCGTACTGCGTGGCGTGTTCCTCGCACTATGGGTGGGTCAATGGCTCCTTGCGGCCGTGGCCCGCGGGACCGTCGACCTGATCTCGACGGTCCTGGTACTGATCGTCGTCCTGATGGTGTGGGGATACCCGCGCCTCCAGGCCGCCCAGGTCCAGCGGACCGTCGGATGGCAGGGCGAGCACCATGCCACCGTGTCCGCGGCCGGGATCACCAGCCGTACCGACCACAGCACGTTGGCCCAGAAGTGGTCAGCCTTCCAGGGCTACCGCGAGACGGCAGGTCACTTCGTCCTGCTCAGCCGGGACCCGAACATCATGTGCCTCGGAGTCCTGCCCAAGCGGGGCGTGCACGAGGCCGCGGGTGTCGACCGGCTGCGGGCCGTCCTGGACCAGCACATCACTCGCGTGTAGATGACGGGTTGTGCTCCCGTGGGGGTGCGGCCCGGACGGATCGACGGCGTGCACCCGGCCGGCCGAGGCATGCCGCCACCCGCCGTCCGGCCCGGGGGCGTCCGCTCGGCCGCGCATGCCGGCCGTGGCGACGGTGCCCGCGCCCGTCCCGCTCGGCCGCGCATGCCTTCCGCTTGACCTTGACACCGTGACAAGGCCTTCACTGGGGCCGAGGAGGTGGTCCCCATGGCCATGACGGAAGAGGTCACGCATGCGATGCGTGTACTCCAGGGACTGGAGCACGACAGCTCGTCGGTCCGGATGCAGGCAGCGCTGGCGATCGGCACGAACCCGGACCCCGGGTCCGTCGTCAAGCTCGTCGAGCGATGCGCGATCGAGCCCGACTTCTCCGTACGCGAGACGCTGACGTGGGCACTCACCCGCCACGCGGCATCGCTGACGGTCCCGGCGCTCCTCGAGGAGGTCCGTTCGGAGTGTGCGCAGGCACGGAGCCAGGCGTTGCACACCCTGTCCAAGATCGGGGACCGGCGGGCGTGGCCGGCGATCACACCGGCACTGCTGTCCGACACCGACGACGAGGTCGCCCGGAGCGCCTGGCGGGCGGCGGTGGCGCTCGTGCCCGACGGTGAGCAGCGCGCGCTGGCCGTACTGTTGGCGAGGCAGCTCGGGCGCGGTGGACGCGAGACGCGGCTGAGCCTCAGCCGGGCGCTGATCGCGCTCGGGGAGGTGATGGTGCCGATCCTGCGCGCAGCGGCGACCGATGTCGACCCCGGCGTGCGCACGCACGCGATGGCCACGGAACGGCTGTGGCGCGATTCGGAAGCCGGATTCGAGTTCGCCGTCGAGGAGTCGAAGCGCATCGTGGCCCTCGGCGGTTCCGGTCTGGAGGAGCGGTAGGCAGTGTTGATCGGTGAGGTCGCGCGACGGTCCGGTGTCAGTGCCCGCATGCTAAGGCACTACGAATCGCTCGGCCTGGTGCAGCCGTCGGACCGTACCGGGTCCGGCTATCGGGAGTACTCCGGTGAGGACATCCGGCGCATCTTCCACATCGAGAGCCTGCGGTCGCTGGGGCTGTCGCTTCGCGACATCGGGCGCGCGCTCGACGACCCCGGCTTCGCGCCCGCGGAGCTCGTCGACGACCTGATCAGCCGGACGCGGGACCGCATCGCGGCGGAGACGGAGCTGCTCACGCGACTCCGGCGGATCGGTGCAGCGGAACCCGCCGGCTGGGAGGACGTCCTCCAGATCGTCGCGCTCCTCCACGGCCTGGGGTCGAAGAGCCCGGGGGTGCGGCAGCGCGCGGCCCTGTCCGCGGTCGAGGACGTCCCCATGCCGGTGGAAGCGCTGGTCGAAGCCGTGCTGAGCGAGTCCGACCCGAACGTCGCCGGAGCCCTGCGGTGGGCGCTGGCGCAATCCGGCGAGGACGGGCTGGCGTTGTTGACGGAGGGCCTCGGCTCACCCGCGCCCGAGGTGAGGAAGCGCGCCGTCCGATCCATCGCAGAGATTCCGGACGGTGAGTCGACCGTGGTCCTCAAGGCCGCCCTCACGAACGCCGACGTCGTGGTCCGCGGGTACGCGGCGCTCGCGCTCGGGGCTCGTGGGGCGGCCGAGGCGGTCCCGACGCTGATCGACATGATCGTCGAGGACAGGAACGACGCCGACGCAGCCGACGCGCTGGGCACGCTGGCCGCCGATCCCGCGGTGGCGGACCGGATCGCGGCCGGGCTCGTGGACTGCCTCGCCGGCGGCGGCACTCCTGGATCGTCCGCACGCCGACGGCTGGCGCAGGCGCTCGCGGACATCCCGGGCGTCACGGCAGCACGGGCCCTGGCGGATCTGGTGCACGACGAGGACCGTGCGGTCGCGCTGACCGCGGCATACGTTCTCGAGCTGCGCGACGGACGGTAGGTGATCCGAAGTGGACCGTGCTCGTGAGCCGGACACGGTCCCCGGCGGATTCTGGTCGTCCTCTCGTTGCCGCGGCCGCCCGACGGCGACCTGGCCCGCCCGCGCGACGGCGACCGGGCCTGACCGTCGGATCGGCCTGAGAGGAGGGACGACTTCGGCAGCGGTGCCTCAACGGCCCGTGGTGGTGGGGCCCGACCGGGCGAAATGGCGGGCCGTGGGCACCAGTGCCGCTGCCGCCGGTACGAGGAGGCAGGCGGCGGCGCAGCCGGCGAGTACGGCGGTGACTCCGAACGCGTCGATGGCGGGGGCGATCAGGGCGAGGCCGACCGGTGCCAGTCCGTAGGAGACGAGGAAGTCGAGCGAGGAGACGCGGGCGAGTTTGTCGGGCGCGACCTCGCGCTGGGTGGCGGTGAACCAGGGCACGTTGAACAGTTCGATGCCGATTCCGGCGACGGCGTAAGCGGCGACGACCACGCCGGGGTGTACGGGCAGGCAGAGGCTCAGCGGCGCGACGCCGTAGGCGGCGAGGCCGGCGAAGGCGGCCCAGCCCTGGGAGCGGGGCCGCCAGCGGGCGATGAGCAGAGCTCCGGCGAGGGCGCCCACCGTGTAGGCCGTCATGGCTGCCGCCAGGACCCATGCGGTGCCGTAGCGGTCCCGGCTGATCAGAGGCAGGGCGACGCTGGTCGCGGAGTAGCCGAGGGTGATGACGGCGGCGAGGGCGGCGAGCCCGGTGAGGAACCAGGGGTGGCGGCGCGCCTCGCGTATGCCTTCCACGAACTCGGCCCGGAATCCGGCGCGTGGCGCCACCGCGGCGACCGTCTCCACCGCGGCGACCGTCTCCGCCGCGGCGACGGCGCTCCGTCGGGCGGGCGCGAGTGCCGCGATCAGCCAGAGCAGGCCGATGCCGAGGAGCAGGGCCTGGGTGTCGAGGAGGGTGGCGAGCAGCGCGGTCAGGGCGGGGCCGGCGAGGGTGGAGCCCCGCACCGCCATCGTCGCCGCGGCGTTGGCCTGTTGGCGGTGTTCGGGTGCCACGGTCTCGGCGGTGAGTGCCTGGAACGCCGGTCGGCAGGCTCCTTGGCCGGCGCCCGCGAGGGCGGCGGCGGCCGTCATGAGCACGAGTGAGCGGCCGAGGCCGGCGGCGAGAAGGGGCGCGGCGGCGGCAGCGGCGAGGGCCGACCAGAGGACCACGGCGCGTCGGGAGTGCCGGTCCGCCAGCACGCCGCCGACGGCGACGGCGGCGAGGAAGCCGGCGGTGCGTGCGGCGAGTACCAGGCCGAGACCGGCGGCACCGAGGTCGCGATGGAGTACGGCGAGCCCGAGGGTGAAGGGCATGGCCCAGGTCGCGAGCCCGGAGGCGGTGGTGCCCGCCCACAGACGCAGGAACGCGGTGTCCCGCAGGACCGAACGCGGGGGAGGGGGAGTGGATTTGGCCGCTGCGGGCGCGGGTGTGGTCGCCACGGTGTGGTTGCTCCTCGGGAGGTGAGGGCGGTTCGGCGAACCACCCTTCCGACGTTAATGAAAATGAATACCATTACAGTACTCTCTCGGTGCGGCACTCCCGCCCCGTGCACGACCACACCCATGCCTGCCCTCGCAGACCGGAGAACCCATGCGCCACCTCGTCCATCCCGCCCGTCTCGGCATCGCGCTGACCCTCGCTCTCGCCGCAACGGGGTGCTCCGCACCGGCCGGCGACGGCTCCCGGGCGGACGCGAAGCCCACCGCCCGGGCCTCCGCCACGCCGGTCTCGGTCACCAGCTGCGGCCGTCGGCTGTCCTTCACCGAGCCGCCGAACCGGACCGTCGCTCTCGACCAGACCTCGACGGAGATCCTGCTCGAACTCGGCGTCCAGGGCCGGATGGCGGGTACGGCCAACCTCAAGACGAAGATCCCCGCGCGGTACGAGGCCGCGTACGGCAACGTCCCGGTCATCGCGCCGAAGATCGCCACGGGTGAGCAACTGCGTGCCACCGCGACGGACTTCGCGGTCGCCGGTTCCACGGACCTGTTCACCGCGGACCGGGCCGGTACGCGTGAGGAACTGGCCGCGCTCGAAGTCCCCACCTTCGTCAGTGCCGTGGACTGTCCGCAGCACGGCCCGGCAGGCGCGACTCCCTTCGAACTCCTCTTCTCCGACTACGAGAACCTGGGCAAGGTCTTCGGCGTCCAGGAGCGGGCCGGCAAGCTCGCCGCCGACCAGCGGGCCGCCGTCACCCAGGCCGGCGAGAACGCCGCCGAGCTCCGCGAGGGAGCCGACCGGCCCACCGTCGTCTACCTCTACTCCGTCTTCAACGGCATGCCGTACGTGGCGGGCAGGACCGGTCTGCCCAGCGAGATGAGCCGGATCGTCGGTGCCCGGAACGCCTTCGACGACGTCGACGAGGACTGGCCGGAGGTCTCCTGGGAGGAGATCGCCGAGCGCGACCCCGACGTCATCGTGATCGGCGACCTCTCCGAGCGCGGGCGGCCGGGCGACAGCGCCGCCGAGAAGCGCGCCACGATGAACGCGCACCCGGTGATCTCCCGGCTGGCCGCGGTCCGCGACGACAGGATCCTCGAAGTGCCGGGCATCGAACTGGACCCCTCGGTCCGCTCCGTGCACGCACTCGGACTGCTGGCCCAGGGGATGAAGGACCTCGGGCATGTCCGCTGACCCGGAAACCCGCAGCGGACCGGCGGACCTCCTGCCCGCGGACCTCCTGGCCACGGACCTCCTGCCCGCGGACCTCCTGGCCACGGAACGCCTGGCCACGGACCTGCCCCCGCCGGCCGACCCGCTCCTGCCCACGGCCCGCGAGCGGGACGAGGCAGCGGAACCCGGCAACTCCCGCCCCGCGACCGCCCCTCCGGCCGGGTCGGCGGTGCAGCCCGGCCCGTCCGCCGCGATGCGCGTGGTCCGCGTCCTCCTCGCGGCCGGCGCCCTGGCCTGCTCCGTGGCGGCCGCCGTACGCATCGGCACCGCCGACGTCGGCTGGGTGGATCTCGGACGCGTCCTCGGTGCCCGACTCGGCCTGCCCGTCGCACCGTTGCCTCCGCTGGTGGACTCCCTCGTCTGGGACCTGCGACTGCCGCGCGTCCTCATGGCCGCCCTCGTCGGCGCGTCGCTCGCCGTGTGCGGCGCGGTGCTCCAGGCCGTGACCCGCAACGCGCTCGCCGACCCCTACCTCCTCGGCGTCTCCTCGGGCGCCTCCGCGGGCGCCGTCACCGTCGTCGTCCTCGGAGTCGGCGCGAGCACCCTCGGTGTCACCGGCGGGGCCCTCGCCGGCGCGCTGCTCTCCTTCGCGCTGCTCCTGCTGCTCCTGCGCAGCGGGCCGGACTCGGTCCGCATCGTCCTGACCGGCGTGGTCGTCGGCCAGCTCTTCACCGCCCTGACCTCGCTCGTCCTGATGGCCTCCGCCGACGCGGACACCACGCGGGCCGTCACCCACTGGCTCCTCGGCTCGATGGCACCGGCACGCTGGGACACCGTCGTGGTCTGCGCGATCGTCACGCCGCTGGGACTGGGTGCCGCGTGGCTGTGCGCGAACGCCCTCGACGGGCTCGCCTTCGGCACCGACACGGCCGCGTCCCTCGGGATCGCCGTTGGCCGCACCCGGATGCTGCTTCTGGTCGTCACGGCCGCGTTGACCGCGGTCGCGGTGGCCACGGTCGGCGCCATCGGCTTCGTCGGTCTGATCGTCCCCCACGGGGTGCGGTTCCTCGTCGGGCCGCTGCACCGGGTACTCCTGCCGTACGCGGCGATCGCGGGCGCGGTGTTCCTGGTGTGGACGGACGCCCTCGCCCGGATCGCCTTCGCGCCCCGCGAGGTTCCCGTCGGCGTGATCACCGCGCTGCTCGGTGTGCCGCTCTTCCTCCTCGTCCTGCGCAAGCGGGGTGAGCTGTGAGGATCACCGTCGAAGACCTGAGCTGGTCGGTGGCGGGCGCACCGGTCGTACGAGGCGTCAGCGCGGACATCGCCCCCGGCGAGACGGTCGGGCTGCTGGGCCCCAACGGCTCGGGCAAGTCCTCGCTGCTGCGCTGCCTGGCCGGCCTGCGGGCTCCCGACACCGGCACGGTCCGCTACGACGGCGCCGACGTACGGGACTGGACCGCGCGCCGGATCGCCCGCCATGTCGCCTTCGTCGAACAGGACTCGGGCGTGGACAGCGATCTACGGGTCGCCGACGTCGTGGGTCTGGGGCGGACCCCGTTCCGGGACCGCTGGCGCGGAGCGGGCACCGCCGACCGGGCGGTGGTCGCCGCCGCGCTGGAGCGCGTCGGGCTCACGGCGCTCGCCGGCCGCCCCTTCACGGCGCTCTCGGGCGGCGAACGCCAACGCGCCCACCTCGCCCGGGCACTGGCCCAGCAGCCGTACGGCCTGCTGCTCGACGAGCCCACCAACCACCTCGACGTCCGACACCGACTGGACCTCATGCGGCTGCTGACCGACAGCCCCCAGACGGTCCTGGTCGCACTGCACGACCTGTCGCTCGCCGCCCGCTACTGCGACCGGCTGCTGCTCCTCCACCACGGCCGCCTGATCGCCTCCGGCCCTCCCGGCGCCGTTCTGACCACCGAGCGGCTGGCCGAGGTCTTCGAGGTCGACGCCGCCCTCACCACCGATGCCCTGGGACACCCCGCGGTCACCTACCGCGGCCCACTCGCCGCCCCACGCCCGGATCCGTCCCCGACCCCGGCACCCCGCCTCGCCCCGTGAACGCCAACCCGGTGCGCACGAATCCTGTGAACGAGCACCACGTCAGCACGAACCCCCCGAGCACGAACAGGAACCCCATGAGCACGAACCCCATGACCACGAACAGGAACCCCATGACCACGAACCCCCTGAGCACGAACCCCGTGAACCGGACGACCCCCGCACCCGGCACCGCCCCGGCCGTCGAGACGCTCATCGAGGCGGTACTGGCCGGAGACCACGGCCCGCTCCCGTCCGAACGCGTCGCGACCAGCGTGTTCTGGATCCACCACGGCACCCGCCTGGCCGGCGGAGACACCACCTACCTCAACCAGTACGTCCTGGTCCGCCTCGGCGGCTCCTTCGGGGGCTGCGCCTTCGAGGCCGGCCAGGTCGAACCGTCGGTCTGCCGCGACGCCTCCGGCACCCGCCTCGACGTGCTGCTGCGCGAGGCGCCGCAGCCGCTGCGGATCGCGGCCCTCGACGCCTACCTCTCCGCCACCCGCCCCCACCGCGCGGCAGCCGCGACGGGTGACGCCGAGCCCGTCATCCTTCCCGGCGGCACTCCGGAGGTACGAGCGAACGCCCGCGACGCTGCCGTCGCCGGCCTGCTGGACATCGAGAAGGGCGCCGTAGTCGGCCTCATCGGCGTCGTCAACCCACTGGTCGCGGCGATCCGCGAACGCGGCGGCGAACCACTGCCCTGCGACTTCAACCTCCGGACGACCCGATGGGGCGACCCCGTCACCGACGACATGCACCAGGTCCTGGACCGCGCCGACGCCGTCGTCGCCACCGGCATGACCCTCGGCAACGGCTCCTTCGACATCATCCTGGACCGCTGCCGCTCCCGCGGCATCCCGCTGATCGTCTACGCACAGAGCGGCAGCGCCGTCGCCCGCGCCTTCCTCGGTTCGGGCGTCACCGCCCTGTCCGCGGAACCGTTCCCCTTCTCGCAGTTCAGCGCCGAGGAGACGGTCCTCTACCGCTACCGGACGGTGGGCGGCGCGTGATCCCCGCCGCCCGTACGGCCGCACCCGGTGCCGGACCCCTTCCCCTCGGAACCGGGCACGCCCCGTGCCATCACGGAGAGATCCTCCAGGGCACCTTCCTCGACGACGCCGGGCGCCGGTGTGCGGGGCTGGTCACCCTGCCCATGGCCGGCCCCGGCAGCAGCGCCGAGTTCCATCCCCGGCCCGGCACCCCGCCCGACGCGCTCACCGTCGTCCCCGCCGACCGCACCAAGGCCGCGAAGGCCGCCGCCCTCGCGGTCGCACAGTGCGCCGAGGAGGCCGGCCGGCCCGCGTGCGGCGGGGAGTTGCGGCTCGTCGGCGACCTGCCGGTGGGTCTGGGCATGGGCAGCTCCACCAGCGACGTGATCGCCACCGTCCGCGCGGTCGCCGACGCGTACGGCCGGCGACTGGCTCCCGCCACCGTCGCCCGGCTGGCCGTACGGGCCGAGCTGGCCAGCGACCCGCTGATGCTCGACGGCCGTCCGGTGCTCTTCGCCCAGCGCGAGGGCCGGGTCCTGGAGGTCCTCGGGCCGGCCCTGCCGCCGCTGGTCGTGGTGAGCTGCACCCTCGGCGGAGGCGCCCCCGTGGACACCCTCTCGCTCCCCGTGCGCCCGCCCGCCGAGACCGACGACGCCGACCTGCGAGCCTTCGAACGACTGCGCGCTCTGCTGCGCCGCGCGGTGGCCACCGGCGACGCGCGGCTCCTCGGCGAGGTCGCCACCGCCAGCGCCCACCGCGGCCAACGGATCCTCCGCCACCCGGAGTTCGACACCCTCACCGCGATCTCCCGGCACGCCGGTGCGGTGGGCGTCCAGATCGCGCACAGCGGCGCCGTCGCCGGCCTGCTGTTCGACCCGGCCGAGCCCGGCCTGCACCGACGTGTACGCGCCTGCCGGCGCGCCCTCGACGCGCACGGCATCCCCACCACCCGGACCTTCACGACCTTCACCACGACCAAGGAGCTCCTGCATGGACCAGCACATCGCGGAGGCGATCGGCCGGCCGGACCTGATACGCCTCGACGAACGGCTCGTCTGCCTCCGCTTTGAGACGATGAAGGTGGTCTCCGCCCTCGCGGCCGTCCGCCATCTGCTCGACACCGGAGCCGTGCGCCGCGGCGACACCCTGCTGGACAGTTCCAGCGGCATCTACGCCTACGCCCTCGCCCTGGCCTGCCACCGCTACGGCATGCGGTGCCACATCGTCGGCTCGGCCACCGTCGACCGCACACTGCGCACCCAACTCGCCGTGCTCGGGGCGACACTGGAGCAGATGGAACCGTGCAGCGACCTCAAACTCGACCAGAAGCGGCGCGTCGAGCGCATCCACGAGGTCCTCCTCCACCACCCGGAGTACCACTGGATGCGGCAGTACCACGACGACATCCACTACCTCGGCTACCGCACGGTCGCCGACCGGATCCTCCGGGCGGTCGGCCCACAGCGCCTCACCGTCGTCGGCGGGGTCGGCTCAGGGGCCTCCACCGGTGCCCTCGCCCGGCACCTGCGCACGGCCGCCCCCGGCGCCGACGACGTCCGACTCGTCGGCGTCCAGCCCTACGGCAGCGTCACCTTCGGCGCCGAACACGTCACCGACCCCGAGATCATCATCGCCGGGATCGGCAGCTCCATCCCCTTCGGCAACGTCACGCACGAGCTGTACGACACCCTCCACTGGGTCTCCTTCGACGCGGCCCTCGCCGGCAGCGTCGACCTGCTGCGACGCCACGCGGTCTTCGCCGGCCTGTCGACCGGCGCCGGGTACCTCGCCGCCCGCCACGAACGGGCGTGCGCACCCGAGCGAACCGTCCTCTTCGTCGCCGCCGACACCGGCCACCGCTACGCCGACACCGTCCACGCCCGCCACGAGGAGGCCGCGGACATCACCGACCTCGCCCCGCAGGAGGTGTCCGACCTGAGCGAGCTGGCCCTGCCCTGGTCCCGGATGCACTGGAACCGAGCTCCCGCACCGACGCCCGCGCCGCGGGCCTGACCGGCCCCACCCTCACGCTTCACGCCCCCGGCTCCGCTCTCTCGGCGGACCCCGACGGGCGCAGGACGACCGGGCGCCGGACACCGTACGACGGGCCCACCCGCGCCGGGTGTCAGTCCGCGTCGTGTCCGGTGACGGCCGGCGCCGGGGCTTGCCGGGGCCGCCCGGTCAGGCAGCCGAGGCGGTCGCCGGTCACCGGCGCGCCTTCCGCCACGTTCCGGTCGTAGGTGACCTTCTGGACCGTCACCTGCCGCGTTCCGACCGCCACTTCGAGGTGGGCGCCGTCGCCGGGGACGACCTGCCTGCGGGCGCCGGGGAGCGCCGCCGCCAGCGTGGCGGCGTCCGTCTCCCGTCCCGCCGGGTAGCGGATCACCGCCGGACCGCCGGGACGGACCTGTGGTGCGGTGGCCGAGACGTCGGTGACGACGAACCCTCCGGCCTTCAGCGCCGAGGCCGCCGCGGCCTCGTCCACCCGCACCCTGATTCCGGCGGGGTTGCTGGACACCGGCGTCCGGGGGACGGGCTGGATGCTCCGGTCGCCCGTGATCGGCCGGTCCTGGGCCAGGGCCTTCCACAAGGCCCGCGAGCGGGCCTCGTGCCAGACCAGCGTCGATCCGACTCCCGGCACGCGATGGTCGAACAGCCGGATCGGGACGGTGGCGAACTCCGTCCGCCCGGGACCCAGCCGCGCGAGTGCCATGCCGATGCGGGCGAGGTCGAAGGCGTCCGTGTGCCCGTCGGTCCGTACCGACTTCAGCAGGGTGGCCGCGGTCCCGGCCGCCGCCACCGGATCGGCCAGCGCCCCCTCGGCGGTCAGCCGCGTCAGCAGGTCGGAGACGGCGCGCTGCTGGCGCCGCACCCGGCCGAGATCGCCCGGACGCTCGATGTGCCGGGCCCGGACGAAACGGAGTGCGCCGTTGCCGTCCGCGTGGTGCATGCCCGGTGCGAGGTCGAGTCCGGAGTTCTCGTCCGTCAGGTGCTTGTCGGTGCACAGGGTCGCGCCGCCCAGCCCGTCGACGGTCTTCTCGAATCCGGTGAACCCGGTCTCCAGGTAGTGGTCCACGTGCAGCCCGGTGACCTTCTCGACCGTCCTCACGGCCAGCGTCCCGCCCCCGCGGGCGTACGCACCGTTGATCTTGCCGCGGACACCGCTGCCGTCGGCGTACTCGACGTAGGAGTCCCGGGGCAGGGACACCACGCTCATGCGCCGACGGTCCTCCGACAGGTGCACGAGCATCATCACGTCCGTGCAGTCGCACCCCTTGCCCCCGACGTGCAGCCGGTTCTTCTCCGCCCTCGACAGCCCGGTGCGGCTGTCGACGCCGACGACGAGAATGTTCGTCCCGTGTCCCGGAGCGGCTCGGCCGGCCGGTGAGCCGGCCCAGGCCGCTCCCGAGACCAGCGCGGTCAGCACGGCGATGGTGGCGGCGCTACGCAGCAACGCGGGCTCCCTGAGGCGGGGGACCGGCGCATGGGCGTGTCGCCGTCGACGGTCGGCGGATCGGAGGCCCGACGCTAGCGACCGCCCGCCGCCCTGCCCCGACTACACGCCGGAGACTGCTCCTGCCGGAGCACCGTCTGCACCGTAATGGAGCGCCACGGTGTCCACCGCGGGCCGTGCGCGCCCCGCCGGGCGGAGGGCGAACGCCCGCAGCAGGTTTCCCGTCACCGTGCGCGTGAACGCCCCGGCCCGTCCGTCCAGCCCGTGGTTCGCCTGGCCGCCGCCCGGGCCGTACGCCTCCAGGGATTCCACCCAGCGCATCGTCCCCGCCGCGAACAGACCGGCGCCGGACGGCAGGGAGGCGTACACGGTGTCCGCGTACGACGGGCGCCCCTTGCACACCACCGGCGAGTGGGCCAGGACCTCCATCGGTCGCGGCGTCGGATACCGGAGGTCCACCCGGTCGTACTCCACCCCCACCAGGTGCGCGAAGGAGTCGCCCGCGGCCACTCCGGTGCCCGCCAGCAGCCAGTGGTCCGGCCGGGCCACCACGTAGGACGCGTCGACCGGATACCCGTCGTACATCACACCCAGGAGGCCGCTCTCGGGCTCCCGAGTCGGCCGGCGCCGGAAATCGTTCGTCGGTGGCAGGCCGCGGCGGTACCCCGGATCCCGCGCGTAGTCGTCCTTGTAGCAGACGACGGTCCGGTCGGCGCCGGTCGTGGAGGCCTCGAACCGGATGCGCCGGTAACAGCAGTTCGCCCCGAACACGGCGAGGTTCATGCCGGCGTCCCGGGCCTCGGTGACGTGACGCCGCTGCTCCGGGCTCCAGTACTCGTCGTGGCCCGGCGACAGCAGCGCCACCGCCCCGGACAGGAGGGACCTCTCGCGCGCCACGTCGATACCGGTGGCGTAGGCGAGGGGGAGGCCCATCCGCTCCGCCAGCGCGAGGAGCGGTGCTTCGTACGTCAGGAAGAGGCCGGCCCCGTGCGCGTTCCGGTAGGGCCGGTCGAAGCTCACCGCCAGCGACCGCGAACCCTTCCTGCCCGTCGTCCCCTTGTACAGGTCGGCTCCGCCCCAGCGGTTGTACGCCTGCCAGGTGGCGACCGCGTTGACGAACACCGTGCGCCCCGCGGCCGACGCGGACCGCACGGTGACCGGGACGAACCGCTGCGCCCGCGTGCCGCCGACCGTGTCCAGCCGCAGCAGGTAGCAGCCCGCCGGCCAGCCGGTGGTGTCGATCCGCGCGCTCTCCTGCCACCCGGCCCATGCCATCCGGGTGGCGGCGTCGACCCGTGCCGCCGGCTGGAGAAGCCCGGGCAGCGCGGTGGAACGCCACACGAGCCGGGCCCGGGTTCCGCCGTACCAGCCCATGCGATACGCGGAGACGGTGTAGGACGGCGCGGTCGTCGACACCCGCAGTGCGAGCGTCTCGCCGGGCAGGACCGAACTGCGGTCGGCGAAACCCTCGATGGCGCGGGAGGACCCGGCGTGGGTGATCCGCCAGTCCGCGGCGCCGGGACGCAGGTTCTCGGCCCGCACGTCGAACCAGCCGGCCCCGCTCTCCACCGCGGCGGCGGCACCCGTCGGCACGGACGACACGGCGACCGCCGCCGCGAGTCCGAGCACCTGTCGTCGCGTGGGCCCGGGACCGCGCCCTCGATCCGGCTGCCCGCCGTTGCCGTCCTGTCCCACCGCGACTCCTCCCACGCCACTCCGTGCAGCACCCGGCTCGGCCCGCCACCGTAAGTCCGCCGGCCCGTCGCGGGCGCACGACAGCCCGGAGCGGCCGCCCGCTCCGTCCGCGGTCACCGGTTCGGGCGACCGGAACGACGGCGACCCGCCCGGCCGGCCCCGGGCACGCGTGGACGTCCGGGCTCGCGGCGCTCGACCGCCCTGGTCTTCTCGTCGAGGACGCCGCCGGTCCGTGGCCGCCCGTGTCAGGCGATGAGTTCGGCGATGCTCCGGGCCGTCAGCCACAGACCGAGGACCACGGAGAGCGTGACGACCAGCTGTTCCTGATCCTGCTCCAGCCGACTTCGCAGGGTGCCCAGCCGAGCCTTCGCGACCCCGGGCGCCCGGACCGTGTACGTCTCCATGACGACGAGACTGAGCGTGGCCAGCAGGCAGTAGCCGGTCAGGGCCAGCCAGTCGGCCAGGGTGGAGAGGTTCGCGTCGACGGCGGTCGCGGCGCCGGCGCCGACGAGTGCCCAGGGCTGCAGCAGCCAGGCCAGGCCGGCCGACGTCGACAAGGAGGCGTCGTCGATCTTGGCGGTCCACCGCGGCGGGCCGTGCGGGCGGGGCGGCCGACGGCGCCGGTGAGCGCCGTACAGCAGCAGTGCCAGGCCGATCGCGAGCTTGACGGCGATCGCGGCGGTCGACGGCGCGCTGTGGCGGGCCGGGGGCTGACCGCCGGTCAGCAGCACCACGCAGGCGATCACCGCGACCAGGTTGGCCAGCCAGGACAACAGGAAGGCCAGGCCGTTGCGGATCCCGCGCCGTGAGGAGAGCAGGAGAATGAAGGCGGTGTTGTGCAAAGGCCCCAGGGTGATGGCCGTGCCGATCACGATCAGGTCGAGGACCATCGGACGAGGCGCTCCTGGGTGTCGGTACCGTCCGGAACGGGGGCCGGGCGAACCGGTCGGCGGAGTCGGGCGGCTCCCGGTGCCGCCTCCCGACTCTGCTGGCGGCCGTCCGGCCGGTCAAGCAGGCCACGCCCGCGTTCGCCATGCCGTGCTCGGGCGGCGCAATGACGGCGCCGAGGGTTCCGTCTCCCGGTCCGGCCCGGCCTCGGCCCGCGCAGAGTGGGGGACATCGGTGTGGCCCTCACCCCACCCCCACCCTCGGCGAACGTCCAGGGCACCTCGCCGAAGGGGACGGTGGTCACGGCGGTGACCCGGAGTTCGGCGAGGGCCGATCCGTGGTCGTCCGGCAGGGCGAGGGGCTCGCCCGGGGATTCCAGAGCCTCGGGCGCTCAGGAATGCAGCCCCTGCAGGCCGTCGTAGGCGGCCATGACCAGATCGAGGCCGCGGGTCTCCTCGGCGGGTTCGCGGACCTGGTTGGTGACGTAGGCGACGGTCATGCGGGCCTGGGGGTCGATCATGAGGAGGGAGCCGCCCCAGCCGCCCCAGCCGTAGGTGGTGCCGAACAGCCCGTAGCCCAGCCCCCAACGCATCGGCATGCCCAGCACCCGGTCGTCGCCCTCGAACTGTTCGGCACGGGCGAGGTCGGTGCTCGCCTGCGACAGCAGGCGAACCCCGCCGAGGGTTCCGCCGCAGGCCATGACGGACTGGACGAGGGCGACGGACCGGGCGTTCCCGAAACCGCCGGCGGCGGGGATCTGAGCGCGCCGCCAAGCGGTGGTGTTGCCGTCCCGGACGGTGACACCGGTCCCGGAGGCGGGCTCGGCGTCGGGCCCAGAGGCACTCGCGGCGTAGTCCTCGTCCTTGCCCGGCGGGGGCACCGCCAGGGCGACACGATCGTCGTGCTCGGCCGGCAGGCCGATGTGGAAGTCCGCGCCCAGGGGGCCGGCCACCTCCTGGGCGAAGAACTCGCCCACGGTGCGCCCGGTGATGCGGCGCAGGACCTCGCCGACGATGAAGCCCTGGGTCAGAGAGTGGTACCCGCCGTCGGCGCCCGGCTGCCAGCGCAGGCTCTGCTCGGCGAGCAGGCCGGTGGCCCTGGACCAGTCGCAGAAGTCCGCGAGGGCGACCGGCACATCCCATTCGGGCAGGCCTGCCGTGTGCGACAGGACGTGACGCACCAGCACCCCGTCCTTGCCGGCGGCCGCGAACTCGGGCCAGTAGCGGGCTACGGGGGCGTCCAGGTCGAGCAGGCCGCGGTCGACCAGGACCAGCGCACACAGAGCCGTCATCGTCTTGGTGACGGACCACACGCCCGTGATCGTGTCCCGCTCCCACGGCGTCGTCCGCTCGGCGTCGGCGAAACCGCCCCAGACGTCGACCAGCGGTTCCCCGTCCACGAAGACGGCCACGGACCCGCCCGCGTCACCGGCCTCCAGCAGCTCCGCAAGCTTGTCGGGCACGGCCGTGAAGAGGGTGTCGTAAGTGCCTTGAATGCCAGTCACACCCCTATTCAGCCGCACGTCGCGCCGGCGGTCAATCGAGTATCGGTGCGCCTCTCGCCGAGGTTCACCGCACCGTGCGCGGCCTGCGGCAGGGTCGCCACCGGCCGCGACGGCGTCCGGCGGCGCCGAGTACCCGACCGCGTGCGTCGCGGTGCGGCGCACGGGGTCAGGGGGTGTCTCAGGGAGCGCCGTGGAGGCTCTTGGCGGTGGGTGAGGTCCGGACCGTGGCCGGGTCGGGGTAGGTGCCCAGGAGGCGGTCCGCGCTGGCGGTCGTGGTGACGGTGAACCAGTAGTGCTCGTTCTTGTAGTGGTGCAGGCGGTGGTTGCGCCAGACGGCCTTGTACGTCGTGCTTCGGGGCCGGTAGTCGCTGTGTATCAGGTAGTGGGTCCACTCGTAGACGAGTCCCGTCGCCGCCACCGTCACCATGAACGTCAGGGCCTGGCCGACCCGCGGGAAGGCGAGGAGAGCCGCGGCGTTGTAGCCGGCGATGACCCACACGAGTGTCTTCCAGGGGATGAAGACCAGGGGGACGTCACGGGGATCCGCGTGGTGCTCGCGGTGCTTCCTCGCCAGCAGGGTGTCGAGGAGCACGCCGGCGACCTTCCGGGGGCGCCAGTGCAGCACGAAGACGTGGATCAGCCACTCCAGTACGGGGAACGACGCGAGCAGCACCAGCGGGGCCCAGGCATCGCTCGCGCGCCAGTCCCCCCAGGCGATGCGGCAGGTCAGCAGAGCGATCAGTGCACCGCTGATCATCCACGGCGACGGGTAGCGCCAGAAGGCCCGGAACACCGCGATCAGGGACGTGTCGGTCCTGCGGGATGCGGTGAGGGCGGTCTCGTCCGCCTGGACGCGCACCCGGGCATCCGAGGCAGCGGCGTCCTTCACGCCCCGGCGTCGCTCGATCGCCTTACGCACGTTCATGGCTCTCCTCGAGTTGGTCGATGATGCCGATCAGGGCTTCGGTCGCCGGGCGCAGCAGATCCTCGCCACAGCTCCGGGCGCGGCTCGCGTCGCCCTCGGCGATCGCGGCGACCAGGGCGTCGTAGGCGTCGGTCCGGTCCACCTCGGCGGCCATGACATGGGCCAAGGCGTCGAGGGCCGGCTCGTAGGCGGCTCGGAGGCCGTTGAACATCAGCCGGAAGGTCACGGACTCGGCGGCATCCGTGACCAGCTCCCAGAAGGTCAACGCGTGCCGTTGTCTGGCGACGGGACCGGTGTCGTCCTTCAGTGTCCGGACGGCGTCCCGGAGCTGCGCGGCCGACGCCGGCCCTCCGCGCCGTGCGGCGAGCTCGGCGATCTTCGGACCCACGTGCAGCCGGGCTTCGAGGATGCTGCGGGCCACGGCCAGGTCGATCTCGCCTCCGGCGAACAGCAGCCGGGGCAGCAGGTCGAGGCCGCCCGCTCTTCGAATGTCCCGCACCGTGGTGGCGTCCCCCTGGCGGACCTCCACCAGGCCCGCGTGCGCGAGCCGCTGCAGCGCCTCGCGGACCGCGGGGCGCGAGACGCCGAGCACCTCCGCGAGGCGACGCTCACTGGGCAGGCTCTCGCCCGGGGCGAGGCCGCCGCTGACGAGCTCCCCGAAGAGCTGATCGAACACTTCGTCAGGAACCGAACGTCTGTTGACTGGTTGGAAGGGCACAGCGAGACCATACGAGCCAGAGGACAGGTGGTCTAGTGGTCAGACCAGTAAAATCCGCTCAGTGTGAGGGGCGTTGGGAGAACGGGGTCGGCCTCGGCGGGTCACCGTGCGCGGGTCGCGGTCACCCGCCAGGGCGGGGCGGTACGGGCCCCGCCCCGGGGCGCGTCATCCGCCCGCGGCATCCTCGACCTCCCAGCGGAGCAGGTCGCCCGGCTGGCATTCGAGCACCTCGCAGAGCGCGGCGAGCGTGGCGAAGCGCACCGCCTTGGCACGGCCGTTCTTGAGTACCGCGAGGTTGGCGGGCGTGATCCCCACGCGGTCCGCCAGTTCGCCCACGGACATCTTCCGCCGGGCCAGCATCACGTCGATGTCGACGGCGATCGGCATCAGATCACCTCGTCCAGTTCGGCCTGCATCTGCGCCGCCTCGCCGTCACGCGCGACGGCCTGGGCGAGCAGCATCCGCAGGACGAGCACGATGAGGGCGACGCCCAGGATGGCCACGCCGACCCCGCCCATGATGACGGTGACGCCCGGGTCCTCCCGCTGGCCGGGCGCATTGATGGCCGTGACCACGAACCACATGAGGGCCGCCGCCACGATCGCGCCGATCACGCCGTCCACGTACCGGAAGGCGGCGTGGGAGAACACGGTTCCGCGTCGCACCATCGTCACCAGCCGCCACACGCAGACCACGGCGACCTGGGCGGCCACCATGCCCAGGATCGTGATCACCCGCAGCGGGGTGAGCGGGAGTGACCCGTCCTCCGGGTCGCTCCCGCTGATCAGCACCCACATCAGCAATGCCTGAACGAACACGGTGCCGGCGAGCACCACCGCGAGCACGGCGCGCAGCGCACGCACTGTCAGCTTTCCCATGACCCATCCTTCCATCGCGTTGCGATGGAAATCTATCGAGATTCGATAGATCAAGCAAGGGTGGGGACGGAGGGAGGCGGCTTTTGGCGGTCGACGAGGGCGGGGGCGAGGCGGACGCCGGCTCCGGAGGCTTGAGTACGATCACCTACGCCGGCCTCAGTACGCGAGCGGTGGCCCGCCGGGTGGGGGTGCCGGAAGGGTGAACGCATGCGCCGACTGATCCTGCTCGCACCGCTGTTGCTGTTCACCGTCGGCTGTGGGGTGGTGCAGTCCTCCGAGGGCGAGGCGACGGACCACGCACGGGAGGTGGCCAGGAAGGCGGGGGAGCGGCTCCACGGCCAGCGTCCGCGCACGGCGGAGGAGGTCGGGCGCTCCGCTTCCGGTATCGACGGGGTGGAGGTGCTGCGGGTCACGGGCACCTCGACGCACGACGGGGACGGCGTCGACGTGGTCGTCCGCACGTCCGGCTCGGCGTACAACGAGTGGCTCGACGTCGAGGAGGTCGTCGTGCGGCGCTGCTACACGGTGCGGGTGTCGCCGAAGTCGGAGTGGGGCGAGGATCCCCGTGGCGTGGACTGCCCGGACGGCCCTGTACTGACGTTCGCTCCGCCACCCGAACCGCCCCGGCTGCCGTACGAGGAGCTCCGCGCGAGACTTCCCCGGGTACCGCGGGGCGGCCGGGTGGACGAGGCCGAGGTGCGCCGTTCGCTCGCCGCTCTGGATCTGCCTCCGGCGATCCGTACCGAGGTGAAGGCGGACGGCGACCGGGTCGGCGTCCTCCTGTCGGTGAAGGGCAACGGCTTCGACGCGCAGGACTGCGTTCTCGCCCGCGTGCGCCCCGGCGCCACCGAGGTGTGGGTGCCGACCCGGATCCAGCGGATGCCCGGAGAGGGCGGCTGCGGCATCGGCAACGCTCTGGACCGGCAACCCCCGCCGCACTGAACAGGGCGCCGGGCTCCGGCGAGAGGCCGTCCACACCTTCCCCGCCGCCACCGCGACCGGTGTGAGCGAGCCCCCGGCGCGGGCGGCCGACGGCCGCACCGCGCCGTCTCCGGCCCGGGCCCGGTGCCCGGCGAACCGCTTCGGCGAGGTCAGGCGGCCGTGTCGAAGGTGTAGTGGCGGGTGTGGTCCAGCATGTCCGCCGGGGTGACGTCGTTCCACGGGCGCATGGTGTCGCCGAGGTCGACGACGTCGGGGGTGCCCGCCGCCGGGAGGTACGTCGACCTGGGGTGGCGGGCCTGCCAGTCGGCCCACAGCTTGTCGATGAAGGCGTGGTGGAGCCAGAACACGGGGTCGTTGGGCGAGACGCCGGTGCCCATCTGGCCGCCGACCCAGACGTGGACGCGGTTGTGGAGGTTCACGCCGCGCCAGCCCTCCAGATGGTTGCGGAACCCGTCCGAGGAGCTGTTCCAGGGGGCCGCGTCGTAGGTCTCCATGGCGAGGACGGAGTCCACCTCGGCACGGGTGGGCAGCTGGCGCCCGCCCGCACCGAGGTCGCGCCGGAGGAAGTCCCGGCCGTCGACGCGGACGTTGATCGTCCAGCGGTTGCCGGCGCGGGCGAACGCGCCGTCCGTCACCCGGCCGTCGCGGGCCCGGCCGGTGCCGCCGAGGAAGTCGGGAGCCCAGAGGGAGGAGCGGGAGGTGCGGTCGGCCGTCCAGTCCCAGTAGGGGAGAGCGACGGCCGCGTCGACGGACTGCAGCGCCTGCTCGAACTCTATGAGGAAGCGACGGTGCCAGGGCAGGAACGACGGCGACCGGTGTCCGACGCGGTCGCCGCTGTCGGTGTCGCTCATGATGAAGGCGTTGTGCGTGGTGACGAAGGTGTCATAGCGCCCTGAGCGCTTGAGCTCCAGGAGGGCGTCGACGAAGCGGCGCTTCTCGTCGGCGGTGAGGGCGGCCTGGTTCTTGCGTACGGTCATGGTGGTGTGGCTCCTGGATCGGATCAGGTGAGGGTGAGCTGCACGAGCGGCGCGCCCTGGAGTTCGCGGACGGCCGCGCGGGCGAGTGCCTTGGGCGTGGCGACGGGCTCGTAGTGGTTGATGACACTGATCCAGGTGCCGTCGGCGTTCTGCATGACGTGCAGTTCCTCGCCGTCGATCGTCACGGAGTAGCCGCCTCCGTGGTGTCCCCCGTGGTGTCCGCCGCCGTGCGAGGCGCCGCCCTTGATGCGGCGGCCCTGGTAGACCTCGTCGAAGGAGGCCGGGGCCGGGACGGCCGTCGGCGCGGCCCCGGGAGCGGCGGCGGCGGAGCCGGCCAGGGCGATGCCCGAGGCGGCGGCTCCGGCGGCGACGCCGAGGACCCGGCGGCGGGTGATGCTGGACATGGAATACCCCCAGATGGTCTGTGCGACCGGGGGATCGGTCATATGCCCCCGGCAGGGCCCATCACTATCCGGGGGTGTCGGCGCGGCGGAAATCGCCTGAGGGCGGTTGGCCGCGAAGTGGACAACTTAGCGTGAACAGTGCAGTCATGAACAAAGTTGATCTTGTTGCGCGGCTGCGCGAGAGGGTGGGAGAGCGAAGATCCTGCGGAGAAGGCGATCTTCTCGCGAAGGATCTTTCGTGCCGTGGCCCGGCGTGTGGTGGAGCCCACGTCCTCAGACTGTCCGGATCCCGACGCGTACTCGGGGTGCCTGCGTCGTGCCCGGCGTCGAGTGCCGACCGCTGGGGGCGGTCTCGGTCCTGGTCGTCACGTGCCGGGCGCGCGGTACCGGATTCGTTCGGCCTTCTGCAGGGCGTCGATGGTCTCGTCGATGGTCAGGAGGACCGTCGTTTCGAACGTACTGAGCGCGCCGCCTCCGCTGATCGCCAGCGCGACCGCGGCCATGGACACGTTGTCGGGTGCTTCCCACAGGTTGTAGCCGTCGTGCGTGCCGAAGGCGTACCAGAAGCCGTGGAGCTTCCCGCCGACGGACTCGATGTACGCCTGAGCGGCCGCTGCGCGGTCCTCGGGCTGGGCGATCAGCCTCGCCCACGTCTCGGGTGTGTAGCTGAACCTCGACAGGTAGAGCGGCATCATGTCTCCCTTTCGTTGCACGAAGGGATGCCCCGGAGGGGCTGGGAACGCGCTGGATAGGAGCCGGGTGTCCCCCGAACGGCCGGGGAGAAGGGCCGGCCTCGCGGTGGTGCCGCCACCGGCCGCACCGGTTGCCGCTCGCCGACGGCAGGGGCTTCCGGGGTGCCCGCTCGTCGTGTCCGTCGGATCCCTCGTGCCGGCCACGCCGGGAACAGGGCGTCACTCGCTCGAAGGGGTGCGCTCCCGCGTCGCGGTGACGATCCAGACCGCCCCGGGGACGCGGACGCCGTCTTCGGTCTCGAACTCCAGGAACGCGTCGTGTACTTCGGCACGCGCACGAGTGAGCGTCGGCTGGTCGACATCGCGGAGGTTGTGGCGCGTCGGGCCCATGGAGAAGACGAAGTCGGCGGCGTCGCCCGCGGTGGCGCCGAACGTCATGGGCGCCACGCAGGACGTCACCTCGATGCCGGTGAATCCACTGGCGGTGAGCACCTGGCGGATGCGGGCGGGGTCGAGGAGCGACCCCATGCCGCGTGAAGCCGGGGATGCCTCGCGGAGGAAAGGCGAGAGCGCGGCGGTCGCGCGGGCGTAGGCGCCGTCCGGGTCGCCGGGCTGCGGGCAGAGGAAGGCGAGTCGGCCGGCGGGCGCGAGCGCTCGCCCGAGATGGGTGAAGGCTGCGACATGGTCGGCGAAGAACATGACCCCGCCACGGCTGATGAGAACATCGAACCCGCCGTCGGGAAGCGGATGCACCTGCGCGTCGCCCTGCACGAAGGTGACATGGCCGAGACCTTCCGCCGTCGCGTCACGGCGGGCACGTTCCAGCATCGGCCCGGACAGGTCGATTCCCACGACGCTTCCGTCGAGCGCCTGTCGTGCCGCCAGGCGCGTCGTCTGTCCGGTCCCGCAGCCGATGTCCAGGACCCGGTCCCGCGCCTCGATGCCCGCGGCGGCGAAGAGGGGCGCGTTGAACGCGCCCATCATCCCGTTGTAGCGCTCAGGCTGTTCCGCCCAGAGGACGCCCTCCCAGTCGTTCCATGCCTCTGCCTGCTGACGGTTGGCGATCGGATGCACGGCTCACCCTCTCCTTCTAGAGTTCATATCTAGAGTTGGACTCTAGATATAGACTCCAGTCATGGGCGAAAGCAAGGGGAGACAGAGCGACAAAGCTCGGGAGACACGGCGCCGGATCATCGAGGCCGCCGGCGCGCTCTTCATCGAGCAGGGCTACGGAGCGACCAAACTGCAGGAGATCGCCGACCGGGCCGGGGTGGCGGTGCAGACGATCTACTTCGTCTTTCGCAACAAGCCCTCGCTGCTCAAAGAACTCGTCGATGTCGCGATCGCGGGCGACGACGAGCCCGTGCCGACGATGGACCGCCCCTGGTTCACGGAGGTCACGACCGCGCCCACCGCCGAGGCCGCCCTCGCCGCCCTGACCGCCGGCACGCGCGGGACACTCGAACGCGTCGCGGCCATCAGTGAGATGGTCCGAGCCGCGGCAGCGGCCAACCCCGAGATCCGAGAGTTGTGGCCGGATCAGGCGGACCCGCGATACGCGGTGATCTCGGAAGCTGCGAAGTCCCTGACCGGGAAGCCAGGTGCCCACCCCGCCGTCCCCGTCGAAGAAGCGGCGGACATCCTCTACGCCGTCCTCAGCCCGGAGCTCTTTCTGGTCTTCACCCGCGACCGCGCCTGGCCCCCCGCCCGGTGGGAGCGATGGGCGTACCGCACCCTCCGCTCACAACTCCTGGTGGACGAAGCCTGATCGCCCCAGTCCTCGCGGGCGGTCGCAGACGAAGGCCGCCCGCACGGCAAGGGAGCGGAGCTTACGCCACGGCACCGATGTCCGCCCACAACGCGGCGGCGTCGGCCGAGAGCGGTGGGATCGCCCGGCCCGGCGCGTCCCTGTCCTCTCCGCTCCACCAAAGGCCCTGGCCGGAGGTCAGGGCCCGTTCGTCGGTGCCCGCCTGCCACCCGCCGTGCAGCACGTACAGCACGCCCGCATGCCCCATGGGCGGCACGACCGGGCCGGTGACCCGGTCCACACGCGCCGTCCGGTCGCCGCGCCGCACCATGATGTTGAGTACCCGGCAGGCTCCGCCCGGCAGTTCGGCGCTCAGCGCGTGGTCGCCGGAGAACTCGAACGGCTCGCCCGGGCGTGCCAGCAGGCGGTCGAACACGCCGGGACAGGCCAGTCGCACGCCCTCGCCCGTGAGCAGGGTGAGCGTCCGGTCGACGCCCGGGAACGCCGAGAACGGCCCGTCCCGCTCGATGTCGGCGACGCTGGCGCGCCACCCGAACTCCTCGGTGCCCGCCGGCCAGGAGGCGATCTCCCTGGTCGCGCCTCCGCCGTTGCGCCACGCGCCCGCCGTCAGTGCCTCGACGTCGAAGCGGTGCATGGCCGGGCTCCCTGCTGAGTGCGGTGCGGGTGCGGAACACACCTGGGCGGCGACCCCGCCGCAGGCGACGACCGCGTACGTGGCCGAGTCGTCGTCGATGTGCTCGCCGACGAAGTGTATGCGCACCCTCAGGACCGGCGATCGACATGTGCCGGCGGCGCCGGGCCGCATGCCCCGCCCGAGCTGAGCCGGCCCGACGTCCGGCCGACGAGCTCGCGCGACGCGGGGTGCCTCACGCGGAAGCCAGAACCTCCCCGGCCATGACCTGAGGCGGGTTGGGGAGCAGCGACGCGAGGTTGTCCCGTACGAAGTCCGCCGCTCTCGCGATCGATTCCTCGGCACCTGCCTGGTTCTGGAAGACGCTGGTCGAGACCATCACTCCGTCCCCGGCGTCGATCCAGTAGTACGCCACGAATCCGGAGACCTGGCGCATGAGCGGCACGAACCCCTCGTTCACGAGGCGCCCCGCCTCGGCAGGATCGGTCACCCCTTCGTACCGCCGGACTGCTGCGTACATGGCCGAGCTCCTCACGGGGGTTCAGGGTTCTTCTCGCGGGACGTCGTACCCCTCTCGACACCTGTCCGGCGCATGAGGCTCCGGCAATCACCTGAAGGGCCGTCCTCAGGTGATCCGAACGGCGGCTTCCGGTCCGGACGCACGGCCCTGCGCCACCGCCGGTCGCCGCGCCTCGACGAGCCCGCGCGCGAACGTGCCGCCGGCGAGGGAACGGAACGATGGACCTGCCGTCCAGGCCGTCCGTCGGGACCTTGCATGATGGCCGCCATGAACACGGAAACCTGCGACCCGGCCGAGCTGGCCACCCTTCGCGAGATCTTCGCGTCCCACCCCGAGGCGGTGCCGCCGGCCGGCTGGGAGACGGTGCGGTCCTTCGAAGCGGAGCACGGCATCGTGCTCCCGGAGCCCTATCGCACGTTCGTGGCGGAGATCTGCGACGGACTGCGCGCCGGACCGCCCTACTACGGGCTGCTGCCCCTCGCGCACACGCCCGCCGACTGGGGCTCGGACCGCCCCGCACGCCTGCTTGCCAAGCCCTTCCCCCTGACGGCGGCATGGCTGTGGGAAGCGGAGGACGACGAGTCGGCGCTGTCGGTGGAGGAGTTCGAAGCCCGGACGGACCCCGTGTTCGACCACGGCTCGCTGCTGCTGGGCACCGACGGCTGCGGCATGTACTGGCACTTGATCGTCACCGGCCCGCAGCGTGGTCACGTCTGGCAGATCGCCGGCGAGGGCGCGATGCCCTTCGGTCCCCAGTCACCCGACGCCCTGATGCCCGGCACCCCTGGCTTCACGGGCTGGGCGACCCACTGGGCCCAGGGACGTGCATGGTTCCCGGATGCCTGAGGGTTCCCGGGTTCAGTGCCGCACGAACGGCAGATCCCGTGCGTGCACCTGCCCGCGCGGCCCCGCCGCCCGCAGCACCACGTCCAGCACCGGTGCCGGGTCGGCGGCATAGGCGTGCGAGAACCAGGCCATGTTGGCCTCGACCACGGCCCATCGGTGGCCCGGGCGGTACGGGTCGAGGAGCTGTCCGACGTCCACGACGACGGCACTCGGCAGGGTGGGCCCGGCCGCAGCGACCAGGCGGTCGACGAACTCGGCGATCTCGGCGGTGATGGCCGCACTCCGGTCGAGCGGGTGTGGGTCGAGCCGGCCGAACGCGGCGTATCGACTGCCCGCGGCGATGCGCCCGTCAAGAAGGAACAGCCGGTACTCGGCGGCGAAGGTCACCACCTCGGAGAGCAGCACCGGCGTGGCCGGGTCCAGATCGGCGGGGAACCGGGAGCCGTCGGCGTAGACGTCCGCCGGGAAGGACTTGTCCCGTGGCGGTTTGACGAACGTCGGACGGTCGATCGCCCATGCATCGGCGACGGTCGCCGCACGGACCTCCCGCCCGGTGAAGTCCTCGGGAAGCTCGGCAAGCCAGTCGTCCGACGGTTCGAGCAACGCGAAGCCGAGCCGTCCCGCCAACCGCGCCCCCGCCACCGGCCCGCCGTACCAGTACGCCGGTCCCGACGACGCGCCGATCTCCTCCGCCGCCAGGACCGCCATCCCGCGCCCCGCCGCCTCAGCGGCCAACAGCTCCATCGTCGACGTCCGCCGACCAGGCATGACCAGCACCGCAACCCTCCTCCACGACACGCGAAACGGCCACGCTAGACCCGCACCGTCCCAGCCGCACCCGAGTATCCGGCCACGGAGAGGCACGAGCGGCAGGCGGTCGCGCCCGGACCGAGGCGTCCACGGCGTGACGACCTGCCCGACCTCGAAGCCGTCGTTGCGCGAGGCATGTCCGGCGCCGCCCGTCATTCGGTGACGCGGACCGCGAGCGCCGGGCGGATGGCTGCCGCGCGGCGCGCGGGCCCGATCGTGGCCAGGAGCGACGCGACGAAGGTGGCCGCGGCCAAGGCCAGAATGCTGGTCCATTCGACCGGGAAACCTCCCTCCAGGCCCTCGAAGGCGGCGCTGTTGCTGTACATCAGCCAGGTGGTGAGCACACCCAGCAGCGAGCCGAGCACGATGCCCTCCACGGCGACGAAGGTGCTCTCCCACAGGAAGGACCGCTGGACGGTTCGCGCCCGGAAGCCGAGCGCCCGCAGGATGCCGATGGTGCGGCGGCGTTCGCGTACGGCCCTGACCATGACCACGCCGAGGCCGGTGATGCCGACGCCGAGGCCCAGGGCGAGGAAGCCCTGCATGAGGCGGAAGAAGGCGGTGCTGGAGTCGAACTGGCGGCGGATGTCCGACTCGATGGGGGTGGCGACCAGGCTGGACGACAGCTGCTCGCCCTGCAGGCGGGTCGCCAGGGCGTCGGGCGAGGTGCCGGGACCGGTTCTCACCAGAGCGGAGGCGTTCTGTGCCTGGGTTCCGAAGAGCTCGCGCGTTCCCTGCTCGCTCATCACGACCGGGTAGGTGGTCGAGCCGGCGCCGGTGCCCGGGTAGAAGACCAGTCCGTTGCTGAGCACGCCGGCGATGACCTTCTGTTCGCTGCGGCCCGTCCGGGGATCCCTCAGCATGAGCGTGTCGCCGGGGTCGTAGTAGTCGCCGGCCGGACCGCCGGTGCTGCCGAAGAAGGCGTCGAGCACGACGTAGCGGGGGTCGGACGCGAGAGCCCGCCACACCGCCGCGTCGTCCGCCAGGCCGGGCAGACGCTCCCTGAAGGTGATGCCGGTGATCGCCCCGTCGGGCACGCCGACGACGGCCGTGTCCAGGGGACGGGTGCCGCGGCGCCCCGGATCCGTCGCCTGCCCGGAGGCGTTGAGGAGAGGTGTCACGGCGGAGATCCGGGCGGCCGACGGGCCGCCGCGGATGTCGGAGAGGAGCCGGTCACCGGCGACCTGGGGGTTGTAGTCGAGTCGCAGGGAGTATCCGGCGGTGGCATCGGCGACGACGCCGTCGACGCCGGCACGGAGGATGCCCGAGATCTCGGTCAGGAGCACGAGGACGAACACGATGAGGGTGTACATCACCAGCGTCGCGCCGGTCCTGAATCGCTTGGCCAGGGGGTAGGCGACCGCGAGCCGCGCCGCGAGGCCGCCTTCCGTCGGGCGCTGGAGCAGGCGCCGCGCGGGGCGCAGCAGCGTCTTCTGGTTGTCGCTGACGAGCACCACGGCGGAGAAGGCGGCCAGGGCGCCCTGGATGACGTACACGGACATGGAGGGGGCGTCGAAGATCCGGGGGCGCAGGACGGGCGCCAGGAGCGTCCAGGCGAGAACGGCTCCCGCGATCGAGGTGGTGACCGTGTGGCGCGGGAGGACCCGGAGCAGCGCCGGAGCGGCGAAGGCGAGCGCCAGGGCCGGCATGAGGTACGTCGCGTCGGGCTGGCTGCGCGCCACGGCCGGGACGGCCGCCGACGCACACAGGACGGCCAGGGCGGTGGACACCACGAGCAGGCGGCGCCGCGGTCCCCGTCCGGGTGCGGCGGGAAGGTCGCGGATCGCGGCGATGATGTTGAACCTGCTGATGCGCACGCTGGTCGCGAGGATCGCGGCGAAGGCGATGAGCAGCCCCATGGCGAGACCGTTGAGGATGCTGGTCGGGGTGACGGCGAACGCGATCCGGATGCTGCTGCCGCCGACCGACCAGCCCTGGAAGATCTCCGCGGCGACGACGGCGACGCCCCAGCCGACGGCGAGCCCGATGCCCACGCCCGGCAGCGCGGACAGCGACGCGTAGGTCGCGCCTTCCAGGGTGAAGGACCCGACGAGCCGCGAGCGCTTCATCCCGACCGCCCGCACCATGCCCATCTGGGACTTCCGCTCCTCGCCGAGCATCACGAAGATGTTCACCAGGAGCAGTGCGCCCGCGATGATGCTGAAGCTGCCGATCATGAGGAAGAGCGCTCCGAGGGAGTCGCCGGCCGCTCTGGCGTCCCGCAGGACCGTCTGCTTGGGTGTCTCGATCGCGGTTCGGCCGGCGAGCGGACCCAGGGCCTGGCGGATGTCGGCGGTCACCCGGTCGGTCAGGGCCTCACCGCGTTCGACGCCGCCTCGGTTGGACACGAAGGTGACCGACCGCGGCTCGGCGCCGGCGGCCCGGGCGGCCGAGTCCAGAGTTCCCGGGGGCAGGAACACGTCGCGGTTCAGTCTGCCGCCGAGGCCCACTCCGGCCAGGCCCTGTTCGGGAACCACGCGCTCGACCCGGTACGTCCCGGGCGCCCCGAAGAGGTACAGCGTGATCGGATCCCCGGTGCCCAGATCCAAGGAGCGGGCCAGCGGCTCGTTGACCACCACCCGGCCGGGCTTCGGGTTCGGTCCGCCGAGGCCGGAGTCTCCGCCGGGGGACCCGAAGCGGGACGCATCGCGGAAGTCCATCTGCCAGGCCAGGACGCGCGGTTCGGCGGTCCTGCGGTCAGCGGTACCGCTCACCGCCGACGCCTGGGTGGCCCGGGCGTTCAGGACGCCGTCGACGTCGGGGTCATCCGCCAGGACGGCCAGCCGTTCGGTGGCGGCGCGCCCGGTCGGTCCGGGGGGTACGACGATGCGCTCGTCCACCGGCCCCAGGGTCCGGTACGCCTCCTGCCGTACGGAGAAGTTCAAGGTGTCGCCGACGACCAGGGCCCCGATGACGATGGCCGTTCCGAGCATCGAGCCGCCGATCACCAGCGCTGCCTCGGTGCGTCGGCGGGCGACCTGGCGGAAGGCGAGCCGCCGTGACACCGGCTGCCGGACGGCGACCAGCGCCAGGGCGGCGAAGGCGAGCCCGAGGGTGGTGAGCAGCGGGACGAGGAGGTTCGGATACATGGTGGGACCTGGGCCGTCCTACGGATCTTGCCGGGGTCGCGGCGTCCGGCACCGCGCCCACCCGTGGCCCTTCGGGCACGGGAGGCGCCCCACGCCGCCTTGTCGTCGGTCGTCGATGCTCCGCATGTACTCCCTCCTTCGCCTTGCGCTCGCCGGCACCGGACCCCGCTCACCGATCCGGCCCGGATCGGCACGGCACCTCCTAGGAGACGTCGAGGTCCGCCGCGGGCGCGGTGACGGCCTGGCGGACGTCGTCGACCAGGCGCCCGTCGCGCATGCGGATCAGCCGGGGGACGCGAGCGCCGATGGCACCGTCGTGGGTGACCAGGACGATCGTCTGCCGCTCGTCCCGGTTGAGCTCGCACAGCAGGTCCATGACCTGGTCGGCCATCGTGCTGTCGAGGTTGCCCGTGGGTTCGTCCGCCCACACGATGGCCGGGCGTCCGGCCAGGGCTCGGGCGATGGTCACCCGCTGTTGCTCGCCCCCGGACATCTCGCTCGGCCGGTGCTCGACCCGGTGGCCGAGGCCGACCCGGTCGAGCATGTCCAGTGCCCTGCGCCGTGCTTCACGCGGCCGGGTGCCCACGAGCAGCAGGGGCAGTTCGACGTTCTCCGCCGCGGAGAAGACCGGTATGAGGTTGAACGCCTGGAAGACGAAGCCCATGGTGTGGGCGCGGTGCTCCGTGCGCGCCGCGTCCGACATCGCGAACAGGTCGTGGCCGTCGACCTGGACCCGGCCGCCGTCGATGTCGTCGAGCCCCGACAGACAGTTCAGCAGCGTGGTCTTCCCGGATCCGGACGGCCCCATGACTCCCACCATCTCCCCTTGGCGCACGAGGAGATCCAGGTCGAGCAGCGCGGTGACCTCCACCGAGCCCGTCCGGTAGATCTTGCGCACCCCGGTGGCGACGAGGAGTGCCCGGTCGGTGTTCATGCTCCCCATACCAACCTGCGGGAGTCACCGGAGGCTACCGCCACCCGGGCCCCGAGGAGGGACTGAAGGGCCCCATCGCCGGGTCGCCATGAGGCCCATCGAGCGGCTTGGGCACGAGCGGTCCGGCGTGGTGCCCGGCGTGGTGTCCGGCGTCGTGGTCGCCAGGGCGCGTCGCCGGGCGGCGGTGGCGTTCGCGGTCGGGCCCCCGTCGCGGTGACGGCGAGACCCCAGGGGCCACCTGTTCCCCTCCCCGACCGACCGGCCCCCCTCGGGGGGCCGGTCGGCCCTCTGCGCGCACCGGCCCCGGCCCCGGCACCGGCCCCCGCTCCGGCACCGGGTCCGGACCCGGCACGGCCACCGGCCCCGGACCCGGCCCGGCCGGCACGGGCCCCGGCTCAGGTCCTGGCACTCGCCCCGGCCCCGGCCCCGAGGTCCGGTGGGTGGCCGGTCAGGCACCCGTCGGCTCCATCCCTCACCCCGCGCCGTGGGCCGCCCAACGGGCCAGGCCGAAGCCCTTCCCCTCCCTGCGCACTTCGGCTGCACCGGCCCCGCCGAAGTGCGCGGGCACGACCAGCTCCCTTTCGTCGGCGGCGCGTTCGAGGATCCGCAGGCGGCTGGCCGCCGCCCGGTGCGCGTCCAGGCAGAAGCAACTGGAGTGGGAGGGGTCGAGGATCTGCACGGGGCTGTGCACGAGGTCCCCGACGAAGACCGCCCTGTCCCCGCCCGACGCGAGTCGCAGGACGGCGGAGCCGGGCGTGTGGCCGGGCGCGGACTCCAGGACGAGGTTCTCGTCGATGCGGTGGGACCCGTCCCACAGCTCGATCAGCCCCGCCCGGTGCACGGGCGCGACGCTGTCCTCGTAGACCAGCCGGTCCTCCTCCCCGAGGCCGTTGCCGTACGCGTTCCCCGGGCCGAAGTGGAAGTCGTCGGCCGCCGGGACCAGGTACCGGGCGTTCGGGAACGTCGGCACCCAGGCGCCGTCCTCGCCGTCCGTACCGTCGGCGGCACGGGTGTTCCAGCCGACGTGGTCGGCGTGCAGATGGGTGTTCACGACGACGTCGACCTCCTCGGGACGGACGCCCGCCCGCTCCAGGAGGCCGAGGAAGTCCCCCTGCCGCCGGTGGAAATGCGGCGAGTGGGGCCGCTCGCGCCCGTTGCCGACGCCCGTGTCGACCAGGACGGTCCGCCCGCCGCTGCGCAGCACCCAGGTCTGCAGCGCCATGACCGCGGTGTCGGTGTCCGGCGCCCAGTGGTCCGGTGCGAGCCACGCCTCGTTGGCCCTCCACACCTCGGCCCCGGAGTCGGGGACGAGGCCGCGGGCCGGGCCGAACGGCCCCTGCCACTCGACGATCCGGGTGATCTCGACGTTCCCCAGGACGATGCTCGGTGCAATCTCGTTGGTCATGACACCGACCCTAGGGAGGGTGGTTGAGCCGCTCAATGCCCGCAAGGCTCCCCCCGATACGCGAGACGCTCACCGCCTCGACCGGGGCGGATACCCTACCGCCCATGGACGTGGTCAGCGACGCGATCTTCGCCGTCCGCACCGGGCGGCCCTCCTCCGACCGCGTACGGGTGGGCGGGCGCTGGTGCGCGCGGCTCGATCCGTACGACGGCGCCGGGTTCCACATCGTGCTCCAGGGCAGTTGCTGGCTGCTGCCCGACGGCGGCGCACCGGTCGTGCTCGGTCCCGGGGACGTGGTGCTGCTGCCGCACGGAACGGGGCATGTCCTCGCCGACGCGCCCGCCGACCGGGCGACCGTGGAGCGTGCGATTCCGTTCGGACCGTGGCGGGACGGCAGCCTGCCGCGCCCGGCAGTGCCCGTCTCCCGCGAGCGCCAGGTGGAGATGCTCTGCGGCAAGTACCGGCTCGACCGCGATCACGTGCACCCGCTCCTCGCGGAGCTGCCCTCCGTCGTCCACCTGCCGAACCGCCCGGGCGCGCACCCCGAACTCCGCGCCGCCGTCGAGCTGCTGGGCGGTGAGCTGGACGAGCTGCGGCCCGGCTCGGGCATCGCGCTGCCCGGCCTGCTCGATCTGCTGCTCGTCTACGCGATCCGTTCCTGGCTGACCGAGAGCACGGCCGGCGCCTGGCCGGCCGTGCTGGGCGACCCGGTGACCGCCGCCGCTCTGCGCGCGCTGCACTCCGACCCGGCAGCCCCGTGGACCACCGAGCGGCTCGCGGCCGAGGCGGGCGTCTCCCGGCCCACGCTGGCCCGCCGCTTCACCACGCTGGTCGGCAGGCCCCCGATGGCGTACCTGACGTGGTGGCGGCTGACCCGCGCCGCCGCTCTGCTCCGGGAGACCGAGGTCCCACTGGCGGGCGTCGCCCGGCGGGTCGGCTACAGCTCGCCGTACGCCCTCTCGCACGCCTTCCGGCGCGAGTTCGGCACGACGCCGGGCCGGTACCGGGCGACGGGCGGGGAGCCGGTGGCGGACGGGTCCCGGCGCCATCCCCGACGACACGGTCTGAGCGGTCTCGACGAGGCCGGGGCGGGTCCCGCAACTCAGGCCCGCCCATGACCTCTTGGGTGGCCGGCCAGGCGCGACACCCCTACGGCATGAGCAGGAGCCGTGTCTGGGGGACGAGCTTCCGGTTCACGCTGGTGCTCTGCACGAAGATCGTGAAGTCGTCGTTGTGGTCCGGCTTGACGCGCACTTCCGTGTCCGGCAGGCCGAGCAGCGCCCGGGCCTCGGGTCCCGTGAACACCCGGTCGGTCTTCTTCTCCAGTACGGCGATCTGCTTGCGCGCCTGGATCTTCTCCGACTTGCTCAACTGGTAGAACGCACCCCCGGTCCGGTACGTGTGCCCGCTCTCGACGACCCACTCCCGGATCGCCGCGGCCCGGGCCACCGGGATCAGCTGGTACGTCGACGGATCCACCGGCGTCAGGCCGGCCGCCTCGATGGCCTCCTTGTTGACCGCCTCCCCGCCCGTGGAGAACACCGCCCGCGATCCCCGGATGCCCCGAGTACGCCCGACCATGAACTTCTCGGTGGCCTCCTGGATGACCTGGCCGGCCTCCTCCAGCCCCTGGGTGCTCGTCGCGTCCCAGATCGCGATGTTGTCCTTCGGGAACCCGCACTGCGTGGCCTCACGCTTGCCCATCTGATCCGGCACCAGGACGGCCAGCGTCCAGTTGTCGCCCTGCGTCTCGATCATCTCGGCCACGGCCCGGATCAGTACGCGCTGATCCTTGGAGGGTGCGTCCGGGGAGCGGTGGCTCGCGTTCTCCTGCCCGTCGGTCAGCACGAACGTCAGGAAGCTGTGGTCACCGTACAGTTGCGCCGTCTGTGCCAGCTCCCGCTGGGACTTCAGCGCGGCCGCCAGCAGGGCCGTCATCCCACCGGCCCGGTACAGCTGGCGCAGCGACGGCATCCGCAGCACGTCCTTGTCGTAGATGACGCACTCCACCTTGTCGGCGAAGACGTACACCGTGACGCGGGTCTCCTGATCGAGCTCCCTCGAACGGCGGGCAAGATACGCGATCTGCTGGTCGGCGACCTCCACGACCTTGCGGCTCAGGTGCGACATCGACGAACTGGCGTCCAGCACAAGAGCCACGTGATTGATGTAGTTCTGACTTCCGGACATGGAGAACTCCCCCTCGTTTCCGATCCGATGTTCCGACCCGATGCACCTACCGTCTCACCCGGCACTGACAATCGATCATGACCGGCGGCCGCCCCCAGGGGGCGGTCCGACTCGGTCGGAGCCCGGCCGGTGACACCGTCCGGGGCCGGACGAAGGAGGTGGCCGCCGCACCCGCGGAAGCGGCAGGGCCGGGCCCGGCGGTACGCGTGCACCGGGCCGCGGAGCCTTCCGGGGCCGGTCGTCCGTCACCGCAGTCGGTCGAATGCCTGGTCGGCGTCGGCCACCGCCTCGGGGTGGACGTCGCGGGCGGTTCGGCCGTCGGCGATCTTCTGCCAGTTGGCCCGGGCGAGCACCCGTTGAACCGCGAGTACCTGGGCGGCTCGCAGGCGGGCCTGGATGCCTTCGCCAAGGGCGTCCGCCAGCGCCTCCTCGTCCTCGAGCTGGTACCGCGTGAGTCGTCCGGCCAGGCTCGGTGTGGTGAAGACCAGCCGGTGGAAGGCCACCACCTCGGGATGGTCGTTGAGGCCGGTGACCGGGTCGTGGCGATCGAGACCGGCCCGGAAGTGCCGGTGCAGCGCCGCCATCGGCTGGATGCCGGACCCGCGGTCGCGTACGACGCGCGCCGCCTCGCCCTGGTGGTCCGCGAACCGGTGCAGCACCAGGTCCTCCTTGGTGGGGAAGTACCGGAAGAGGGTCGGTTTGGACACCTCGGCCGCCGCGGCGATGTCGTTGACGGAGACACGGTCGAAGCCGCGCTCCAGGAACAGCGAGACGGCCGCGTCGCCGATGGCGTCACGCGTCCGCTCCTTCTTGCGGGCCCGCAGCCCCGTCGGCTCGCTCATCTGTCCAGCGTAACATTCGTGACCGGGTTGCTTTTTTGACCGAGTAACGTTTTCATGGCGGCATGAATCAGACAGACATGGCTCCCGTGCTCGTCACCGGCGCGACGGGCCGGATCGGCCGCCTCGTCATCGACCAACTCCTCGACGCAGGCGTGCCGGTCCGCGCCCTCGTCCATCGATCCGAGACGGCGGGGACGCTGCCGGCGAACGTCGAGGTCTTCACCGGCGACCTCACCGTGCCCGAATCCCTCGACCCCGCACTGAACGGCGCCGGTGCGGCCTTCCTCGTCTGGACCGCCCCGTCCCTGACCGCGGCGGCAGTCGTCGAGCGGCTGGCGGCCCACGTGCGGCGGGTCGTCTTCCTCTCCTCCCCGCACCGGACGCCGCACCCCTTCTTCCAGCAGCCCAACCCCATGGCGGCGCTGCACGCCGGCATCGAGCAGCTCATCGCGGCCACCGGGCTGGAGTCGGCGATCATCCGGCCGGGCATGCTGGCGTCGAACTCACCGGCCTGGTGGGCACCCGCGATCCGGGCCGGCGACGTGGTCCGGTGGCCCTACGCCGCTGCCGAGACGGCGCCGGTCGACGACCGTGACGTCGCAGCCGTCGCTGCGCGGACGCTCCAGCAGGACGAGCACATCGGCGGCGACTACGTTCTCACGGGCCCCGAGTCGCTGACCCACGCGGCGCAGCTGAGCGTCATCGGTGACGCCCTGGGCCGCCGGATCGTATGCGAGGAGATGACGCCGGACGAGTTCCGGAGCCTGTCCAGGGGGACGGCGCCCGACGCGGTCATCGACATGCTGCTCGCCGCGTGGAGCGCGGCGGTCGGACAGCCCGCGTACGTCACCACCGCGGTGGCCGACATCCTCGGGACAGCGCCGCGAACGCTTCGCCAGTGGGCGACCGACCACGCCACAGCGTTCACGGAGGCGCCGCGAGCTCGTCGACCGTGACTCGCCCCGGGGAATGCTCCGGACTCCCCGGTGACCGGCCACGACTCCGGCCGAGCCGCCCGCACACGCGCGGATCGCCGCTCCCGGAGTGATCCGATCACCTCGGAGATCATGTCGTGAGGAGTCCTCCGGGCAGTCACGCGAACGACGGCCACCGGTCGGCAGCCCACGCCCGCCAGCCCCCGAAGGGCCGGTCAGAGGCCGCGCGGCCTGCCAGTTCCGCTGCGTCGGGCTCCTCGAAGTGCGCCCGCCCGTGCAGGATGTCGGTCTCGGTCACCGGGAACGTCTCCCCGGCGGCGGTCGCCCAGCGATGGGCGAGCCGGGCCCGCTGGGTCTCCTCGTCCACGGGCAGGTAGATCATGCGGAAGCACGCGTCCTCGGCCTCCACCAACCACCGGATCGCGGAACGCTCGTCCCGGGACCAGCAGCCGAAGTCCACCACGACGTCGGTACCCAGCTTCACCGCCTCCAAGGCCAGCCAGAGCATGCGCCCCTCCAGCACGTCGCGCTTCCCGTCCGGCTCCGCCTCACCGAACAGGGGAAGCATCCAGTCGTCGGGAGTGAGGCGCAGCGCGCCGTGCTCACCGGCGAGCCGCCGGGCTCTTGTGGTCTTTCCGGCCCCCGGCAGGCCGACCATCAGGAACAACGTGGTCACACCCGGATCGTGTCAGGTGAGCCGGACGAGCGGCCACCTCTTTGTCCGGCTCACCACGGCATGAGTGACAGGTGGATCCGAGCCACCACCGTGCGGCAGTTGAAGATCTGACGGTCCGGGAGAAGGCGCACGTGACCCGTCTCGCCATGCAGAACGGGGGAGTCCGGCCTTGAGGTGACCACTCGTTGCACCAGGGACCGTCGTTCCGCCAGGCGAAGGAGGCGGTCGGCGCACGGCCTGGATCGGACGACGCCCGACCGCCGCCGAAACCGCTCCGTGCACGGCGAGTGGCGCTGCAGAGGCACGATGACGTCGTCCGTCACGTGTGCGGCACGACGGCCACAGGACATTCGGCGTGGTGGATCACCGCGTGGGTGACGGATCCGATGTGCGAGCCCTTCGCCGCCCTGCGCCGCCCGACGACTACGAGACGCGCGTCCGACGCCGCCTCGACGAGGTGCTCGGCCGGCCGGCCCGGAGCTGCCACCTCCTCCACCTCCACCGCCGGGAACCTGTCCCGGAAGGGGGCTACCGCCTCGGAGAGTGCCGAAGCCATCTCGGCGTCGTCGGCCGCTGCGTGGTGGGGGAGGAACGAGTGGTGCCAGGTGTGCACGATCTGCAGCGGGACGCCGTGCCTCCCGGCGATGTCGAATGCGAACGCGAGGAGCTCGTCCTTCACCTCGCTCACGTCGAGTCCGAGGACCACCTTGCGAGGGCCGCTGCCGCCGGCGTCTGGGGCGTCGTCCGCTCCGTACCCAGGGCGTACCAGCACGACCGGATTCTTCGCCTCCGCGACGACTTCCTGCCCCACCGAACCGATGATGAAGCCGCGGACGCTGCCGAGCCCGTGCGACCCCACCACCAGCAACTCCGCCTCCGAGGCGGCAGCCAGCAGCACGTTGACGGGAGCGTCCTCGATCTCCTCCGCGGTCATGACGACGTCCGGCCGCCGGGCACGGACCCGCCGCTCGGTCGCGGCGAGCACCCCTTCCGCGGCGCCGGCGCGGTCCTCGTGCGACACCTTCATCGCCGCCACCTGATGCGGCGCCCAGCGCGTGGCGTACACGAGCCGCAGGCCGTCACCGCGCAGCGCCGCCTCGTCGGCGGCCCAGGCCACCGCCGCCGCACTACCTTCGGAGCCGTCCACTCCCACAGTGACAGGTCGGGACATGCCGTTCTCCTCGCCTCGGGCTGCGGTCGATGGGCCGTCACAAGGGGCGCCCATGGGCATCCATGCGCGAGGACACCTGGTCAAGAAGCTAGCGAGTGGCAGAAAGACCGCGGTGCATCGTCTTCGGCGACGCCGCCGAAGTACCCCGTCCGGCGGACATCACGGGGCCGACGGACACGAACGGAACCCGCCGCCGTCCTTGTCGCAGCCGGCAACGAGTGGCTGCAGTCCGCATGCGCCCACCGTTCGCGGAACACCTGAGACCGAGCGAAGCAGTGCGTCACCGGCCGACGGAACCGTCAGCCTGCTCCCGGAGGATGTCGGCGTGACCCGCATGGCGAGCCGTCTCTTCGACCATGTGCACCAGCACCCACCGCATCGATCGCACGGTGCCCGCCTTGCCTGCCGCCCGCGCACACGGACGGCTCAGGTCGTCACAACGCTCGATGATCTCGTTGGACCGCTCGATGGCACTGCGATAGGCAGCGAGGAGACTGTCCGCGCTGTCCCCCTCGGAGAGATCCATGCCGAAGTCCGGATGCTCGACATCGGCACCCTCGAAGGCCCAGGCGAACCAGTAGAGCTCTGCCGCCGTCAGGTGCTTGACCAGGCCCAGGACACTGGTGCCAGACGGTACTCCGGGCGTTCGTCCCTGCTCGTCGTCAAGGCCCTGAGCCTTCCCGGCCACTGCTTCGCGGACGTAGTTCAAGAACGCGAGCAATGTCGCCTTCTCGTCGGAGGCACTGTCGGGAGGGCCTACGTCGCGGTGTTGTTGTGTCTCCGTCACCGGGTCACTTTAGCTCGATCGGGTGTCTTCGATCACGTGAGATCCCTTGGGCGGCTGACGGCAGTGGCCCCTCACGGGAGTCGACGGGCCAGGAAAATGTGTCGAACGCGGAGTCGGCCTTTGAGAAGGTCCTGAGTGTCCCGGAACTGCTGCGTAAGGAAGCCCGTGCCGCGTGCTGTCACATTGATTCGTTCTGCCTCCCTGTCCGATGTTGCGGAGTACGCCTACGCGGCCACGGCCCCGGCCGAGTCGCGGCTGGTCTTCCTGGCCGGAGCATGTCCTCTGAATGAGGATGGCTCCACTGCGGCGATCGGGGACGTCGCGGGGCAGGCGGCCAGGGCTGTGGAGAACATGCGGACCGCTCTGGCGGACTCGGGCGCGTCACTGCACGATGTCATCAGCACCCGTGTTCTCGTTGCCTCTCACCGGCGGGAGGACCTGGTGACGGCGTGGGAGGTCGTCCGGGACGCGTTCGGTGACCACGACGTGCCCAGCACCTTGATGGGGGTCACCGTGCTCGGCTATGACGGCCAGCTCGTGGAGATCGAAGCCGTCGCCGCCGTGCTTGATTCCTGAGCCGACGGGCCATCCCTGCCTGGCGACGGCTCTGAACCATGACCGGCTCGAACTGGGCGCAGTCCGCCGTTGTCCCGGGGCGACGAGCAGGGACAACGGGCGGCAGCGACCCTCCACAACCATGTGGATTTGGTCGGCAGTCCGCCGCGGGAGCGGCCAAGGGCGAACCACCTGATCGAAGGGACACGCCCTAGAAGGGCGGGCAGTCGCTGAATCCGGTGGGTTCCGGCAGGGGCACGGCGGGGCGTGGCGACCGCAGCAGGGCCACGGCCTCGTCGACTCTGCCCAGCTCGACCAGCAGCCGGCCGAGAGCGCGCCGATGGTCGAGGCGGTCCGCGTCCAGGAAGGTGACGGCCTCCTCAAGACGTCCGGCATCGGCCAGCAGTTGGGCCAGGCTCCTTGCCGCGTACAGGCTCCCGCCTTCGGAGTGGGCCCGGGCCTCCGCCACGGCTTGGTCCAGCTGTCCGCAGGCCGCCAGGAGCCGGGCCCGCAGCCAGAACACCTCCCCTTGCTCCCAGGACCCCCGGGCCTTGAGGGCGTCCAGGTGGGCGAGGCCTTCCTCGGCCCGGCCCTCGGCGGCGAGCAGCTCGCAGAGCAGATCGACGATCCAGTCCTCGGTGCTGTCCATGGCTCGAACCACTGCGATGGCTTCGGTGCCCCGCCCGTGCCGGGCGAGCAGCCGTGCCAGCAGGGTCGGAGCGTGCCAACGGTCCTGCTCCGACTGCTGCCGGTACACCTCGACCGCGCCTTCCACGTCGCCGCGGGCCTCCAGCAACTCGGCCAGCTGACGGGCGGCTTCCTCTCGGTGGTCCTGCGCCGCATAGGTGCGCAGCTCATCGATGCGATCGTGCCGTATCAACAGTTCGGCCAGCGGGTCACGATTGTTGACCACAGTGCCGTACGCGCGCAGCACGTCGATCGCCTCGTCCGTACCGCCCTGTCTCTCGCGGACCTCCGCCAGCAGAGTGGCTGCGTTCGACGGCTCCGGATTCCGCGCCGCGCACTCCACACCGCCGCACCGCCCGCAGGGACGCCCCGGCGCGATCCGGGCCGTCAGCAGCGCCGCGATCTCCTCGTCCCGGTCCAGCCCGACACCCACCTCGACCAGAGCCTCGGCGAGGAACCAGTCCGCGATGTGCGGCACAAGCAGCGCGTAGGCCTCGTCGCCCCGTTCGTGCCGGGCGAGTCGCAGCGCCAGATCGCGAAGCGCGAACCGCTCCCCGGCCTGGGCGAAAGGACGGACGAGAGCAATGGCCTCATCGCCCCGGCCCGCCGCCTCCAGCAGCCGGGCGGCCTCTGCGGCTGCGGTCCACCAGCCCGTCTCGACGTACGGGGCCAGCACGCCCCGGGCCTCGTCGAGCTCGCCCTGGTCAGCCAGTCGGCGCGCCCACGCGCGGGCGCAGAACCAGTCACCGTCCTCGGCCAAGGCCTGAGCGTGCACGACGGCGGTGTGGCCGAGGTCGAGGAGACGGTCAACGAGATCAGGCGGTATGCACGCGTCGTGCATCCGGGTCCGGAGGTCGAGTACGGCGGCGTCCATGGGCGCAATCTAACGGTCGCCCTCGGCGGCCACCTGGTCGGCCGGCGACGACCGCGGTGCGGAGATCCCTGATCCTTCGTCGCGGCCGTGGTGGCCTCACCCGTGCGCCTCGGGGCGGAGCCCGGAGCCCTCGACGCCGTGGCCATGCCCGGCAAGATCGACAAGTCGCTCCCCAGGCGCGGATCGCGTCCTCCTCGTGGCCCGGGAGCACGCGCAGGTCGGTGCGCCTTCTGACCTGGGCGAGGGGTGATCCAGTCACGGAGCGCCTCCATCGGTACTTAAGCCAAGCAAAAAGAAAAGTCTTGTCAGGGATATTGACCGCGCCTGGGGCGAGCGGCATGGTTCCGGAGAGCGCTCTCCCGTGCGCCTCTCTCGCTTCAAGGAGACACCCCCTTATGTCTGTATTCGGCATGCCTCCGGCGGCCTCACCACCAGCTCGCGGGCGCGTGCGGCGCGGTCTCGCGGGCGCTGTCGTCACCGCGCTGGCCGCCACGCTCCTGGCGGTGGTTCCGACGACGGCGGCGCAGGCGGCTCCTGTGCTGCTGTCGCAGGGCAAGCCCGTCACGGCTTCCAGTCAGGAGCACTACGGGACCCCGGCGGCCGACGCGGTCGACGGGAATCTCGGAACGCGTTGGTCGAGCGCCGCGTCCGACGGGCAGTGGCTGCAGGTGGACCTCGGCAGCTCCGTCGCGCTCGGCCAGGTGGTGCTGCGCTGGGAGGCGGCATACGCCAAGGCCTACCGGATCGAGCTGTCGACGGACGGCACCACCTGGTCGACGGCCTACTCGACCGCGACCGGCGCGGGTGGCACCGAGACCATCGCCCTGTCCGGCACGGCCCGGTATGTGCGCATGCAGGGCGTGACACGAGCTACCGGCTACGGCTACTCGCTCTGGGAGTTCCAGGTGTACGGCACCTCCGGCGGTGGCCCCACGCTGCCCGGCGGCGGGGACCTCGGCCCCAACGTCCACGTCTTCGACCCTTCGACCCCGAACATCCAGGGCACGTTGGACCGGATCTTCCGGGAGCAGGAGTCGGCGCAGTTCGGCCGTGGCCGGCACGCGCTCCTGTTCAAGCCGGGCACGTACGGCGATCTCAATGCGCAGATCGGTTTCTACACGCAGATCGCCGGTCTGGGTCTGCGTCCGGGTGACACCGTCATCAACGGTGATGTGACGGTCGACGCGGGCTGGTTCAACGGCAACGCGACGCAGAACTTCTGGCGTGGTGCGGAGGGTCTGACCCTCAACCCGGTCAGCGGCACGAACCGGTGGGCGGTCTCGCAGGCGTCCTCGTTCCGGCGGATGCACGTCAAGGGCGGGCTGAATCTGGCGCCGAACGGGTACGGCTGGGCCAGCGGCGGCTACATCGCCGATTCCAAGGTCGACGGCCAGGTCGGCAACTACTCGCAGCAGCAGTGGTACACCCGGGACAGTGCCGTCGGCGGCTGGTCCAACAGTGTCTGGAACCAGACGTTCTCGGGTGTCGAGGGCGCCCCTGCCACCGGTTTCCCGGAGCCGCGTTACACCACGCTGGACACCACCCCGGTCTCCCGTGAGAAGCCCTTCCTCTACCTCGACGGCGGCGAGTACAAGGTGTTCGCGCCGGCCAGGCGGGTGAACGCGCGCGGCACGACCTGGGCCGGCGGCACCCCGCAGGGCGAGTCGATCCCGCTGAGCCGGTTCTACGTGGTCAAGCCCGGCGCGACCGCCGCCACGATCAACCAGGCGCTGGCCCAGGGCCTGCACCTGCTGTTCACCCCGGGTGTCTACCACGTCGACCGGACCATCGACGTCGACCGGGCGAACACCATCGTCCTCGGCCTCGGCCTGGCCACCATCATCCCGGACAACGGTGTCACCGCGATGAGGGTCGCGGACGTCGACGGCGTGCGGCTCGCCGGCTTCCTCGTGGACGCCGGGCCGGTCAACTCCCCGACCCTGCTGGAGATCGGCCCGGCCGACGCCGCCGCCGACCACTCCGCCAACCCCACCACCGTGCAGGACGTCTACGTCCGCATCGGCGGAGCCGGCCCCGGCAAGGCCACCACCAGCATGGTCGTCAACAACGACGACACCGTCATCGACCACACCTGGGTATGGCGCGCCGACCACGGCGAGGGGGTGGGCTGGGAGACCAACCGGGCCGACTACGGCGTCCGCGTCAACGGCGACGACGTCCTGGCCACCGGCCTGTTCGTCGAGCACTTCAACAAGTACGACGTCGAATGGTACGGCGAACGCGGCAAGACGATCTTCTACCAGAACGAGAAGGCCTACGACGCCCCCCACCAGGCCGCTATCCAGAACGGCTCGACCAGGGGCTACGCGGCCTACCGGGTCGACGACTCCGTCGACACCCACGAGGCATGGGGCCTGGGCAGCTACTGCAACTACAACGTGGACCCGACCATCGTCCAGGACCACGGTTTCAAGGCACCCGTCACACCGGGAGTGAAGTTCCACAGCCTCCTGGTGGTGTCCCTCGGCGGGATGGGTCACTACAACCACGTCATCAACGACACCGGGGCATCCACCACCCCCGCCGGCACCTCGACCGTGCCGTCCACCGTCGTCTCCTTCCCCTGAGACGCCCCCTCACCGCCGTACGGCGGTGAGGGCCTGGATTCCCTTCCGGGCCGGGTGTTCATGTCCCGCGCCCCGGTCCGGAAGGGCTCGTACGACAGCACCGTGCATCCCCCTCCACACGAAGCGCCGCTCGCGAGCCGGCCCGACGGTCCGGCTCCCCGCGCCCGGCGTCACGAATCAGCCAGGAGCACACGTGTCCAGTCCCCCTTCCACGCCCACTCGTTCCCGCCGACGCGACGGGCTGTCCCTGGTGGCGCTCGGCGCGCTGCTGGCGTCCTCGCTGACCCTGAGCCTGTCCCCGCAGGCGCGGGCCGCCGAGACCCTTCTCTCCCAGGGCAAGGCGGCCACCGCCTCCTCGCACGAGGGCGAGGCGTTCACCGCGGGCGCCGCCGTCGACGGCAACCTGACGGGCACCCGGTGGGCGAGCCAGTGGCGAGACGGCGAATGGATCCAGGTCGACCTCGGCGCGAGCAAGAACCTGAGCCGCGTCGTTCTGAGCTGGGAATCCGCCTACGGCAAGAACTACGAGATCCAGGCGTCCGACAACGGCACCGACTGGCGAACCCTGAAGACCGTGACGGGGGGAGACGGCGGCACGGACGACCTCGCCGTCTCCGGCGCGGGCCGGTACGTCCGCATGCAGGGCCTCGTACGCTCCGGCGGTTACGGCTACTCCCTGTGGGAGTTCCAGGTCTACGGCACCGACGGCGGGACCAACCCGCCGCCGGGCGGCGCGGTCAAGGTGACCGGCGCGCAGGGCAACTGGCAGCTGACCGTCGGCGGGCAGCCGTACACCGTGAAGGGCCTCACCTGGGGCCCGGCGATGGCCGACGCCCCGCGCTACATGCCGGACCTGAGGTCCATGGGTGTCAACACCGTCCGCACCTGGGGGACGGACGCCTCCAGCAAGCCCCTGCTCGACGCCGCGGCCGCCCAGGGCCTGAAGGTCGTCAACGGCTTCTGGCTCCAGCCGGGAGGCGGACCGGGCTCCGGCGGCTGCGTGAACTACCTGACGGACACCGTGTACAAGAACAACATGCTCACCGAGTTCGCCAAGTGGGTCGACACCTACAAGTCCCACCCGGCGACGCTCATGTGGAACGTCGGCAACGAGTCCGTCCTCGGCCTGCAGAACTGCTACGGCGGGACCGAGCTGGAGGCCCAGCGCAACGCGTACACGACCTTCGTCAACGACGTCGCCAAGAAGATCCACTCCATCGACCCCGACCACCCCGTGACCTCCACGGACGCGTGGACCGGAGCCTGGCCGTACTACCAGCGCAACGCGCCCGACCTCGACCTGTACTCCATGAACTCCTACGGCGACATCTGCGGCGTGCGCCAGGACTGGGTCGACGGCGGCTACGACAAGCCGTACATCATCACCGAGGGCGGCCCGGCCGGCGAGTGGGAGGTGCCCGACGACGCCAACGGCATCCCCGACGAGCCCACCGACGTCCAGAAGGCCGACGGCTACACCCGAGCGTGGGGCTGCGTCACCGGCCACCAGGGCGTCGCCCTCGGCGCCACCCTCTTCCACTACGGCCTCGAGCACGACTTCGGCGGCATCTGGTTCAACCTCGTGCCCGACGGGCTGAAGCGACTGTCGTACTACGCCGTCAAGAAGGCGTACGCCGGCTCCACCGCCGGCGACAACACCCCGCCGGTCATCACGAACATGACCGTCACTCCGGCCTCCGCGGCCCCGGCGGGGCGTGAGTTCACGGTCCGCGCCGACATCCGCGACCCCGACGGAGACCAGGTCACTCCCAAGATCTACCTGAGCGGCAACTACGCCGACGGCGACAAGCGACTCGTCGACGCGCAGTGGCGCTCCACCGGCAACGGCACCTTCGCCGTCACGGCGCCCGAGAAGCTCGGCGTGTGGAAGGTCTACATCCAGGCCGAGGACGGCCGCGGCAACGCCGGCATCGAGACGAAGTCCGTCAAGGTCGTCGCGCCGCCCATGACCGGCACGAACATCGCCCTGAACAGGCCCACCACCGCCTCCTCCGCCCAGGCCTCCTACGGCGACTGCCCCTGCCCCGCCTCCCACGCCACCGACGGCAACACCGCCACCCGGTGGGCCAGCGACTGGAGCGACCCGCAGTGGATCCAGGTCGACCTCGGCTCGGCCAGGCCCATCCGCACACTGCAGCTCGTCTGGGACCCCGCCTACGCCAAGTCCTACGACGTGCAGGTCTCCGACGACGGGAACACCTGGCGCCCGATCCACTCCACGACCACGGGCAACGGAGACGTCGACACCATCGACGTGACGGCCACCGCCCGCCATGTCCGCCTTCAGCTGACGGCCCGGGGCACGGGGTGGGGCTACTCCCTGCACGAGTTCGGCATCTACGGCTGACGACGGCGAATCCCCTGAACGGGCGGCGGGGCCCACAGCAGGACTCCGCCACCCCGCACCACCGCACGAAACGAAGAAGCCCGTCCACCACACCCGTCGCGTGACGTCCTCACGGACACGCGAACCCCCCCCATGGGCAGGAGATCCCCATGAGATCGAGTCCCAAGCGGCTCCCCGCACTCCTCCTCGGTACGGCCCTCATCGCCGGCGTCCTCGGCATCGGCACCATCGCCTCCGCCGCTGCCACGGACAGCGGCCCCCCGCCCGCCGTCGCCGCGGCCGGCGCCCACAGCGGACACACCATGGCCGCGTCCACCCGGGCCTCGGGCGACGACGCCGACGGGGACGGCTACATTCCGGCCGTACCCCAGGTCACCGGTGTGACACCGTCCGGGGCCAGCCCGCCGCCGCGCTACTTCCACGAGTTCCAGGCCAACTGCTCCGTCACGCACACCGCCCCGGACGACCCGATCGTCTACCCGGGCCAGTTCGGCAAGTCCCACGACCACACGTTCATGGGCAACACCTCCACCGACGCCTCCAGCACCACCGGCTCGCTCTACGGAGGGAACACCACCTGCAAGGCGCCCGCGGACGCCTCCGCGTACTGGATGCCCTCGCTCTACAAGGGCGAGCAGAAGATCCTGCCCGTGGGCCCGCAGGTCATCTACTACAAGGCGGGCGTGACCGACTACACCAGTGTGCGGCCCTTCCCCAAGGGGCTGCGGTTCGTCGTCGGCGACCCGATGCAGAGCCCCGACCAGTTCCGGGGCCACAAGGGCTTCGTCGAGGGCTGGGAATGCGGTGACAGCTTCTTCAACGTCGACTTCCCGGCCAGCTGTCCGAGCCGGCCCGACGTACAGCTCAACATCCGCTTCCAGGCACCCAGTTGCTGGAACGGGCTGTACCTCGACACCCCCGACCACAAGAGCCACATGGCCTACCCGGTCGTCAAACCCGGCACCAACGACAACATGTGCCCGGCCTCCCACCCCGTCGCCCTGCCCATGATCGAGTTCAAGATGGCGTGGCCGGTCAACGGCGACATGAGTCAGGTCCGTCTGGCCAGTGGTCGCGGCCACTCCTTCCACTACGACTTCTTCAACGCCTGGGAGGAGCGCACCCTCAAGGCGATGGTCGATCACTGCATCGTGGGCGGCCTCCAGTGCGATCCGCGCGGGTACGACCAGAACAACCCCGCCCGCGGCGCCGTCCTGAACGCGGAGTACCGGCTGCCCTGAGCAGGCCGACGGCTCCGCCGAAGCCCGGCCGCTTCCCGTTCACCCCGGGGGCGGCCGGGCCCTCGATCCGCCTGCCCTCTCCGCACGGTCCTCCGCCGGTCGGGCCGGGGCGCCGGGCACACAGGGAGAGCGAGTTCTCCCGGAAAGAAGCAGGGAGCAGCCATGCGTGAGGACGTGCTGGACCGGTTGGTCGAGAAGCTGAGTCTGGAGCAGAAGGTCCGCCTGCTCACCGGCTCCACCACCTGGAGGACGGCCGCCGAGCAGGCGATCGCACTCAGGGAGATGGTCTGCTCCGACGGCCCGGCGGGTGTGCGGGGGGAGGCCTGGGACGAGCGGCGCACCTCCGCTCTGCTCCCCTCGGCTTCGGCCCTCGGCGCGGCCTGGGACGAACGGCTCCTGGCGGACCTGGGAGGACTGCTCGCCTCGGAGGCCGTCCTCAAAGGCGTCGACATCGTGCTCGCGCCCAACCTGAACCTGCACCGCAGCCCGCTGGGAGGGCGCCACTTCGAGTGCTTCTCGGAGGACCCCGAGCTGACCGCCCGTACCGGAGCAGCCCTGATCAGAGGCATTCAGGACCGCGGAGTGGCCGCCACGGCCAAACACTTCGTCGCCAACGACTCCGAGACCGACAGGCTTCACGCCGACGTCCGAGTCTCCGAACGGGCCCTGCGCGAGGTGTACCTCGCGCCCTTCGAAGCAGCCGTGGAAGCCGGTGTGTGGCTGGTCATGGCCGGCTACAACAGCGTCGACGGCACGACGATGACCGCGCACCCCCTCCTGTCCGAGCCGCTCAAGGGGGAGTGGGGCTTCGACGGCGTCGCCGTCTCGGACTGGGCCGCCGTCCGTACGACCGAGGAACCGGCGCGGGCGGCCCTCGATCTGGCGATGCCGGGACCCAGGAGTCCCTGGGCCACCGACCTCGTCCGAGCCGTGGGTGACGGCCGCGTCGCCGAAGCGGCCATCGACGACAAGGTGCGCCGACTGCTCCGGCTCGCGGCCCGCGTCGGCGCGTTCGAAGAGCGCCGGCGCCCTCACCCGGCGGTGCGGGCCGGAGAAGCCCGGCAGCTGCTGCGCCGTGCGGTCGCGGCCGGAGCGGTCCTGGCACGCAACGAGGACGTCCTGCCGTTCGACATCGGCACCCTGTCGACGGTGGCGGTCATCGGCGAGCACGCCGCGTCACCCCGTGTGCAGGGCGGCGGCAGCGCCGGTGTGTTCCCCTCGGCGGTCGTCACACCGCTCGCCGGCATCCGCGCGAGACTTCGCGGCCGAAGCCGTGTGGTGTACGCCCCGGGCCCCACCGTGACGGTGCCCCCGCCGCCGCTGGACACCGATCGGTGCACGGATCCGCGGTCGGGGGAGCCCGGTGTACTGCTCCGCTGCCTGGACGCCGAGGGACGTGAACTGTACGCCGAGAGGCGCCTGTCCGGCAGGCAGCTCGAACCCGGGGAGGTTCCCGGCGCGCACACCGTGGAGATCAGCGCGCTGCTCCGGCCCGAGACCACCGGGACGTGGACCTTCGGCGTGGGCGGCTTCGGCAGGATGACGCTCAGCGTCGACGGGCGTACCGTCCTCGACGGAACCTATCCCTGCGAGACCGACGATCCGGCGATCGTGCACGTCACCCCGCCCCTGCGCACCGTTCGGGTGCTCCTGGACAGGAAGCGGCCCGTCCTCCTCGTGGCACGTCGCGAACTGGCCTCCGGCACGGGCCGCGCCACCGTCCTCGCCGCCGCACCGCCGGAGCGCGACCCGGCGGCCGCCCTCGCCGAGGCCGTGGACGCCGCCCGCGGTGCGGACGCCGTGATCATCGTCGTCGGCACGACGGAGCACAGCGAGACGGAAGGGTACGACCGCACGGACCTGTCCCTCGGCCGTCTTCAGGACGACCTCGTACGCGCGGTCGCCGCCGCCAACCCCCGGACCGTCGCGGTGGTCAACAGCGGAGGCCCGGTCGAACTGCCCTGGCGCGGCGAGGTGGGCGCTCTGCTGCTCGCCTGGTTCCCCGGCCAGGAGGCCGGCGCCGGCCTGGCCGACGTCCTCTTCGGGCGCAGCGAGCCGGGCGGCCGGCTCCCCACGACGTGGGCGGCCTCCCTCGCGGACGCACCCGTCACCCGCACCCGCCCCGTCGACGGCCGGCTCGACTACGCGGAGGGCCTGCACATCGGGTACCGCGCATGGCTCCGCGAAGCACGCGAGCCCGCCTACTGGTTCGGGCACGGCCTGGGGTACACCACGTGGGAGTACGAGCACGTGGACGCACCGGCGCGGATCGGCATCGGAGACACGTTCACCGTCCGCGTGACGTTGCGCAACACCGGAAGGCGTCCCGGACGCGAGGTCGTCCAGGTGTACCTGGCCCGGCCGGAATCGACCGTGGAGCGCCCCGCGCGGTGGCTCGCCGGCTACGCAGCGGTCCACGCCGACGCGGAGGGAACGGTGACGGCGGAGGTGGTCGTGACGCCGCGCGCGCTGCGGCACTGGTCCTCCGAGGAGCAGACATGGCGCACGGAACCCGGACCGTACAGGCTCATGGTGGGACGCTCGGCGGGAGCCATGGAATGGGAGGCGCCTCTGATCGCGGCCGGCCCCGTTCTCGACGGCACCGGTGACCGACGGGCCGGCTCGCCGCTCCCCGTTGACCGCGCCTGACTGCTCGCCGCCGGCTTCCGGCAGGGCGGAGTGCCTGCTGTGCTGGCGGTCCGGCCGGGCCGTCCTGAGGGGCCACGGGAGCTTGCCGTGTGAGCGGGAAACGCGCGTTAAAGTGCGGGAGTGAACAAGCGGGGGCCGACCTTGGAGGATGTCGCCCGGGAAGCAGGTGTGTCCCGGGCGACGGTGTCGCGCGTCGTGAACGGGATCCGCAATGTGGACCCCGGCATCCAGGATGTGGTCCGACAGGCCATTCGGGACACCGGCTACACCCCGAACGGCGCGGCGAGGTCACTGGTGACGCGACGCGCGGAGACCGTGGCCCTGTTGGTCTCCGGTGCGGGCGACGGCTTCGCCGCCCGTGTCTTCGCCGACCCGTTCTTCGGCCGCATCGTCAGCGGCGCCGTGACGTACCTCCGGGGGCGAGCCATGCACCCGGTGCTGATGTTCGCCGAATCGGACGCCGCCAGGGAACAGGTGGTCGACTACCTCCGCCAGGGAAGCGCGGACGGTGCCCTCGTCGTGTCGATCCAGGCGGACGACCCGCTGCCTCGGATGCTCGTCGACGCCCGAGTGCCGGCCGTGCTCTTCGCCCGGCCGCCGCACCCGTTGCCGGTGAGCTACGTGGACATGGACCACTACCAGGGCGGGCGGCTGGCCGCCGAACACCTCCTGGCCCGCGGCTGCCGGTACCCGGCGGCGATCAGCGCGCCGCAGGACCTTCCGGCCGGCCGTGACAGACTCGCCGGCTTCCGCGACGCCCTCGCCCGTGCGGGCCGGGACCCGGCGCCGGTCGTCGAGGGAAGGTTCACCCTCGACAGCGGTGCCGCAGCCATGATCCGTCTGCTTGAGGGTCACCCTGGGACCGACGGCGTGTTCGTGGCCAACGACCTGATGGCCCAGGGGGCTTGCCAGATCCTGCGCGAGCAGGGACGGCGTGTGCCCGATGACGTGGCCGTGGTCGGTTTCGACGACTCCACCATCGCGGTCACCTGCCGGCCACCGCTGACCACCGTGCGTCAGCCGGTCGAGAAGATGGCCGCCGCGATGGCGGAATTGCTGGCCGGCCATCTGCAAGGGGCTGGGAGCGGGCCCGCGCGCGTGCTCTTCGATCCTGAACTCGTCGTGCGTGAGTCCGCCTGAGAAGACGACGCCACGGGGCAGGGCCCCACGGCGCCTTCATTGTGCCGCCCGTTCCCGGAGCGAGGTCTTCCACGCCGGCGTCGCCTCCTCGGCCTTCGGCGGCTCCCGGCGGCCTCCCTGGGCGAAGAAGTCGGCGAGCGGCAGGATCGCCGCCCCGACGGTGACGGCGTCCGGTCCGAGGGCGCCGAGCTCGACGCTCACGTGGGAGGCGGGGTAGGAGAGGGCGTACAGGGTGGCGTAGTCCCTGACGCTGTCGAGGAACCGGGTACCGAGCTGGAGGCCCGCCCATCCTCCGACGAGGATCCGCTCGGGCTGGAAGAGGTTGATCAGGTCGGCGAAGCCGGCGCCGAGGTACTCGGCGGTCTCTTCCAGGACGGCGAGCGCGGTCCTGTCGACCTCCGCCCCGGGGCCGGGCGGGTAGGCGGAGGCGAGCAGCGCGGTCAGGGCCGTCTCCTCGTCCGCGTCGGCCGGAGGGCAGCCGCCCGCTTCCCGCCAGCGCTGCAGAAGCGCTTCCGCTCCGGCGTAGGCTTCCAGACAGCCCTGGGCGCCGCAGCGGCAACGGCGCCCCCGGACCCGGACTTTCAGATGTCCCCATTCGACGGCCCGGGCGGATCGCAGGTCGTCGCTGACGACGCACGCGCCGACTCCGGAGCCGAAGAGCACCACGACGGCGCTGCTCGCTCCGCGTCCGGCGCCGAACCACATCTCGGCCTGTCCGAGGGTCTTGGCGCCGTTGTCGATGAAGTACGGCACCGACTGCGGCAGCGGCACGGACTCGCGCAGCAACCGTTCCAGCGGCACGGCGTCCCAGCAGATCGTCTGTCCGTGCACCACCGCGCCGTCCTCCGGCGTCCGGGCGACGATGCCGGGGACTCCCACGCCCACGCCCAGCAGCTGCCCGGGCTCGACCCCCGCCTGCCGGACGACCTCCTCGATGCCGTCACGTACGTGCGCGACCACGACGGCGACGTCGTAACGGCTCTCTCTCAGCGGCCCGTTCACGGTGAGCGGCTTCTCCACGCGCGCGAGCTCGGTGAGGGCCAGATCGAAGAGCTCGACCCGGACCCGTGTCTCACCGACGTCGACGCCGATCATGCAGGCACTGTCCTGGCGGATGCGCAGGAGCGTGCGGGGCCGGCCGCCGGCGGAGTCCACGCTGCCGGCCTCCTCCACCAGGCCGTCCGCGACCAGTTCCGCAACCACGTTGCTGACAGACCCCGAGCTGAGGCCCGTGACCGGCCCGAGCGAGAAGCGACTCAGGGGCCCGTCGAAATACAACCGTTGCAAAACCGCCGTGCGGTTCTCCCTCCGCAGGTCACGCACGGTACGACCGCTGCGCACTCTCACCGGACACCTTCTTCCCTAGGCCCTACGCGCAACATACCGCTGCGGCACCCCTTGACGCGACCTTCTCCCGAGGTTTAACTCACATCCTAAATTAAGCCGAGAGCCCGGTAGTGGCCTCATGCGGGACGCAGCTTCCTCACCTCTCTCGGCTTCCGCCATCCCCTGATAAGGACTCGTGGACCCATGCGCAGAATCAGAGCCGCGGCTGTCGGTGCCGTCACCCTCTCCCTCGTCCTCACGGCGGCTGCCTGCGGCGGATCCACGGGTGGATCGGGGTCCGACAAGCAGCCCAAGACCCTCACCTACTGGGCCTCCAACCAGGGCGCCAGCATCGAGGTCGACAAGAAGGTCCTGCAGCCCGAGCTCGACCGGTTCGAGAAGCAGACGGGCATCAAGGTGAAGCTGGAGGTCGTGCCCTGGGCGGACCTGCTCAACCGGATTCTCACCGCGGCCACCTCCGGCCAGGGCCCCGACGTCCTCAACATCGGCAACACCTGGAGCGCCTCGCTGCAGTCCACCGGCGCGCTGCTGCCGTGGGACACGAAGAACTTCGAGGCCATCGGCGGCAAGGACCGCTTCGTCGAATCGGCCCTCGGCTCCACCGGCGCCCAGACGCAGGACCCGGCCGCCGTCCCGCTCTACTCCATGGCGTACGCGCTCTACTACAACAAGAAGATGTTCAAGGACGCCGGCATCGAGAAGCCGCCGGCCACCTGGGACGAGCTGATCGCCACCGGCCGGAAGCTGACGAAGGACGGCAAGGCCGCCATCGGCGTCGAGGGCTCCAACCTCTCGAACAACATCCACCAGGTCTTCGTCCTCGGCAAGCAGCACGGAGCCGACTTCTTCACCTCCGACGGCAAGGCCGACTTCACCTCCGACAGCGCGGTGGCCGCCGTCAAGCAGTACGTCGACCTCATGGCCACCCACAAGATCGTCGCCCCCGGCAACGCCGAGTACGCCCAGAACCAGTCCCTCAGCGACTTCGCCAAGGACAAGACCGCGATGGTCCTCTGGCAGACCGCCTCTGCCACGTTCAAGGCGCAGGGCATGAACGACGACGAGTGGGGAGTGGCCCCCGCTCCGGTCCCGTCGGGCACGCCCGGTGCGGGCAAGCAGACCAACTCCATGGTCGCCGGCATCAACATGGCCGTCTTCAAGAACACCAGGAACCTCGACGGCGCCATGAAGTTCGTGAAGTTCATGACCAGCGACGAGGAGCAGAAGACCCTCAACAAGGCCTACGGCTCCATACCCCCCGTCAAGACCGCCCAGCAGGACCCCGCGTTCAACGACCCGGCCCTGGCCGTCCTCCGTGACACCCTCGCCGGCAGCGCCTCCGCCCTGCCGCAGGTCCCGGAGGAGTCGCAGTTCGAGACGGTCGTCGGCACCGCGGTCAAGGAACTGTTCGCCGACGCCGCCGCCGGCCGCGCGGTCACCACGGAGTCCGTGAAGGCCAAGCTCGAAAAGGCCCAGCAGCAGATGCCCAAGAAGTAGGCGGCCACCTCACCATGACCGAAACCGCCGTCGCTCACCCGACCGAGCCGGCGGTGCGCAAGGCCACACCCGGAGAGGCGCGCCCCCCGCGCCGCTCCGGGCGTCGCCGCATCGCACTGCCCTACCTGCTGCTCCTGCCCGCCCTGCTCCTCGAACTCCTCGTCCACCTCGTGCCCATGCTCATGGGCATCACCATGAGCTTCAGGGAACTGACCCAGTTCTACATCCGGAACTGGAGCGAGGCTCCCTGGTCGGGTCTGGACAACTACACCGTCGCGATCGACTTCGACGCCCCCGTCGGCCAGGCACTCCTCACATCCTTCCTGACCACGTGCCTGTTCACCGTGCTGTCCGTGGGGCTGTGCTGGCTCCTCGGCACGGCCGCCGCGGTCTTCCTCCAGGAGAACTTCCGTGGCCGCGGCTTCCTGCGCACCCTGTTCCTGGTCCCGTACGCGCTGCCCGTCTACGCCGCCGTCATCACGTGGGCCTTCATGTTCCAACGGGACAACGGCCTCATCAACCACGTCCTCCACGACCAGCTCGGCATCGGCGACACTCCCGCCTTCTGGCTCATCGGGGACAACAGCTTCTGGGCCCTGCTGATCGTCTCGGTGTGGAAGGGCTGGCCCTTCGCCTTCCTCACCGTCATGGCCGGCCTGCAGAACATCCCCCGGGACATGTACGAGGCGGCCGCCCTCGACGGGGCCGGCGTGTGGAAGCAGATCCGACACATCACCCTGCCGTCGCTGCGCTCCATCAACCAGGTTCTCGTGCTCGTCCTGTTCCTGTGGACCTTCAACGACTTCAACACGCCGTTCGTGCTCTTCGGCAAGGCGGCACCCGAGGCCGCCGACCTGATCTCGGTCCACATCTACCAGTCGTCCTTCCAGACGTGGAACTTCGGCACCGGCTCGGCGATGTCCGTGCTGCTGCTCCTCTTCCTCCTCGTCGTCACGGGCGTCTACCTCCTGCTCACCAGCCGCGGAAGGAAGGCCACCGATGCCTGAGCACGCACGCGGGCCCCGGACCGCCCGGTCCACGCTGACCGCCCCCCGGTCCCCGAAGGCCGCGCGCTCCCCGATGGCGGCGCCCCGCTCGTTCCTCTGGACGCGGCGGATCTTCCTCACCCTGCTCACCGCGTTCGTGGTGCTGCCGGTGTACGTGATGATCTCCAGCTCCCTCAAACCCCTCGAGGACGTGTCGGGGAAGTTCGAGTGGATCCCCTCCGGGCTCACGCTCCGCCCGTACGTCGACATCTGGGAGACCGTCCCGCTCGCCGACTACTTCGTGAACTCGATCGTCGTCGCGGGCGCGGCCACGGTGTTCTCGGTGATGGTCGCGATCTTCGCCGCGTACGCCGTCAGCCGTTACACCTTCCGCGGCAAGCGGGTCTTCACGGTGACGGTCCTCTCCACCCAGATGTTCCCCGGCATCCTCTTCCTGCTGCCGCTCTTCCTCATCTACGTCAACATCGGCAACGCCACCGGCATCGCCCTCTTCGGCTCCCGCGAAGGCCTGATCCTCACCTATCTGACCTTCTCGCTGCCGTTCTCCATCTGGATGCTGACCGGCTACTTCGACTCGATCCCGCGCGAGCTGGACGAGGCCGCCAAGGTCGACGGCTGCGGGCCGATCAGCGCGCTGTTCCGCGTCATCGTCCCGGCCGCGTCGCCCGGCATCATCGCCGTCGCCGTCTACGCCTTCATGACCGCCTGGGGCGAGGTCCTCTTCGCCTCCGTCATGACGAACGACACCACCCGCACCCTCGCCGTCGGCCTCCAGGGGTACGCCACCCAGAACGACGTCTACTGGAACCAGGTGATGGCCGCCTCCCTGGTGGTGAGCGTCCCCGTCGTCGTCGGCTTCCTGCTCCTCCAGCGCTACCTCGTCGCCGGCCTCACCGCGGGTGCGGTCAAGTGACGTCCCTCCGCACACCGATCACGAAGAGGTTCCCCGTGTCCGAATCCACCGACTCCGCCACCCCGCTCGACCTGGAGGCCTTCCCTCCGAACTTCACCTGGGGCACGGCGACCTCCGCCTACCAGATCGAGGGCGCCGTGGCCGAGGACGGCCGGGCCCCGTCCATCTGGGACACCTTCTCCCGCGTCCCCGGCGCCATCGACAACGGCGACCACGGCGACACCGCCTGCGACCACTACCACCGCTGGCCCGAGGACATCGCCCTGATGAAGGGCTTCGGCACCGACGCCTACCGGCTGTCCATCGCCTGGCCACGCGTCCTCCCCGGCGGCGACGGCCCCGTCAACGCCGCGGGGCTCGACTTCTACGACCGGCTGGTCGACGCTCTCCTCGACGCCGGGATCCACCCCTCCGTCACGCTTTACCACTGGGACCTCCCACAGGCCCTCCAGGACCGGGTCCAGGACAGCCACGGAGGCTGGACCGAGCGCGCCACCGCCGAACACCTCGCCGCGTACGCCTCCGTCGTCGCCGAACGCCTCGGCGACCGGGTCACCCAGTGGGCCACCCTCAACGAGCCGCTCTGCTCGGGCTGGATCGGCCATCTCGAAGGCCGGATGGCCCCCGGCCTGAGCGACCTCACGGCCGCCGTCCGCGCCTCGTACCACCTCCTCCTCGGCCACGGCCTCGCCACCCAGGCCATCCGTGCCGCCGCCCCCGGGGCCCAGATCGGCCTGGTCACCAACCACTCCACCGTCGAGGCGGCCTCCACCCGGCCCGAGGACATCGCGGCCGCCGCCCGCGCGGACGGTCACACCAACCGCTGGTGGCTCGACCCGGTCTACGGCCGCGGCTTCCCCACCGACATGCGCGAGCTGTACGGGGTGGAACTCCCCGAGAAGCCGGGCGACCTGGAGACCATCGCCGCACCGCTCGACTGGCACGGCCTCAACTACTACTTCCCGGTCACCGTCACCGACGACCCGTCGGGCCCGGTCCCGTACGCGCGCGAGGTGCGCCTCCCCGACGTGCCCCGCACCGGCATGGACTGGCAGATCGACGCGGGCGGCCTGGAGTCCTTCCTGCTGCGGCTCACCGAGGACTACGGCGTGCGGAAGCTCTACGTCACCGAGAACGGCTCCGCCTTCCCCGACACCGCCGGCCCCGACGGCGCCGTCCACGACCCGGAGCGCACCCACTACCTGGAGCAGCACCTCGCGGCCTGCGCCCGCGCCCTGCGCAAGGGCGCCCCGCTCGCCGGCTACTACGCCTGGTCCCTGCTCGACAACTTCGAGTGGGCCTACGGCTACGACAAGCGCTTCGGCCTCGTCCACGTCGACTACGCGACGCAGAGGCGGACCGTGAAGACGAGCGGACACCGGTACGCGGACATCATCCGCGCCCACCGGGAGACGACCGCCGGCTGACCCGAACGCGCCATGAGTCCCCGGAACCCGCCCCGGCAGCCCCGGGGCGGGTTCCGGGGACCGACGGCACGGCCCCGGCCCGCGGGGGAGTGGTCACGTGCACGGGCCGGACCCGCCGACGGGACCCCAGGCGCGCACCCGGCGGAGGCACCCGGCAGGGCCGGCCGTGCGCAGGTGCCGGAGGGTGGTGGCGCCTGCCTCGCGAGTCTGCCGCAGCGGTGCCGAGGCGGGAGCCAGACTGTTCGGAGTTCGTCGGTCCGAGGATGTCGAGAACGTGCCACCGGCTCCGTCCCAGGGACATCAGCGGCCACCACCGACCGCATCAGGAACAGGGAGAGACCGGCATGGCGATTCAGCGGATGGACAACGTCGGCATCGTCGTCGAGGACATGGAGGCCGCCATCGCGTTCTTCGTGGAACTCGGTATGGAGCTGGAGGGCAGGGCGGAGGTCCAGGGCCTCGTCGCCGACCGGTGCACCGGCCTCGACGGCGTCCACTGCGACATCGCGATGGTCCGGACCCCGGACGGTCACAGCCGGCTCGAGCTGGCGAAGTACCGCAGCCCCGCGGCGATCAGCGCCGGGCCGCGCAACCGGCCGCACAACGTTCTGGGCACCCACCGCGTCATGTTCGCCGTCGACGACCTCGAGGACACCGTCGCCCGCCTGCGTCCTCACGGCGCCGAGCTCGTGGGCGAGATCGCCCGGTTCGAGGACAGCTACCTGCTCTGCTACCTCCGCGGCCCGGAGGGCATCATCGTCGGACTCGCCGAGCAGCTGCGCTGAGACGGAGAAGGCGACGATCATCTCCATCCGGACGCGACCTTCGTACGCGGACCACCCCGGGAACGCCCGAGTGCGTGGTCTTCAGGTTCAGTTCGACCATGCCCTGGACGGCGGCTGACGGAGCGTCGGCCGCGATGCGGTGCGCTCAGTCCGTCAGGAAGGCGCCTGCGCGGCAAGCACGGCAGACGAAGACATAGCCGAGCTGGCCACCGAGGTTCATCGCGGTCCGCGCGGAGATCCCTTCCTCCAGATGGGCGGCGAATTCCGTCGTGCCGGCACAGGAGGGGCATGTGGGCACTCGGTCGTCCTCAAGGTAGGAAGGGCTGCCTCCGAGTGACCCGAGCACTTCGCGTTGCTTCCCGAATCGCTCTTCGGGCTCCCGCTTCCATCCCGAGCGGGCAAGGTCGTACGCGTCAGGCGCGAGGTCGTCGGGGTCGTCGTCCACGCCGGGGTCGTCGTCCACGCCGGGGTCGAGCGTCACGACGTGGGTTCGGATGGCTGAGGTGGCGGGCAACAGCGTCAGCCCCGTCTCGGGCACAGCTACCGGCCGCAGCTCCTCCCGGGGGAACAGGTACACCCGGTTCGCACCGGAAGTCGCGTCCCAGAACTCACATGCGCCGGGGTCGTTCTGGCACACGAACACCGACAGGACGCCGTACTCGACGGGGAGATGGGCGAAGAACTGCAGCGGCTCTCCGCAGCAGGAGCCGCACAGGGGCCAGGCGAATCCTGCTGGAGCCAGCGGCACACCCCCGGTACGAGGGACGTCGGAGTCGGCCGGTGCGGTGCCGTCGTAGATCATCAGTGTTGTCCGCATGGCGACAGGCTACGGCCGGCCTATGACAGGGGAGTCCGGGGGTATCCGAGGCGCCGGCGAGCTCAGCCGCCGTGGAGGCGCCATCGAGCCGGCGCAGGCGTCGCCGGCCGACGCGCTGACCCCCGCGGCGCCCTCGACGCGAGGCTTCACGGATCAGCCCTTCAACCGGCACTCTGCCAGCTCGTCGAGGCCCGCCGGAGGTGCGCCGCCCTCCCGGCTGATCGCGATCTCGATGCGGTCGATCACCGCCTTTCTCTTGTTGCCGAGCGGACCGAGGATGGCGTTGTCGACGAAGTTCGGACCGCCCTCACCCCGGGAACGGGCCAGCCGGTCATCGGCGGCGCCGATCTCCCGTGCGAGCGCCGCGAGTTCACGGTCGACCTGGCCTCGCGCGCCGACCGGGATCTCGCTCGGCAACCTGCTCGCCACGTCCGGGCAGTCGACGGCGGAAGCACCGCCCGCCCCGGTCTCACCCTGGGCCTCCTCCTGGTCTCCGCCCTCGGTCCCGCCCTCGGGTTCGCCCTGCTCGGCACCGCTTCCGAGCCCGCAGCGCGCGAACCTCTCCAGCCCCTCGGGCTTCTCGGCGACACGGCCGATGGCCGTCTCGATACGGTCCAGGGCAGCCGTTCGCTTGTCCTCCAGCGGTCCGAGGATCGCGTTCTGCACGAAGTTCGGGCCGCCCTCGCCCCGAGACCGCGCCAAGCGGGAGTTGGCCTCCGCGACCTGTTTGTCCAGCAGCTCCAGATTCCTCGTGACCTCGTCCCGCGCCGCGGGCGGTATCTCCGGCAGCCCTTCGACGGACGGGCAGACGATGCTCTGCGCGCCGGCGGCGCTGGTCTGTTCGCCGCTCTGCCCGGCGAAAGCGCCGGCCGCGGCGAGGGTGCCGGCGATCACTCCGGCGCCGACCACGCCCACTCCGGCGATGCGGAACGCGCGGTACTTTCCCTTGGCTCGTCTGCGTGTCATGACGTCCTCTGTCTCCTGCGGCGGCCGTCGGACCTCTCCTCGGAGATACCGCCGACCCCCGCTGCGGATGCCGGTGCCCCCGGCACCCCTGCCAACAGGTCTCCCAGGGATACGGACACGGAACGATGAACGTTCACTCTCGCCTTGCGACTTGACGGTCTTCTCGGCCCCGCCTTGGCAGGTTCCGCCTTCTTCGCGGGCGCGGTCTTCCTCCCCGCCTTCCTCTTCGCCGGAGCGGTCCCGGCCGCCGCCTTCCTCGGCATGCGCCTCGACGCGGTGGTCTCCTTCGCCGGGGCCGCGCTGCTCGCGGTCCGCTCCGTCCGTGGCCGCGGCACGGCCGGAGCATCTCGCGGGTCAGCAGCCGGGACGGCGACCTCCGCCGACTGGTCGGCTGCCGGTGAGGACGTCCTGACGCCTTCCGGTACCGGCAGGGACTCAAGGGCGCTGACCAGCCACTTCTCTTCCTGGCGGTGCTGGTTCAGGCGCGCGGTGGGGGTTGCCTGCTCGGCCTGGTCGGCTGCCGGATCTGCGGCGAGCCGCTCGGCGTCCACGGTCTGGACCGGGGGATGGACCGGCCCGTCGGCCACGACAGCCACGCTCCTTCGGAGGAGCGGTGTTGCCGCCGGATGCCCCTCGCCGCACCTGTGCGGGTGAGGCCGTGCCGGGATGCACCACCCTCGCCGGTACCGCCCCGCGGCAGGGTCCGGGCCCCCCGTGCGCCCGGCGGGAGAACCCTCGTGGTCCTGTGAGAGATTGACGGACCGTCCAGGCAGCCCATCGAACGGCATAGGCTCGCGGCCAGGAGGGGGCACGGACCCGACGGGGAGGACAGACACTGTGGAGAAGAACGACCACTGGTCCGAGGAGGCGAACTGCCGGACAGCCGACCCGGAAGACTTGTTCGGCCCGAGTTCGGACCAGAAGCGTGCCAAGAGCGTGTGCAACGACTGCGTCGCGCGTATCGACTGCCTGGCGGAAGCGTTGGACAACCGGATCGAGTTCGGCGTCTGGGGCGGCATGACCGAACGCGAACGCCGAGCGCTCCTTCGCCGCAGGCCCCATGTCGTCTCCTGGCGCCATGTCCTCAAGAAGGCCGGCCCCGTACTGGCCGCTGCCCACGAGGATGAACTGCGGGTGACCCGCGTACGCGCGTGACCGGCCTCGCCGGGGGACCGACTCACTCGCCCGCGATGCCCGGCATGTGTTCATCGCCCGAGACGCGTACGTTCCCGGTCCGCCCGACTCGACAGGACGGCGCGGGGTGGCGGTCCCACGCTCCCTTCGCACGTGCGCGGGACCGCCCCCTCACCTCGTCGAGATCCCTCTGCGCCGAACCGCGAGGAAGACCCGGCCTCTCTCTCAGGCGGTTCCCCAGCCGAGGTTCACGGATGTGCTCGGGCCGAGCCCTCCGCCCGACGTGCCGGGGTAGAGGTGGGCGCTGCCGTCGCTCCACACCGCGAGCACGTCGGGTCGGTTGTCGCCGGTGAGGTCACCGGCCCCGGTCATCGCGCTGACCCCGCCCCAGCCGGTGGAGAGCTGGACACGCGGCCCGAGCCCGCTCTGCGAACCGGGGTAGAGCCACAACACGCCCTGGCCGTCCACCGCGAGGACATCGGGCCGGGAGTCCCCGTCGAGGTCGCCCGCCCCGGTGTGGAGCCGCATGGTGTTCCAGCTCGTGCCGATCTTGGTACTGGTGCCGAGGCCCCCGCCGGATGTGCCGGGGTAGAGGTAGGCGTCACCGGTGTTCCACACGGCCATGAGGTCCGGCAGGCCGTCGCCGGTGAGGTCACCGACGCCGGACATGGACGAGACGACACCCCAACCGCCGGAGAGCTGGACCCGGGTGCCGAGCCCGCTCTGCATGCCGGGGTAGCGCCACAGATCCCCGTTGCCGTCGACGGCGAGGAAGTCCGGCCACGCGTCACCGTCCAGCCGTCCGACGCCCGTCAGCAGGCGTATCGAGTCCCAGCTCGCGCCGACGGACTTCCGGACTCCGACACCACTCGGAGCCCCGGGGTAGAGGACCAGATTGCCGTTGCCCGGGCCGCTGCCCGTCCCGGCGTTCGGCCGGACGGCGAGCAGGTCGGGCATACCGTCACCCGTCAGGTCACCCCAGGCGCCCGACAGGGACCGCACGGGCACGGCCGGCTTCGGCCACCCGATGCGGAAGACCGTGCGGTCGCCGGGCTTCTCGTTCAGGGTCCACATCTCGTCCGTAGCGGGCCAGTACATGACGTTCTCGCCGTAGACGCCCGTCCGGGTCCACAGGCGCACCGGCTCACCGGGCCACGCGTGGTAGAGGCAGGTCGGAATCTCCGTCTTCCCCTCGATGTACTCGGGGCAGGGCGCCGAGACGACGACCCGACCGCGGTTCATCGCGATTCCCTGAGCGCCACTGACGGTAGAGGTGTAGGCCGCCTCGGGCCGGGCGACGCCGTCCGTTCCCGTGGCCAGGAGGCCGGTCGTCGGGTCCAGCGTCCAGCGCACGATCGCACCGAAGGTGTTGAACGACTGCTGCTGACCGGCGGGCACCCCGGCGACCTCGGTGGTCACCAGCGCAGGACGGGCGCCGCTGTCGTCGAGCGAGATGCCCGCGAAGCACGGCGGCGGGTTGTGCGTCGCCCGAGTGCCGCAGCTCCTCGGGTCGTCCTGCGGCGTCTTGTCGGGGTTGTCGAACGTGTGCTGGTAGCGGTTCACCTGCGGCAGCGCGTACTTGTGCCAGGCCGCCCCGTACACACCGTTCGACGCGCCGACACTCCCGACGCTCTCGTCCATGAGCCAGATGCGGTTCAGGTCGAAGACGGCGAGCCCGGCGCCGGTGGAGACGTACAAGTAGTTGCGATACCAGGTCACGGAATCGGCGTGGCCGCGCAGCTGCTCGAAGCCCGTGGCGGTGGGGGTCACGAGCAGGGCGTGACGGTAGCTGACCTTCCCGGGGTCGGTCACGTCGGTGAACGTGACCCGCATCAACTGGTTGGGCTGACCGGGATACGACGGATGCGTCAGCCAGTTGGACCAACTGGCCACCACGACGCGGCGTCCGCTCACGATCTGCTGGTTGGCCGCGGACTCGCCCGATCCGGCGATGCCCTGCGGCACCCACTGCGTCCCCGTGTCGTCGCCGTAGGTGTCGTTCCAGCAGAACCCCTGAGCTCCGGACGCATGGGTCGGGTGGCAGAGTGGGCGGGCCGTCGCGTTCAGGTCGCCCAGCACGTTCGTGACGCTCCGCCTCGGGATGCCGCGCGCCTCGGCCTGGTCGGCGTAGGCCCCCAGTCTCGTCCGGTGGAGGTCCTGCACCGCGGTCGACTCCGTGGAGGCCAGGGTCCAGTGGGCCTCGGGTGCCTTCGTGGTGATGGTCGCGCCGACCACCGAGCCGTTCGGCACATCGGCGGCCTGGGCCGGCTGCGCAAGCAGCCCCACCGACAGCAGACCCGAGGCCACTGCCCCTGCCCACCGCCCACGCCGTCTCCCGTTCATCGGTCTCACTTCTGGATCCCCTCCCACGTCACAGAAACAACAGGCCACCCTATGAGCGGCATCTGAACCTTCGCGCGTCGGGTAGGCGCCGGCGCGGCGCACCACGCGGACGAGGTGCCCGAGCGGCCAGGCCGACCGAGAGGTGGGGGCGGACGGTCGGTGGGGAGCTGGAGCTTCTGGCCGGTCGGACCGGGGCCCCGGCGGGCACGCGGAGCAGAACACCACCCACCTGCGGCAGTTCCACCGGCCCAGCCGCTCCACCCCGGACGTCGGCGGCGGCTACCTCTGCCGCACGCAGGAAGGCGCCGAGGACGTCCGGATCGAAGCCGGCGACGTACTGCCCGAGGATCGGGTGTTCGTCGGCTGCACCCCGGGCTTCGTCGACGACGAGCGGATCCTCGTCGTGACGGCCGAGGAGCAGTGGGCGGAGGAGGTCACCCATCTCCTCCTCGACGCCCACACCCTCAGGCCCCTCGCCGCACTCGACTACCCGCGGCCGCCAGGGGTCGCCGCCGTGCCGCTCGGTGACGGGACGTGGCTCACCGTCGAGGAGGAGACGGTGCGGCGGTGGACGATCCCGTCCGATCCCGGGTGACGGTGGAACAACCCGGTCCCGGACGGCTGGGCGAAGACGTTGGCCTCCCCGACTCGTGAGCCGCTCAGTCGCGGGCTCGAACACCCCGGGCGAGGGTTGAGAGTTGACTGAGCGGTACAACCTTTTGATCGACTCCATGGTCATGGTTTGGGCTGATCCACTTCCCGGCTCTTGCCGGGCTGTACAAGGAGTCATGTGAGAACACTCAAGTCAGGCTTGGCCATGTTGGGGAGCCTGGTCTTCCTGCTCGTCGCCAGTGCCACCGTCGCACCGACCGCACGCGCCGCAGACGTTGTGGAGCCCGGCACGGCACCGCCCCTCCGGTTCTCCACCTACAACATATGTGGGAGCGCCTGCGTGGCGGCCGATGACGGCGGCCTTCGGGTGGACGAGGTCGTCGAGGAGACGGATTCGACATTGCCTGGATCGACGTCGCCCGGCTGGAAGGCGGACGTCGTATTCGTTCAGGAGATCTGCGAGTACCAGTACAACAGCATCATGGGGAAGCTGGCACCGCGGGGATATATCGGGAACTATGCGCAGACGAAGCCCAAGGGGGATGAGAAAGGTCTTTGCCTGGACAGATCGAGCTACGGGATGGCCGTATTCGTCAAGGGTGTCCTGGCCTCGAACGAGAACGGCTGGGACTCCGCCAACACGGATCTGGACCTGAATACCTATCAGGACCCGGTCGGCAGGACGGGTCGCCTGGAGACGGAAAACATCAAGAGTCCCTGCATCAAGGCATACGTGCAGCACCGGGCCTTGTGGGCCTGCTCGGTCCACCTCTATTGGGGCGATGAAGGCACGACCGCAGGGACCTACCGTGACGCCGAAGCCAAGAAGCTCGGTTCCACGGTCGACAACTGGCAGGCCGGTGGGGTTCCGGTCCTGCTGGGAGGAGACTTCAACACCCAGCCGTGGAACCCCGGAACGGACCCCTTCTACGAGCGGTTCCCGGTTTTCGACCAGGGGTCCTACGGGAGCATGACCGAGGTCGATGAAACCGATGCGCAATTCTTTCAGAGGGACGCATCCCAAACCACGAAGAAGTGTGTCGAGAACAACCTGACCCGCTGCCGCTCCGGTGAGACGACTCACTACGGGGAAACCGCGAGGAAGATCGACTACATCTTTGCCACATCTCGGTTCTTCAAGAACGTCAAGGGCGATGCGCTGCCTCGCGACGCACGCGTCTCCGACCATGCGAAACTGCGTGGCGCCGCCGGCTGGGCGGACTGCGTCCCCGCCTCACCTGCCGAACTCGCCACGGGAGCGGTCTTCCGCGTCGACGCCTCCGGTGCCCTGTTCCGCTACGCCGGCAAGACCGGCGGAGGACTCGAGGGCGCCTGCAAGGTCGGATTCGGCTGGCGGGACATGCGGTCCGTCTCCCGGCAGGGAAGCACCCTGGTCGCCGTGGACGAGGCCGGTGACCTGTGGAAGTACCCGGTCGATCCGGCGACCGGCTGGTACTCCGCCGGCACCCGCGTGAAGGTGGGAAGCGGGTTTCAGGACATCGAAGACGTGCTCACTCCCGGCGACACCGACGGCGACGGCCATCCCGACCTGCTCGTGCGGCGCAGCGAGGGCAACCTCTGGCGTCACTCCGGCACGGCCGCCGGTGGCTACGACCCCGCAGGGATCGCGGTCGCTCCTCCCGCCCCCGACAAGGCGTGGGGTGGCTACGACAAGCTGATGGCCGCCGGCGACTTTGCCCGCGACGGTGCGGGCGACCCCGTCCGCACCGACCTCATCGCCAGGGACGTCGCTGGAGACCTCTGGCTCCACAAGGGCGACGCCACCGGTGGCTACGCTCCGCAGGTGAAGATCGACAGCGGCTGGCAGACCTACACGGCTCTGGCCGCCCCCGGCGACCTCGACGGCGACACCTACCCCGATCTGGTCGCTCGCGACCATGTCGCCGGCACGGACTACGGCAACCTCTGGTTCTACAAGGGTGACGGCGCCGGCGGCTATGCCACGCGGACCCGGATCGGCAACGGCTACCCGGACGCCGACGTACGCCTCTTCTGAACAGGTGAGGCCGTCTCTCGCATCAGATCGGGGGACGGCCTCACCCCGTCACCAGCCCTGGGAGTTCCCCTCTCCTGCTCCTGGTTCCCGCACCTGATCACCCACGTCGTCTTCGGGGGCGGGAGCGCTGTCGCCGGCGGGTTCGGGCTGCTCGCGTCGGTTTCGCGGGGTCACGGGCAGGAGTGTCGGTCAGCCCAGGGCGAGCCATCGGATGCCGAGTTGGGCGATCCGCGCGGCCTCCGCTTCGTCCAGTGGCTCCCGGCCGGTGGCCTTGCGCAGGAAGCGGGGCCGGCTCCACTCCAGCTTGTCGGCCGCCGGGGCGTGCTCCGGGCCGAGGAGCAGCTCCGTCACGGCGTCACCGGCGGCCTGGGTGAGCCAGGCTTCGCGTCCGAGTGCGTCGGCCAGGTCGAGGCCGTGGACGGCGACTTCCACGACGCGGGTGACGAGGAACTCCGACAGGAGCATGGCGTCGCCATGGCGTGTCCGTACGGTCCGACCGGCCGGTTGGACCCGGCACAGCCGCTCCGCCCGCCGCCACGTCGCGGCGAAGTCCTCGGCGAAGGCGGCGCCGTCGGCAGGCCCCGCCGCACGGTCCTGGGCCAGCGCGATCCGCTTGTCGTTGGTCCGGGGTGAGAAGCGGTCGTCCGGGCGGTAGTACTCCACCGCGGAGATCTCCGCCTCGCCGGGTTCCGGCGCGTCCAGCATGGCCGGAAGCCAGTCGATCACCACGGACACGTGCCCGAGCAGGTCGCGTACGGTCCAGGGAGCGCAGCGTGTCGGGAGGTTCCACTCGGCCTCGGGGAGTCCGGCCACGGCGGCGGTGAGGGCCCCGCATTCCGCCCGGAAGGCTTCGAGCACCTGGTCGTGGTCCATTCCGCGCCCCACCCCGTCCGTCCGCCGTCCCGTGCTCACTTCGCCGTCCCGCCGGTCCGCTCCGCGCGGAGCACGGAGTAGATCACCAGGTCGTTCCACTGCCCGCCTCGCCAGACCGCGGAGCGGAGCACGCCCTCCTCGACGAAGCCCGCCTTCTCGAGGGCGCGCTGCTCGGCGACATTGTCATGGTCCGTCCATGCCTGGATCCGGTCGGCCCTGGTGTGGTCGAAGAGGTACTCCACCAGCAGCTGCTGAGCCCGGGTGCCTATGCCCCGGCCGCGGGCGGAGGGCACCAGGCCGATCGCCAGGCTCCAGTTGGTCAGGTCCGCGGGCCCCCAGGTGCCGGGGAACCACTTCACCCGGCCCACCGTCCGGTCGCCCTCGGCGACGGAGAGCAGCCCGCCGTCGGGACCGAGCAGGCCGTTCTCCGCGAAGCGGCGGCGCAGGTCGGCCGTCGGCTGGAAGCCGAACCACTGGTGGACGCCCCAGCCGTCCGGCCCGCTGAACTCTCTCTCGTACAGGTCGAGATCGTCGGCGGTGACAGGACGAAGGGTGATCTCATCGGACATGGAACGGCTCCGGATCCTCTCGGCCGGACGGTTCGAACCCCGCGCCGGCCCCACGGACAACGACTTCTCGCTTCTTGCTTCTCAGATCATCGACACGCGTGCCGAAGCGGTCCCGGTTGCAGACCGACGGAAGAAGATCGCCAGGCAGGAGTCGGGATTCTCCGCCGAGGGATCCCACGGGGCGTGCGATAGGTTCCCGCCATGATCGAACCCGGAACCTCCGCCTGGCCGCCCGCCTCGATACCGACCGAACGGCTCGTGCTCCGCGAGTCCGATGCCCGGGACCGCGCGGTATTCGTCGAGCTGTTCGCCCCGCCGGAGGCGTGGGGACGCGGGTACGCCTTCGAGGAGTGCGGCGCCGGTCAGTGGTCCGGCGTGCGCCCCTCGGCCACGCAGGCCGGACGAGGGGTGGCACGATGAGAGAGATCGTGTTGATGTCGGACCCGACGGTCGCCGCCGTTCCCGTGACCGAGTCCGGCGAACGTCTTGTGGACGTCCGCCTCGGCGGCCGGCTTCTCGTCGACACCCGCAAGCAGGACCCGGCCGACGCCTTCGCCCACCTGCGGGAAGGCGTGCTGCAGCGGTTGCTCACGGCACAGACCATGCTTCCGGCGGGCCTGCGACTGCTGTTCGTCGAGGGGTACCGGCCCCCCTCCCTTCAGCGGGAGTACTTCGAGGAGTACGCCGGCCGGCTGCGAGCCGCTCGTCCCGAATGGTCCGCCGAGCAGGTCCACTCGGCGGCGAGCAGGTACGTGTCACCCCCCGACATCGCTCCCCACAGCGCCGGCGCCGCCGTCGACCTCACCCTCGCGGATGTCGACGGGAACGAGCTGGACCTGGGCACGCGCATGAACGCGGACCCGGAGGAGAGCGCGGGCGCCTGCTACACCCACGCCGAGAACATCAGCGAGGAGGCCCGCGCCAACCGGAAGCTGCTGGGCACCGTACTCACGGCCGCGGGGCTGGTGAACTACCCCACGGAGTGGTGGCACTGGTCCTTCGGGGACCGCTACTGGGCCTTGATCAGAGGAGAGACCGCGGCCCACTACGGCCCGAAGGAGCTCGACTTGCGCAACTGACCGACCAGCCCGAGCAGCCGGCGGCCGAGAGCCACTCCGACGTCCTCGACGACCTGCCGGTCGACGGCCTGTGGCCGGTTGGCGTCGGCCGACCGCGACGGGAGGTGTGGCCCTGACGCTCCTGGCCTGTCCGCTCCGCCCGATCCGTACGCCCTGCGGGCCGGTCCCGCCGCTCACTCCACGCGAAGGTCGGCACGCCAAGGTCTATACAAACGCTGTTGCCCCGTCAATCATCTTGTCATGTACCTGCAGCCCGTCGGTGGGCCGCAGTCTCCTGGAGGTGTGGGATGCACCAAAGACTTTCCGTCGGCCTGTCCGCCTCGGCTCTGGCCCTGGTCACCACCGTCGCCACCGCCACTGTCGCCACGGCTGCCCCTGCCGACAAACCCCAGGTGCTCTCCAGTTGGACGCAGACGAGCGCGTCGAGCTACAACCAATGGGCCGCCGCCCGAGCCAATCAGAGTGCCTGGTCCGCCTACGCCTTCGACTGGTCGACCGACTACTGCTCCACCTCGCCGGACAACCCTCTCGGCTTCCCCTTCTCGATGTCGTGCGCCCGGCACGACTTCGGCTACCGCAACCACAAGGCCGCCGGCACCTTCGACGCCAACAAGCCCCGACTGGACAGCGCCCTGTACGAGGACCTCAAGCGCGTGTGCCTCAACTACAGCGGTGCCACGAAGACGACGTGCAACAGCACGGCGTGGACCTACTACCAGGCGGTCAAGGCCTTCGGCTGATCGATCGTGCCGCGCCGCTCCTCCGTGCCCTCCTCGGTCCCACCGAGGAGGCTTCGAGGAAGCCCGGGATCTCGACGGCGAAGGCGTGCCGGCACTCCGCAGACCCGGCGACCTTCGCGCCGGGTCGGCCGCGGGCTCGGGTGAGACCGCGGCCCATGCGGTCGGTCGTGGAAGGTGCGGGCCTTCGGCGGCCGTCCGCTCGAGCAGCGCCGGCGGCAGGAAGCGCTCGCCGTACGCGTCGGCGAAAGCCCATGTCAGTTCCATCCTGGCGAGGCTGGGAGTGGACAACCGGGCTGCCGCCGCGGTGGTCGCCCACGAAGCCGGGATCGTTCCGCCGCCATCCCGGCCGTGATGTCACCCGCTGAGCCGGCGACAGGAACGCGAGCAGTGCGGCCACCGCCACAGTGGCCCCGAGGATCGAACCGGTGAACACGCCCGGTCCGCGCTCACCGATCGCCGGCGGCCTCCACTACTCGGTGGTACTGTGTAGTGGTACTCGGTACTACGGAGTACTGGTTCGGGTCGAGGAGGCTTGCGGTGGATGACCTGACGGAGATGCTGAAGGGCACGCTCGAAGGGTGCGTGCTCGAAATCATCGACAGGGAGGAGACCTACGGGTACGCCATCACCCGTCAGCTGAACGAGCTCGGCTTCACCGACGTGGTCGAAGGGACGGTGTACACCATCCTGCTGCGGCTGGAGAGGAACAAGCTCGTCGAGGTGACGAAACGACCGTCCGGGGTCGGCCCACCGCGCAAGTTCTTCGCACTCAACGACGCCGGACGCGAGGAACTCGCGACGTTCTGGACCAAATGGCGGTACGTCTCATCACGCATCGACAGGCTCAAGGAGGGCGGGAGATGAACTTCTGGGAGACCATCACCGGCAGCGATCTCACCAGGGAATGGAAGGCGTTCGAAGCGCGGGCCGAGGCCCTGCCCGACGACTACCGGGCGGCGTGGGGTCAGATCAAAGCCCACCTCCTTCCCCATGGAGACTTCACCGGCCGCAACCTGATGCCGATCCTCGACGCCGCCCTGGGGCTGCTCGAAGAAACCGCGGCGGACGGGCAGAGCGTCCACGAGGTCCTCGGCGACGACATCCGCGGCTTCTGCACGGCGCTGGCTGGTGGGGAAGGGGCGCGCACCTACCGAGACCGGTGGCGCGAGCAGTTGAACAGGAACGTCGCACGGAAGCTGAGCCGGCTGGGAGGCTGACATGGGGATCCAGGACATCATCGAGGGCAAGAAGCAGTGGCGGGCGCACCAGGCTCGGGTCAAGGCGCTCCCACCGGACTACCGGATCGTCTACAAGGAGATGCAGAAGTACCTGTTCAAGGTCGGACCGGTGGATCTGCCCGACGGGCCTCTGCTCCCCGGGATCGTCGACTTCTTCGAGGAAGGCGTCGCCGCGGGCAAGGGGGTTCTGGAACTCATCGGCACCGATGTCGCCGCGTTCTGCGACGACCTGATCAAGGACTCACGCACCTACGCGGACATCTATCAGGAATCGATCGGCGGGGGACCCGGCACGCCCGAGAAGTAGCAACCCCTCGCCTCATGCCGGTGGGCGTGGCCCGCATGCGCAACCCGACCGGGTCCACGAACGCCGGAGGGATGCCGGGAGAGACGCCGCCGCCATCGAGGTCCGTGAGGTCGTCCATGCCGTCCATGCCGTCCATGCCGTACGCGGCGATGTCGGGGATCGCCCCGCTGACAGCTGCGTCACGCGAAGGAGCCCCCGCCGGATCTCACCGGGCGGGGGCAGGGCACGTCAGCCCTTGAGGTCGATCGTGAAGCGCCTCGTGCCCGTGGCGATCGTGTCGGCGTGGACCGAGCCACGGGCCCGGGCGTATTCCCCGGTGCCGCCGGTGATCCCGTTGTCGAACGAAGGGGGAGGGCCTGGGATGAGATGGCCGAAGACCATCCCCTGCACGGAGAGTTGGCCGCCCGGGAGGGTGTAGGTCACGACGCACACTTCCGCTCCACCGTCGGTGACCCGGGTGGTGGTGCAGGTGCCGGCGGTCTCGCCGACCTGCTTGCCGGCCTTGTCGAAGAGGATCGAGCGGACGACGGTCCGATCGCCCTGGGCGGGGGCGCCGCCGGGGTTGACGGGGAAGCGCGACTGCTCCGCGAGCTTGCCGATGAGTGTGATGATCCGGTCTTTGCCCTTGGCGGGGGCGGAATCGGTGCCCGTCGCGGAGGCGGCCGCAACAGGGGCGCAAGCGAGAAGGGCGACCAGCGCACTGGCCGCGCCGAGACAGGCTGCTCTGAGGGGGCGCATGATGTGTGGCTCCTGAGGTTGATGCTCATGGATGGTCCGGTGAGGCATTCATAACCTCGGCTCTGCCGCGCGCGGCGCGACCACCGGAAGATCCGACCAATCGGACGAGCCCGGGACGAGAGACGGCCCGCCCGGCCTTGATCTCACCCTTGACGCTTCTCCTCCATGCGGATGGCACGCCTCAGCTCGTCAGCCGCTGTGTGGCTGGTGCCCTCGCGTTGCTCGAGCAGGGCTGCTGCGATCGCGTCCAGCTTGCGCTGGACGGCGTGCGTGTCACGCCGTTCGGTGTTCTTCAGCAGGGCGAGCAGGAGAAGGTTGACGGCCGTCATGACATCTCCGGCGAAGATCAGCCAGGACAGCGGCGGGTGCATGAGGTGGAGCACGATCGTGCCGACGACCAGCAGCACGCACAGGGCGTAGAACGGCGGCGAGCTGGTGAGGTTCGACGCTCGATCGGAAAACGCGGCGAACCGGTCGCGCCCGGGACCGCCGCGCTCGGCGGGATGCTCAGTGGCCATGTTCGCCATGATCCCTGGGCCCGACCCTTCGCTTCGGAACCATGGGGCGGCGGGCGCGTCTTGGTGCCAGGGCAAGGAGACGGCACCCGAGTGTGGGGGACTCCGCTAGCACGAAGAGATGCCGTCGTGTGGTGCGGACTGAGGGGGAGCGCCGGGAAGGTTCGGGGGTCGTCAGCCGGTGCAGCCTGGGATGGTGCCGTTCGGGCTGCAGTTGTTCGGTCGGTTGTCGCGGACGATGTCGCCGTTCAGGGTGAGGGTGCCGGAAGCCTTGAAGATGCCGCCGCCGTCGCCGGCCCGGTTACGTGCGATGGTGTTCCCCTTCAGCGTGGTGGTGCCCAGGCCGGTGGACCCTCCGGCGTGGTAGAGCCCGCCTCCTTCCGCGGTGCCGCTCTTCGCGGTGGCCGTGTTCCGGAGGACGTGGTTGCGCGTGGCTGTCAGGGTTCCGCCGTCGGGGTTGTCGAGACCGGCGCCCTGGGCTGTGCCGTTCGGCGCGTCGACGGTGTTGCCCGTGATGTGGTTGTCGGTCAGGTCGAGGGTGCCGAAGGGCCCCACGCGGACAGCGCCACCGCGCGCGGTGCCGTCTTCGGCGACCGCCCGGTTGCCGCTGATCTTCACCTTGCTCACGGTCATGAGGCCGTTGTTCGCGAGGCCGCCGCCTTGGGCGGTGCCGTGCGGGGCGTCCGACGTGTTGTCCTTGATGGCACCGCCGGTCACGGTCAGTCGGCCGGGTTCCGGAATACCGTTGGAGACGGCGGCACGTGCGAACCCGCCTGGGGCGTAGGAACGGTTCCTGCTGATGATGGTGTCCTTGACGGTCGTCTCGGCGAAGCTGATGATGCCGGCCCCGAAAGCGGTGCTCTGGGTGTCCTTGGTGACGGTCGCGGTGTTTCCGGTCAGTCGAGAGCGGGTCACCGTCAGCGGTCCGTCGTTCGCGATGGCGGCGCCGGCGGCGCCTCCACCGGCATCGGTCCCGCTGTAGACGACGTGGTTGCCACTCACTTCGGTCTCGCTCACGCTCCCGGTACCGGGGCTGTCGACGGCGCCGCCCTGGGCGAACACGTCGGACCGGGCCGTGTTGCCGATGAACTTGCTGCGGGTCACCTTCATCATTCCGGTGTTGGAGACGCCACCGCCGCAGACGATGCCCGGGACCTGGTCCTCGAAGAACGGGCAGTCGACGGCGAATCCGCCCTTGACCGTGACGCGGTCGAGTCGCAGATCGCCCGTCCCGGCGACGAAGAGGATGCGGAACTTCGGGGCCCTCGTGTCGCGCGCGATCGTCGCGCCGCGGCCGTCGATGCTGATCTTGCTGCGGATCTGAGGCAGGCCGTTGCCGGGACTGGCCGCGTGGGGCGCCGTCAGCCGGTATGTGCACGTGGGGGCCAGTCGGAGGGTGTCCGCACCCGGCGAGGCGTTCGCGGTGTTGATCGCCGCGACAAGATCCGGGACCGAGCAGCGCACCTGCAACGTGGCCGCGTGAGCGGCCGGGGTCGGTACCGCGACCAGCGCACCCACCACGAGGCAGCCGAGGACGGCCGGCATGGGACGACAAGACATCGAGAGGGCTCCTTCTGAGGTGAACGGCCGGCCGTCAAGGCTCCGCAGCCAGTCGAGCCCAGCCGATCACGCGCCGTCGCCGACGGCTTCCCGGCGTGATCCGTCCGGGGCGCGCGCATGGCTCGTACGGGCGAGTGGTGGCCCGGACGGAGCATGAAGGCGTGACAGCCGAAGAGCCGCCCACCGGCGTGAGGTGCCGTCTGCTCCGCGGCCGGGCTCTCCCGCGTGTTCGCGCTCGGGGTGAACGCGCTCTCCTGATCCGCGTGCCGTGACGCGCGTGGCGTTCTCTAGAGTCACGACCATGCACATGATCAAGAGTTCACTCGGCCGACTGCCCGTTGCCGGGCTGGCCGCCGTTCTCCTGGCGGCCTGCCTGGTGTGGTCGCAGGCCGGACCGGCGCAGGCGGCGTACACCGACTGTCCGGCGAAGACGTTCTGCCTGTACGCGCAGGCCGGCGGCGAGGGCGAGATGGTCTCGCTCGCGCCGCAGGACGGGCCCGTGCTCGACTACGGCACGGTCGAGAGCCTGAAGGGCCGGACGTTCCTGTCGTTCCGTAACAACACCGCCTCCTGGACGTGCCTCTACGACGACCCGGCGTACGGCGGGACCGACATCCAGGCCGTGCTGCCCGGGCACACCGGCGGCGACCTGGCCAAGGGCGCCGACGGGCTGCCGAAGGTGACGGTGGCCTCGCACAAGTTCGCCCCTTCGAAGTCGCTCTGCCGGACCGGGTTCGACCGTTGCGAGGCCGGTCGGGTGTGCATCTTCCAGGGCCCCAGCGGGCGCGGTGTCGGAGGCGTGACGAGCCAGGCCGAGGTCCTTCCCGACGGCGTCCTGGGCAACAAGGACTACGGCGTGGCCTGGGACGACAAGCTGGTGTCCGTCGCGAACCGCTCGCACAAGGTCGCCTGCTTCTACCGGGATCCCGGATACTCCGGAACCTGGCAGGCAGGCGGCGTCGCGTACCGGGCGTTCGTCGTCCTGCCCGGCGAGGAGACGACCCTGCCCGCCGTGTACCAGTCGTCCGTCAGCTCCCACAAGCTCGCCGACGCGGAAGGGAAGTGCTGACCGTGAACCCCGCCACGAACTCCGCCGGTCGCTCACGCCTGCGCCGCGTCGCGGCCGTTCCCGTCGCTCTGGCGACACTGGCCCTGACCCAGAGCGCGGCGGTCGCCGACCCCGCCACCAACGACATCCAGTCGGTCCTGGACACCCTGACGGCCCATCACCTCACGGTGGCGGACGGCATCGAGCGGACCACGTACTCCAGCGAGTCCTCCGAGATCGTCGTCCGTGTGGCGGTCATCGACCCGGACCTGGGGGCGATATCCCTGGACAGCACGGTGGGCGCGGGGGTGAGCGTGAGGGAGCCCACCACCGCGATGCTGGCCACCGTCGGCACCACCGCGAAGGACGCGCCGTACGTCGGTGTGAACGGCGGCTACTCCGTCTCCACCAAGGACGAGGACGACGCGACCGGCAAGGGCATCCCGGAGGAGCGGTCGGTCCCGATGACGACCTCGGTCCAGGAGGACGTCGTGCAGGGTGCCGCCTGCCTGAAGGGGCAGAACTCCGTCGTCCTCCAGCACGGCCGGCCGCACTTCACCAAGATCACGACGACGCTGGGAATCACGTCCGACCGGAACACCGCGGATACCGCCGACGACGCCACGCGCGTGGTCGACGCCGTCAACCGGTACCCCGGCTGGATCGCGTTCTGCCCGCAGGAGGCCGGCGACAGGTCCCTCCCGTACACCACCGACGCGAACGGCGACGTCCAACGGCTCGACCAGTACGGCAATGTCATCAAGGGCGGTCCCTACTACCAGGACTACAGCGAGATCGTCGTCTTCACCTCGGCCTACGGCCAGAAGACGCCGGAGCCCCGGCACACCCCCTTCGTGGCGGCGGACGACGCCGACGGAGTCGAGGTCGCCGTCGACGCGTCGGGCCGTGTCACAGCGGTGAAGTCCCCGCGCGGCGGAATGGACATCCCTCCGGGGGGCAAGGTGCTCCAGGGCATCGGTGACGACGCCCAGACCGGGGGCGGCGCTCAGTGGCTCAGGGACCACGCCATGGTGGGCGCGAAGCTCACGTACACCCAGCGCGCCACGGACCTGGGCGTCGTCGAGGACCCGGCCGACGACGTCGACCTGCCGCTCGACCCCGCGTACCCGTCGATCGACGTCGTCAACGGCACCCACGATCTGATGCGGCACGGCAGGGTCGTCGCCGCACCGGCCGACAATGTCGCGAACGACCCGCGCACCGCCATCGGCGCGGACGGCTACGGACGCACCCTCCTGGTCACCGTCACCGCCAGGGACGAGGGCCTGCGCCGCGGTGTCCCGATCTACGACCTCGCGAAGATCATGGAGGACCTCGGCGCCGTCGACGCGCTCAACCTGGACGGCGGCGGATCCACCACGTTCGTCGTCGGCGGGCAGGTGAAGAACGTCCTCTCGGACGCGGGCGGGGTCGAACGGCCCGTCTACGACGCCGTGTACGCGGGACGCGGCGGACACGGCCTGCCGGCCGGCGGCAACTGACACCCCACGATCGGCGTTCGCTCCGGGACCACCGCCCGGAGCGAACGCGCCGTCTTCGACGGCGTCACATGGCCCCGCTCGATCTCGTCCACGAAGTGACGGGCCGGTTGGGGAAGTCGGAGGTGGCCGCGATGATCGGAGCCGTGCTCCGGAGCACGGACGTGCCTGCGGAGGACAGGTTCGACCGCCGGCGGGAGCTGATCGGACGGACGCGCGCGAGCGACGCACACGTTGACGGCGATGCCCACGCGCAGGGGTTACCTGAGCGGCGCGGCCGCGGCCTGTCCGCCCGGTCAGGCCGGTACCTGCGTCTATGCCGTCGGCGGCTACGCCGGAGGCTTCCTCGGCGTGGTGGAGTCTTACAACCCGGCCACCAACGCCTGGAGCCCGGCGGCGTCGCTGCCCACGGCCCGGTCCAGCGCAGCCACGACGGCGACCACCTGCCCGCCTGGGCAGAGCGGCACCTGCATCTACACCGTGGGAGGCGGGAACATCGTGAACGGACCTCCCCTGGGCACCGTCCAGTCGTACAACCCCGTCTCGAACCTCTGGACGGAACTGCCCCCGCTGCCTACCCCCCGCTTCGGCCTCGCCGCGGCCGCCATGGCCTGTCCCGTCGGAGTGGCCGGCAACTGCGTCTACGCCTCCGGCGGTTGGACCGGCATCGGCGACGTCAGGGCCACGCTGGAAGCCCTCGACCCTCCGGCCCCGTCGACGCTCTGAACGGCGGGCGGAAGATCAGGTGCCCGGCCTCACCCCCGATTCCGGGTACCTGCCACTGGCTTCCCAGCCCGTCACGGTCGGCGGGATCGTGCTTCGTGATGCGGTGAACGAACTACGGCCCATCGATCGGTCCCCGACCAGACGGCTTTCCCGGGGAGGTGTCCGAGCGCCTCCGCCACGTCGTGGTCCCCAAATCCGACCGCGGGCAGCGGCTGCGCGCCGGCACCAAGTGCGCACCAGCATCGAGCCGGTCTCCTCACGAAGAGGCGTAGCCGGACGCTGCCGCTCCTCGGAGTCCGCCTCGCGCGGGTACCGCATCGCTCGGTCATCCAGCCCGGTACCCACGCGGCCTGGTGCGATGTCGCGTGCACACGTGAGGCCCGGATCCGCAGGATCCGGGCCTCACGTCATTCAGTAGCGGGGACAGGATTTGAACCTGCGACCTCTGGGTTATGAGCCCAGCGAGCTACCGAGCTGCTCCACCCCGCGTCGGTAGAAGCAACACTACGTCACCCGCGGCGCTCCCAAGACCAGGCGACTCCCATGTGGGCTTGCATGGGTGGACAAGGAGGGCGAAATCGCAACATATCTCTGTGTGGATGTACTCGTCGTCGCGAGGAAGATCGCCGACGCTCCGAACACGCCCCCTGCCCTGACCTCCGTCCAGCCGTGCGCGATCGCCTGCACCGGATCCTGACGGCGACCGCACATCGGGGCGAGGACGAGCCCGAGCTCGGTGACCGGTCGCCGCCCCCTCGGCGGGGCCTCCCGCTGCCTCCCGCTCAGGTAGAGCCGGTCGATGCTGCCGCTCGCTGGGATCGTGGTTCCACGGTCAGGGGTGCGCGCTGAGCTGTCTTGCAGAGCAGTGGAGCGGGTCTGCTCCGTCGCCCTTGATCGTGCATGGGAGGGGGATCCCGAGGTAGGGGGATGCAAGGTCGTCGCGTGAACGACGCCATGCAAGCGAGGAGTGGCGGTATGACGGACAGCCCGTGGTGTTTCGGCCCGACGTGCGACCACGTGATCGGTACCGATCTGGCGGGATGGAGGGTCGAGGCAACCGATGGCCGTATCGGTGAGGTGGACGAACACTCCGATGAAAGAGACGACGCGTATCTCGTGGTGGACGCCGGTGCATGGATCTTCGGCAAGCTCCTGATCCCCGCTGGCGCCGTGACGCGGATGGAGCACGGCGAACAGACAATCTACCTGAGCCTGACCAAGGGGCAGGTGGAGGACGCGCCCCAGCATCTCTCCACCCAGCAGCGAGCCGACCCGCAGTATCGGGCCGATCTCGTCGCCTTCTACTGGCAGGCCGGTCCCTGCTAGACCTCGGCGAAGCGATGGGCCTCTGTCGCCGGTAGAGAGGAAGAGGCACTGCGGACCCCGTACGGAGATCGGCCGACTGGCCGATCTCCGTACGGCCTGGCGCGGCGGTGTGGGCGGGTTCGTGTCACGGTGGCAGGGCAACGAGAGTCCACGCATGCGGGGCCCGGTCGGGTCGATGGAACCCCGGCTCGGGCCCCGCAACGGACCCGGCCCCGCCTCCACGCTTCTGGGCGTCGCTCATGCTGCCATCGCGGGCGACTGACCGGGGGGCCGGGAACAGTTCGCATCCACGTTCGATCCGTGACGTCGGCGCGCGGGCGACGATGCATGGGTCACCCGACGCCGACGACTGGAGATCGCTGTGCTCGAACGTAAGCGGCTCAAGGGCCGGACTCAGGTCACCTTCGTCCTGCCCGTGAACAGTCCGGAAGGGCCGGTCAGCGTCGTCGGGGACTTCAACCACTGGAACCCTGCGGCTCACCCCCTCGAACCCCGCGGCGACGGTACCCGAGCCGCTCATGTGTCCCTCCCCTCGCACAGCGCGCACTCGTTCCGCTATCTGGCCGCCGGCGACTACTGGTTCGATGACGAACACGCCGACCACCACGACGGCACCAACAGCCGCATCCAAACCTGAGCCGTTCCCCACACCTCCGGGAGGCCTGGGTGCTCTTGCCGCGGGCGACTGCCAGGACTTCTTCTTGGCGATTCGGGCCTGAGTCGGACCGGAACGCCAGGTGGGTGCAGGGGTCGCAGTCCTGAGCGAAGCGCTGCCGGAGGGCGGACGGCGAGCCGACAAGCCGTTCCCCTGCGGGGCGGTGGATCGAGCAGCCGACGCTGTCCAGCGTCGACTCATGCACCGGACACGTGGTGGCGTCAGCCGATGCGCGGAGGCGGGCGTCGGTCGTGCTGGGCACAGCGGAGACAGGTGGTTGATGCCGGGAGGATCGCCAGCCGTTCAGGCGGAATCGTCTCGCCGCAGCCTTCGCATCGTCCGTACTGTCCTTGTTCGAGCCGATCCCATGCCCGGTCCAGTTCTTGCAGGTGCTCGCGCGCCTGCGCCATGAGGGCGGCTACATGGGCCCGCTCGAAGGCGGTGCTACCGCCTTCGGGGTCATGTTCGTCGTCGACCGCGACGAGACGGTTCGCCGCGACTATCTGATCGAAGTCCTGGCTCAGTGCCGCAGCGCGCGCGAGAGTATCGACGCGGTCGGCAGCGAGACGTGCGCGGGCGGTTGCCGTGATGGACGGGCCGGGCCCGTCGTCGCTGGAGCGGGGTACAGCACCCATGCTCCGGTAACGCCGAAGAGGAGGTTCTCGATTCCCCTGTCACCCGCACCTCCGGCGACGGCCCACCGCTGCAGCATCGCGAGGGACAGAGCGCTGGCCGGGTCCCAGATCCAGGGCCACGCTTACGAGAGTGAGCGCAGCGACAGCCGTGGCTTGGAAACGATCTAGGTGACGCTGTGATGCGCCAGGTCACTCGGATGCCAGGGCCGTGCGGAAGGGGTGCTGGAGAGCAGCGGAACGCCTGGTCTCAGGAGCATTGCTCGAGCCCGAGAACGTGGCATCGAGGTCTTGGTTCCCCGGAACGGCCTACCGCCCGGAGATGCTGACCGCCAGGCGGTTGTCAGTGGAGGGGGCAGACTGACTGCACGCTTCAACTCTTCACGATGCCGATCCGGTTCTCTGACGAAGGGCCCAAGCACGGGTGAACGCCACCCGCGAGGCGGGTGACGCATCCCCGGGGCCGGGAGCCAACCGCTCCCCAGGCCACTCGTCCAGGCAGGCCCTGGCATCCTCTTCCGCGTGTCCCGCACGACCGCGTTGATCTGCACAGGACATGCCGCCCTGAGGTTCCGCCTCGCCGATCGCCATGCCCCGCGGTGGCGACGGCAGACGGAAGTCCTTCAGGAAGGCGGCCACGGCTTCCCGTGGCAGCCCGGTCTGATTCTGGTCATGGGTGAGCCGGCCGCCGCTGGGTACGTGGGCATGACGCCCGTCGCTTCGAGATCCGTAAGCCTCGGACCGGCAAGAGCTCGCCTGCCCTCGGCCCCGCAGTAGGAGATGCCCCCTTGATGAGCCCCACTGCAACTGCCCGCTCCCAGCCCCGACACGAAGGGCGGCCGCAGACGGTGTCGCGCCTCGCCGCCGTTCTGCCGTCTCGGGCGGCGGACGCCGCCCACGACGCCGCGCACGAGACGGCGGCTCGTTTCAGGCACGGCGCCTACTCGGAGCCCTGCCCGACCTGCCACGTCCCGGCCGGGTCGCTTTGCCTCGCCCGCCGCAGCGTCCACGCTGCCCGGCGGGACCGGCATCGCCAAAGGCTCCAGCACATCGACGGCGTCATACCGCTCTTCGTGCGGCCCAGGGGATGACATCCGAGAATCGCAGGCGATCTTCCTCATGGGCGCCGCCCTCGCCGCCCTCGACTCTCCGCCGGTGACGACGACGAGCACGTGCGAGCTCGGGGTGGCGTCCTACCGCACGACCAGGACGAGCACCCTGCAGAGCACCGCGACGCCGATCGCGGTGAGGAGGATGCCGCCGTCTACGGTCTTCCCGGTGGGCCGCTCGAACTCACCTGCCGACAGCGCCCTCTTGGGATTCCGAGGATCCTGGACCATCTCAATCCCAGCGCGCTCCCATCGAAGTACGCACGGAAGTATCGGCGTTGATCGCGGCCGTCGACCACCCCACCCTGCTCCGGCGGAGCCGCCGGGAAGCACGCGCCAGGAGCTGAGTGATCGATGGCCGACGCCCGAAGCGGCGGGTCGTGAGCTGAACCGGCCGTCCGTCACTGGCACGTCCGCCGTCACCGGCACGTCCGTCACAGGCGCGCCGCGGCCCCCGTGCAGGGGCGGGGGGCGCACGCACGGTGCCGGGGTCGAACGCCGTTCACGGATCGAGTAGTTGAGCGGCCGCGCCGCGGGTGAGGCGGCGCGGAACCGACGCTTCATCCCGAAGCGCCGTTCTGCGCTGCCCAGGTGAAAGATGGGCGCATTTCGCGTGCCGTCCGGGCCGCGCCGTACCTGAAGAAACGATAGGGGCTTGGTAAGACGGGCACGTTCCGCCGCAACCGAAAGGTGTTGCTTCCATGCCCCCCACCCCACGCAGCGCGCCCGCCCCCAAGCGCCGTCCCGAGTCCCGCTGGGGACGCCGACTGGCCGCGCTCCTCGCCGGCACTCTCATGACCCTGCCCCTGACCGCCGGAGCCCCGGTGGCCCACGCGGCCGTGGCCATCGACGAGTACCCCGTTCCCACTCCGTTCAGCACACCGGTCGGCATCACCACCGGGCCGGACGGCGCCCTGTGGTTCACGGAGGCCAACGGCAACAACATCGGCCGGATCACTACGACGGGGGACATCACCGAGTACCCCTTGCCCGGCGAGTTCAGCACCCCGCACGAGATCACCACGGGGCCGGACGGCAACCTCTGGTTCACCATGCAGCACTTCGATTCCCGGATCGGGAAGATCGAGCCGAACGGCACGGTCACCGAGTACCCGCTGCCCGACCAGTTCGCCGAACTCACGGGCATCACCACCGGGCCGGACGGCGCCCTGTGGTTCACCGAGGAGAACGGCAACAAGATCGGCCGCATCACCACTGCCGGGGCCATCACCGAGTACCCCCTGCCGACCCCGTTCAGCTCGCCGACCGACATCACGACGGGGCCGGACGGGAACCTGTGGTTCGTCGAAGGCGCCAACAGGATCGGGAAGATCAGCACATCAGGCGTCGTCACCGAGTACCCCGTGCCCAACGGCGGGGGCCCGACCGCGATCGCCGCCGGGCCGGACGGGAACCTCTGGTTCACCGTGTTCGGCGGTAACAGGATCGGGAAGATCACCCCATCGGGCGTCATCACCCAGTACAGCGTGCCCACCGACAGCGGCCAGCCCGAGGACATCGCCGCGGGTCCGGACGACAGCCTGTGGTTCACCGAACGGAACAGCGGGAAGATCGGGCGGATCAGCACGGCCGGTGTGATCGCCGAGTTCCCTCTGCCCTCCTCGGAGAGCGGTCCCTGGGGCATCACCACGGGCCCGGACGGCGACATCTGGTTCGCCGAGACCGCGAACCGTATCGGGCACCTCGACCCTGCTCACACCGACCTCGGCGTCACGAAATCCGACACCGGTTCCGACCCTGTCCAGGAGGGGCAGAACGTCACGTACACCCTCACCGCGACCAACCACGGCACAGAGACCGCCGAGGGCGTCGTCCTCACGGACACCCTGCCCGCCGCGCTCGAGTTCGTCTCCGCGTCGGCCGGGTGCACCGCCGCCGGCTCCGTACCGGTCGTCGTCACCTGTGACGTCGGCACGCTCCCCGCGGGCACCGACGCCACCCGCACCCTCACGGTGTTCGCCAACAGCGGCGGGATCCACACGAACACCGCCGGGGTCGCGGGGGCCGTCGACGACCCGGTCCCGGCGAACGACATCGCGTCGGAGACCACCACCGTCGAGCCGACAACGTGCCTCGGAGAGCAGCCGACGATCACCGGTACCCCCGGTGACGACCAGATCAACGGCACTCCACAGCGCGACGTCATCATGGCCCTCGCCGGCAACGACACCGTGAACGGCGCCGCCGGCAACGACCTCATCTGCGGCGGCTATGGAGCCGACACGATCACCGGCGCGGCCGGCAACGATCGTCTCGCCGGCGGGGCGGGCGGCGACACCCTTCGTGGCGGCGCCGGCGACGACGTCGTGGCGGGCGGCGACGGCGATGACGCCCTCTTCGGTGAGAGCGGCCGCGACAACCTCGACGGCGGACCCGGAACGAACACCAACGACGGCGGACCGGGCACCGACGTCTGCACCAATCCCACCACGGGACCCGGCTGCCCGTGATTCCGAGCGGCTGCCCCAGCGGGCCCCGGCACCTCGCGTGCCGGGGCCCGGCCGTGTTCGGGTCGCGTATCGAGTCACCGGCACGTCGACTCAAGGGGAGGAGCAGGCGATTGCTGCCGCTCGGGAGCTGGTTGGGAGCCGGGCGACTGCCGCACTCTCGCCCCTCCTGCGCGAAGCATCTCCCGCGACCCCCGATCCACCCCGGCGACGCGGGCGGTCGGTTCGGGCCGAGTGGGAGACGCTCGCGGCGGGGAGGGGCGCGGTGGGCACATGACCGTAATGACCGGCGAGAGGTCTACGGGGCCGTCCCGCGACCAGCCCGCCGACGACAGGACGCGACGGCCGACCGCGATCCGCTCCCATCGAGCCGGACCAGGACCTCGCGGCCTGACGGTGTCCCGGGCCGGGTGGCTCGCCGAAGGCAGGTGCCCCGCTCCTACCGCCAGGGCGGTCGGGGCCCGTGGCCGAGGAGGTGCGAGACGGCCAGGACCGAGGCGACCCACACGACCACCCCGGCCCAGGCCAGAACCTCGACACCGGTGGCCCGGGCCGCCACCAGCATCGACAGCGCGCACACCAGCGCTGCGAAGACCGCGAGCACCGCCGCCCGTGCGGGGGCTGCCCGCCGGATCGGCCGCCCGGCACACCGGGCGCCGTCTGCCAGGTCCGCTGCCAGCTGATCCCAGGCCGCTGTCTCCCGAGGCGTCAAAGCACCCTGCGCCATGACCGACCCACCCCCATCTCGCGCGCCGCCTCCGGACGCGCCGGCGCCCGAGTACCCCCGGACGTCGCCGTCATGCCGCCGACGCGCGGCCGGCTCCGGGGCCCCGTCCGTCGCTGCTCCCGACCGGCTCCTGCGTTGAGACGGCGGCCGTGTCGCGGGCGCGCGGTCAGCCAGGACGACCCCCGGAAGACGGCCCCGGCGTACCGTTTCGCAGCCGCCCAGCGCCTGCGCCGCTCGAAGACGAGGATCCGGGTCAGGTCGCCCGACAGGACGTTCAGGTCTTCGAAGTGGGTCCGGACGTACCGTGCGAGCTCGACATCGGCTGTGGTGTACAGCAGTACGCCCCATATTCCGTCTCATGAGGACAACGTGCGCACCGTGCCCAGCGCTCCCGGTACCGGCATCGGAATCCCCGGTCACGGACGTGTGACCGGGCCGGCGCGCTGCGAGACCCGGCGGCGCCGGGCGAAGGATGAGGGCGGGTTTTCGCGGGCGAAGCAGCGGCACAGGGCCCCTGCTAGGGTGCGCCGATGTCAGTGATCAAGAAATTCCAAGTCACCTTCGACTGCGCAGAACCTGAGCGCGTCGCTCGATTCTGGTGCGAGGTGCTGGGGTATGTCGCCGCCCCGCCACCGGAGGGGTTCGCCACCTGGGACGATTTCAACCGCACCCTGCCTCCCGCGGAGCAGGGTGCATGGTTCGCCTGCAGTGATCCTTCAGGTGAGGGCCCGCGCCTGTACTTCCAGCGGGTCCCCGAAGGCAAGAGCGCCAAGAATCGGGTCCATCTCGACGTCCGGGTCGGCACCGGGCTCGTGGGGGACGAGCGCCTCGCCACGCTCGAGGCCGAGTGCGCACGACTGGTCGCGCTCGGCGCCACCCACGTGCAGACGCTGTACGCGGACGAGGAGAACGAGTCGTGCATCCCCATGCTGGACATCGAGGGTAACGAGTTCTGCATCGACTGAGCACTCTCCGAGCTCCGGGAGCAGGCGGGGGCCGTCGTCGCCCCTGGCGGCCATCTCCCCGGTCGCGGCGGGGAGATCGCTGACGAGGACGCGGACGGCCGCGGTGTCCGCACGCGTGGTCCGGGCGCCCTGCCACTCGCAGTCGTACGTGTGGCGGGCCCGGGCCTGCCACACGTACGTACTCTCCCGGTGGGACGGGGCCGTGAGGGAACGCCGGGCCGGAAGGGTTCGGCGATCGGACCGGGCTGCGCGGGGCGGGGCGGACGCCGGCAGATCGCCGGCGCGCGCCCGCTCCTGTCGTCGACCGGCTCGGCGATCTCGAACACCGGTGAGTGCGCCGAGCGAAGGCACCTGCCGAGCCTGTTCCCCCAGCGCTGGCGCTTCACCACCCCTGCCCCCTTGCACCAGTCAACAGCGCCGGCCAGAAGGTACTCCGCATGACTCGCACGCAGCCGTCCGTCATCAACGCCCCCGGCATGGCGCACCTGCTGATCCTGGTGGTCCTCTGCGTCTCGGGCTTCGCACTTCTGCTGCCCGCCACGCCGCAGTGGGCGGTGCACGGAGGCGCCGATGCCTTCGACTCCGGAACGGTCACCGCCGTACTGATGGCCACCACCGTACTGGCCCAGATACTCGTCAAGACCGCCCTGCGCACACTCGGGTGGCCCCGCACGCTCGCCCTCGGGGCCCTGCTGCTCGGCCTTCCCGCACCCGTACAGGCTCTGAGCGACAGCCTGTGGACGATCCTCGCCACCACCGCCCTGCGGGGGCTCGGTTTCGGCATCATCACCGTCTGCGGCTCCAGCGCCGCCACGATCCTCGCCCCCCGCGCACGCCAGGGAGCAGCCATCGGCCTGTACGGCCTGGCCGTCGCCCTGCCGCAGATGCTCCTGACCCCGGCCGCCCCCGCCCTGGCCGCGGCCCTCGCCCTCCCCGCGATCATCGCGTGCGGAGTCCTGCCTCTGCTCGCGCTGCCCCTCGCCCACACCGTGGGTTGAGTGATCGACGCCCGCACCACCCCGGCGGCACAGCAGGAATCGACAGGCGCGGCCTCCACCACCCTGGTGCTCCGCCGCATCCGGCTGCCACTCGTCACGCTGCTCCTGACGACTTCGGCCGGAGGGGCCGTCCTGACCTTCACCCCTCAATTCGCCGGCCCGCCGGCCCTGGCGGCGAGCGGGCTGTTCCTCTTCACGGCCATGGCAGCGGTGAGCCGCTGGGGTTGCGGAGTGCTGGCGGATCGGGTGGCTCCGCGCCCGATGACGTGCATCCTGCTGGTGGCGGCTTGCGCCGGACTGGTGCTCGTCGCCGTGGCCGTCGCCGTCCGGTCCCACCCGCCGCTCATAGCCGGCCTGCTGGTCGGTCTCCTGCTGCTGGGAGCGGCGTACGGAGGGCTGCAGAGCATCACTCTCGTCCAGGCGCTCGAACAGGCCGGAACGGAGAACCGGCACACCACCTCGGTGGCCTGGAACATCGGCTACGACAGCGGAACCGGCCTCGGTTCCCTCCTGCTCGGCTACGCCGCCCAGGTCGCGACCTTCTCGACCGGGTTCGCCGCGATGGCCGCGGTCATGGCGCTCGCCGCAGCCGTGGTCCTGTCCGCGGGCAAGCCGCCTCGCAACGAGCCCGCCGAGGACACGACCGACGCCACCCACCGCGAGGCACACCGCTCGCCGTCCGGCCGCTAGGTTCTGTCCGACACCCCCTGCGTGTACCGAGTGGCGCCCGCGGGTGCCGCCGCCGTCCTGCTCACCGCGTCCTGCTCACCGCGTCCGGCTCGTGGGCACCGCGCTCCTCCGCACCAGCGACCACGCCGACTGCAGCCGATGGCACCCGGCTCGAAGCCCACCACGGACGAGGGGCCCGGTTCGTGCCTCGGGCCGGCATCCTCGGCCGCGACCCCCGGTCCGGCGGAATTCCGTTGACCAGGAGGAGAGCGGCTCCCTAGGGTGATGTTGATCATGAAGTGGCCGGCTGCGAAGGAGCGCGGGATGCGACGTACGACCAAGACGATGGTGCAGGCCGTGGTGGCCTCGGTGGGGCTGTCGGCATCGCTGATCCTCGGAGCGAGCCCGGCCCAGGCGGCGGTCTACAACTGCGGCACCACGTCGGGGAACAACACGGCGGGCGCCTACTGCAACAGCGGATTCGGCAGCTACCGGGTGAAGGCGACGTGCTCCTCGCCCAACTACCCCTACGTGACCACCATCTACGGGCCGTGGGTCACCCGGAAGTCCACGACCACGAACCCCCCTTCGTACTCCTGGGTGAACGGCGACAACTACAACTGCCACATCACCAGCGCCGTCGTGGCCGTCTGACCCGCTGCCGTTCGGGTCCGTCGAGAGGCGGCGGCCGGCGCGTGGACAGGCAGAACACTTTCCAGCAGCCGGCCGTCGCCATCCGGTAGGCGGCCCACAGCGTGTCCTCCGTGGACAGACGGGCCCACCAGCTCACTCTCGACCTGGACGAGGACGCGGGGGCAAGGGGCTACGCACGCAGCGACACGTGTCCCCCTATCGACCCGTGAGATCGATCTCGAACCAGACCGCTTTTCCACCGTAGGTCGGCACTGCTCCCCACCGCGATGACAAGGCATCGACTACGGCCAGGCCCCGGCCGCCCTCGTCGGTGTCCCGGGCCCGCCGCTGCCTGGGCAGCTGCGGGGAGTCGTCGCCGACCTCGCAGCGCAGGACGTCGGTCCACAGCAGCCGCAGACTCACCGGCCGCTCCGCGTGCCGCACGGCGTTGGTCACGACCTCGCTGATCAGCAGCTCGACCGAGTCCGAGAGCTCCTCCAGGTCCCAGCGGGCCAGCGCCCGGCGGGCGAACTGCCGGGCCCGCCCCGGGGCCGCGTCCTCCGGCTCCAGGAGCCAGTACTTCATCCTCTCAGGGGCTATCCCGTCGAAGCGGGCCGCGAGCAGCGCGATGTCGTCGTCCCGGTCGCCCGGGCCGAGCATGTCGAGGACGTCGTCGCACAGCGCCTCCAGCGGAGGCGAGTGGTCGGGTCCGGTCAGCTGGACCGTCGCGGCGAGGCGCTCGCGCAGCTGCTCGATCCCGGTCCACACGTCCCGCATCCGGGACTCGACCAGGCCGTCCGTGTACAGCAGCAGCGTCGCACCAGGGGGCGCGTTCAACTCGACGGCCTCGAGATCGACTCCGCCGACGCCGATGGGGGCGCCCGGCGGGACCCGCAGGACCTCGGCCCGGCCGCCCAGGTGGAGCAGTATGGGCGGCGGGTGGCCGGCGTTGGCGATGGTGATCCGGTGCGAGACCGGGTCGTAGACGGCGTACATGCAGGTCGCCATCCGGTCCTGGCCGAGCCGCTGGGCCTGCTCGTCGAGCCGTCTCAGCACTTCCTGCGGGGGCAGATCGAGCCCGGCCAGGGTCTGCGCGGTCATGCGCAACTGACCCATGACCGCGGCGGAGGTCATGGAGTGGCCCATGACGTCGCCGACGACCAGCGCCACCCGGCTGCCGGGCAGCGGGATCGCGTCGTACCAGTCTCCGCCGACCCGGGCCGTCTCGGCGGCAGGCAGGTAGCGCGAGGCGAGCCGGACCCCGGTCGGCTGGGGCAGCGAGTCCGGCAGCATGGCACGCTGCAGCTCCTGCAGCTCTCCGGCGATGTACGCCTCGCGGCCGTAGAGCACGGACTTGTCGATGGCGAGCGCGGTGTGGGTCGCGAGCTGGGCGGCGGCGAGGAGGTCGTTGGGCTCGAATTCGCGCCGCTCAGGGTGACGCAGGAAGACCACCGCACCGATGACCCGCCGACGGCCGCGGACGGGAGCGAGAATCACCCGCTTCCTGCCATTCCGGGGCTCGGTGCCGAGCAGCTCGGACAGCGCGCCGCGGGCGGCGGCCGAGTCCCCGAAGACCGGCCGCACCCCGCGCAGCACCTCGGAGAGCGCGCCGCCGGAGCGGACCTCGCACAGCTCGGCGGCGGGGGTCGGGTCGGGGTCTGCTACGCGGACCAGCTCCGTGCCCCCCTGGCGCGCAAAGCGCAGCCGGTCCGTGCGGCGCAGACGCAGCACGAAGGGCCGCACCGGGTGCTCGTCGCCGACCGGCAGCGGATCGCGCAGGTAGACCAGGATCTCGTCGGAGAAGGTCGGCACGGTGGCCCGGCACAGGCCGAGGACGATCTCGTCCAGGTCGATGCCGCGCGCGATGCGCCGGGTCGCCGCCCCCACGAAGCGCATGGAGTCGCCCTCTCGGCCGGCCAGGTCGGCACCAGGGGGCCGACCGTCCCCGCTGGTGGGAGGGTTGTCAGGCGTTGTTCCGAACAACCCGTCGGCGCGGCCCGAACCGGGCACCGTGGGCTCCTTGTACGAGGCCTGGTCGGGCACGACCGTCCTGTCGGTCCGCCGCTCCGCCGCCCACCAACCGACGTCCTCCGCCGCTCCCTTGACCGCCTCGTGCTCGCGGTCGAGGACAGCGCGTGCCTTGTGGAGGGCGACATCGACCTGATCGAGAGCGTCGTCGTCAGCAGCGGCACCCACCATGCCAGGCAGGGTCAGATGAGCTCCCGACGGTGCCTGCGCACCGGAATCCGAGCCGGTTCGAAGGCCGCGCAGCTCCTCCTCCAGCTCAATGATCTGGCGGGCGGCAAGGTCAGCGACCTGCTGCGCTCTGTCCCGTTCTTCCTCAGCCCTCGAGAGTTGCAGACGAAGGCTCTCCGTCTGCTTCTGTGCCCGCTCCAGTCGGTTCGCGGTCTTCATCACCTCGACCGGCTGGGGAACGGGCGAAGCCCGTACGGCGTCGAGCTGCCGGGTGAGCTGAGCTACCTGCGCCTGTGTCTGGCCGAGCAGAGCGAAGAGCACCGTGGCCACCTGCAGGGCCTGCAATCGCGCCTGCTCGCTGACCTCGAAGGCCTGGCGCACACGGTTGAGCTCCTCCAACGCGGCGATGGTGTGCTGCTGAGCCTCGACGAGGTCGTACGCGGCACCGGCAGGAGCCGGCGTGGGCGAGCTGCCTGCCGCCACCCATAACAGCCGTATCTGCTCCAGCCGATGAGCTGCCTGCTGCCCGGTGTCGTCCGGAAAACACAGATCAGCGACGGCCTCAGCCACCTCCCAGGCCAGCCCTACGCCGTTGAGCTGTCCACGCAGGCGCCAGAGCGGCGGCACGATGCCACTGTCGAAGTGCTCCGGCGTGAGGCGACGATGCAGCTTGGCCACCGACAAGTTCGAGGTGTCGAGCCAGTTCCGCAGGATGCCGACCAGGTCGTTGATCTCCTGACACGCCCCACGAGCCTCCGCCCACGGCCGACCGGGCCGCTTCGCTGTCCCCACGTCATCCCCTTCAGAGAGGTTGTTCACCGAACAACCCCGCGTTGTCCCGCGAACAACATCCAACCGGTTCGTCCGCGCACCCGGAGGGTGGATCGTCAATTCATCAAGGGTGCGACGACGCACCCATCCCACGCACTCCACCTGGAGGGGGAGTTGTGAACGTCGCACAAACCGCGATCGTGCTCATGGCGATCAGCCTGGCGGTGGTCTTCTCACTCGTGGTGGCCGGAGCCGCGTTCGCGGTCGCCCGCTGGGGCGGGGGCGAGGTACCCGACTGCGTAGCCACATCCGGCAAGGCCTTCGCGATGACCCTGACCCTGCTCAGTGGCGTTCTCGCAGTGGTGATCGCCGTGGTCAAGTAGGACGCTTACGTGTCCCCGGTCGCCTCCACGCGCCCCTGTACAACCACCCTGAGGCCCGCCTCGGTCGAGGTATGCGGAGTGGACGGTGGTGTACCGCCGCCGACCGCCGGAGGTGCGCTGGACCGGTCCGACCAGCAGACCCCCGCTCGTAGAAGCGCAGAGCGTGCACGCTGAGTCCGGTCCGCTCAGCCACCTCGCCGATGCTGAGCGGCTCCGCAGGAGTCTCGGTCGCCGCCATGCGCCAAACTCCAGGACTTGATCTAGACCTCGCTCTAGATCGTAGCTTCGTCGGCATGACCAGCATGGATCAGCAGCCGCTCGGCTCGCCCTTCTCCGCCACCAGCACGGCCCAGGGCGTGACCGCCGGCATCGACCTGTCCGGTACGAGCGCCGTCGTGACCGGGGGGTACTCCGGGCTCGGCCTGGAAACCAGTCGCGCCCTGGCAGCCGCCGGAGCCCGGGTCCTCGTCCCCGCACGCCGACCTGACATCGCCCGCGCCGCCCTCGCCGACGTGGAGGGCGTCGAGGTCGTCCCCGCGGACCTGGCGGACCTCGACAGTGTGCGTGCCGCCGCCGCCCGGATCAGCGATTCCCTCACCAAGATCGACCTGCTCATGGCCGTCGCCGGAGTCATGGCCACCCCCGAACGACACGTGGGCCCCGGCTGGGAGAGCCAGCTCGCCGCCAACCACTTCGGACACTTCACCCTCGCCTGCGAGCTCTACCCGCTCCTGGCCGCCGCCGGGGGCGCCCGCGTCGTGGTCAACAGCTCCGCCGGCCACACCCTGACCGACATGCGCTGGCACGACCCGCACTTCCGTACCGGCTACGACAAATGGCTGGCTTACGGCCAGGCCAAGACCGCCAACGCCCTCTTCGCCGTGCACCTCGATGCCCTCGGCCGTGGCGACGGCGTCCGCGCGTTCGCGCTCCACCCGGGCAAGATCATCACCGGGCTGCAGCGGGACATGGCATTACAGGAGCAGATCGACCGCGGGTGGGTGGACGAGCACGGCAAGGTGATCGGCGCCGACTTCAAGACCCCGGCCCAGGGCGCCGCCACCGGCCTGTGGGCCGCCACATCCTCCCTCCTCGACGGCCTCGGCGGCCTCTACCTGGAGGATTGCGACATCGCCGGCCTCTCCGCTCCCGAGGCTCCCATGGACGATGGCGGCGTCCGCGCCTACGCAGTCGACCCGGATTCGGCCGCACGGCTGTGGGACCTGTCCATCGCCGCGACCGGCGCCACCCCGATTGCCCGATGACCCGCCTGGGGCCGGTGCGTTCTCGGTCTGCCCGACTCGACAGGGACGGGACGGCGGTCCCGCGCTCCGTTCGCACGTGCGCGGGACCGCCCACCCTTCGCATGTTTGTGCCGGTGCCAGGAAAGAGGAAAGGAAGGCGGCGGCAAGAGTCCCAGATGCAGCGGCTTGCTGCTCGCACTGCGCCGGACGTGCGGCGATGGGAAGTGCTCTTTGAGACTCGGGACAGTCGGAGTGGCACGCGCACCTGCGCCGTCTTCGGGAGGCACGAATCGACGGCTCGATGTTCCGGATCGACACGCTGTGCGGCCGCTCGGCGCTGCCGACCACCTACCGGCTGAGCCGGTTCGTGGCGGAATCCCGCGTGCGAGTCCGATCACGAGGCTCCCATCATCGATCTTGTGGCTGGTTGAGGCGAGTTGACGGATACGGCATGGGCCAGATAGAGCCGCTGCTACCGCAAGTGGACGGGCGTGGCCGTCCGTTGCGTGATCACCGGCAGGCGGTCAACGGTGTTCCGTGGCGGCTGCGGACCGGGGCGCACCTTGAGCCCACGCCACAGCCGGCCGCGGTGCCCAGCCCTGGACTCATTCGGTCGGGAGGGGGTCGAGGGCGTCCGCGGCGGGCACGATCCGGGCGCCCATGTTGATCTCCATCATGCGCAGTGCGGCAAAGGCTCCGGGCCCGGTGGATCTCGGCGACGGCGTCGCGGGCGACGATGACCGAGAGGTGGCGGATGTGGGCGTCGAGCGCCGAGTACAAGACGCACTGCTCCGTCACTTGATCGCACAGGACGAGGTACGAGACGTCCAGGGTGCGCAGCATGTAGGCGAGCGGTGTCTCGTAGAAGACGGAATGGCGGGCCTTGACGACGAAGAACGAGCTGTCGTCCGGGCGGATCGGCTCCACCAGGTGGGCGTATTGCCGCCGAGGGTGGCGTCCAGGATCTCGCCGTGGTGCGAGCGCCACTTGCCGAAGTTTTCGTTGGCGTAGATCACCGGCAGCTCGCGCGCACATGCCCGATGAAGCAGCGCGCCGATCGCCGGGAGGACACGCTCCACGGCGGCCACGAGCCGGTCGGCGTCCTCGTGTTCGTACACGTTGAACATGTCGATGATGAAAGCGCCGTCTTCGCCATGTCTGCCAGGCCTAGATCGCGTATTCACGAGCGCGCCGTGATCTCCGCCAATGAGAGTCGGGCCCGCGTCGGACGCGTCGGTTCGTGAGATGCGGCCGAATCTGGGCACCCGCACCATGACCGTGAAACCACGAGCGAGGAAGAGGTGTGGTCATGCCCCGAGGATCCAGCGGCAAGCGCGAACGACAGTACGAACACATCAAGGAGTCGGGAAAGCAGCGCGGAATGTCCGAGGACCGCGCGAAGGAGATGGCCTCCCGCACGGTGAACAAGGAACGCGCCCGCTCCGGGGAGAGCAAGACGGCGAGCCGCAGTTCCACCCAAGGAAAGTCCGCCTCACAACGAGGCGGGGAGAAGTCGGGTGGCGGCGGCTCATCCTCCGAGCGCACCAAGGACGAGCTGTACCAGGAAGCAAAGACGCGCAACATCGACGGGCGGTCGAACATGACCAAGCAGCAGCTCAAGAACGCTCTCGGCCGCTGACACGATCGGTGTGATTCGCAGCCGGCCATCGGTGACGCGGCCCCGTGGGGTAGCCGCTGCCCATGAGCACAAGCGATTCCCTGGCGGGTCGTGACCAGCCCGCCTCCGCGGCGGCCGTGACGACCGCCGGCGTCGGACGCGGCGGAGCTTTGGCGCCGGATTCTGCCACGCCTTGCAGTCGTTTCGGTTTCCGGGCAAGGGCCGGCCGACCATGACCACGAGTCGGGTGTCGGCGTCGATGACGACCTGGTGGTTCGTGGAGTACCTCTCGTTCTTCGACTGCGCGGTGATGGCGTGGTCACGGGTGGGCACCAGGGTGCCGTCCACGATGAGCACGGCATCCTTGGCGAACCGTTTACGGGGCTGGAGCGCGAGAATCGGCCCGAGGTGGTCAATGATGCGGCCGACCGCGGACTTGGAAACCCCGAACAGCGGCGCCAGCTGGCGCAGGGTCAGGTTCGTGCGCCAACAGGCGGCGACCAGCAGCACACGATCCTCCAGTGGCAGGCTCCAGGGCCCGGCCCTTGCGCACTGGGTCCGCACCTTCGCGCCGCGGCGCGGCGATGAGCCTGCTGAACTGACGCGAGCTCAGCCCGGTGAACGGGACCATCCAGGACGGCTCCGACGCCGTGATCACACCAGCCACTGCGAGATGGTTACACGGTCCCCACAAATGCCGGCCTGCGGGATTCAGGAGGGGGCTCTCTGTGGTTCCACAGCCTTGAGTAGGCACTCGCGGTCGTCCGCGCTGAGCAGTCCGTCCGGAAGACTCTCGTCCTCCACCAACGCGCGCAGCTCAGAGGCGTGTGTGGCGAACGCGGCCCTGCACCATTCCCGTTCTGGGTGATCGCACTCGTTGCCGAAGAGCCCCGCTTGGCCTTCGTCGACGGGACGAGACAGCTCCGCGACATAGGCCAAGAGTTCGACCAGTCCGGGGCGCACCGCGATGTCAGGGATGGCTGCCAGGCGGATCAGGAAGGGCAAGGCAGTCGGCATCGCCGCGCTCAGGTGAAAAATGCTGTTCATCAAGACGTTGCCCAGCACGCGCAGGGCCTCGGGGCCGGCGGCCTGATCGAGGAGCCCGCGGAGCAGGACCGGGATCCCAGCAGGACAACCCGGAATCTGCGACCAGTCGGCATCGGCGCAGCCCACAAGCGCGGGGTGATCGCCTTCGGCTTGCCCTGCCTGCGGATACTCGCGGAGGAACCGAGCGACAGCAGCCTCTTTGGCCGCCGCATCCATTACGCACATCCCACTGCCCCCGGCTCACACGGCATCGCCCCGGTGAGCGTCCGCCGGATGAGACTCTTCCTGGAGTGGCCGTCGACCGCAAGTGCCAAGGTCGCCGGCTGACACCGCCCGCGCGGGCGTAGTGGTGTGACAGACCGGCGCTACATTCCGGGACAGCCCTTAGGTTAGGCGCCTACCCGGCGCGCGCGGCGTCGGGCTCGCATCAAGGGCCGGCGGGATGCCTGCTCGTGTGCGGTCCGCGGTGCGTTGCGGGCCACCCGCTTGTGGGCAGGGTGCGCCCCGCGCCCGCTTGTGCCTCACTTCTTGGGGTCGTGGCCCCAGTTCATGAGTGAGTAGCGCCACGTGGTTTCTGTGACGTCTCCGCCAGGTCGCTGGGCGAGGTGGCGCTTGACGTATCCGGCGACCTTGCGCATGTGGGCGAGATCCTCGTCGTTGAGTTCGTTCTTCTTCGTGCGCAGGATGAGGTGTCACCGAGCGAGCGAGGGGTGCCGGTGGACCGGGCCCGCGGGCATCAGGGCAGGAGCAGCGGGGGCCACACGCCGGACCCCTCCTGGATGACACCGGTCGAGCGGGCAGACCTGGAGCGGTTTCAGGGGGAACTGGGTTCGCGGCCGCTGCTCCCCTGCGGGGATCGGAGTCTGCGGGCCTGACCGGGCGGAACACCGGCCGGTGCCAGCGCGTCGTCGTGGGCGGCCGCGTGGGCTCTGGTACGACGGCAGTCTCGACAACTCCCGGGAGGGTGCGGTGCCCGAGCCGAAGTGGAGCGACAGGACCGACGGGCAGTCGCGGATGCTGACCGAAGCCGCCTTGCTGCTTGTCGAGGCGCGGCAGCGGGCCGTGGAGCTGGTGCGCGAGTCAGGCGCGGAGCTGCGGGAGGAGGAGCGCGACTTCATCGGTGACCTGTGCACAGCTCATCGGGATTCCCCCGCCCCTCCCCATCGGTGCTTCTGTCCTCGCTACCGAGGCTCCGGCGGCAACGACAAGTGCCGGACCATGTTCCCCGATCCCCACGCCGGCGGCTGGGGCGGCGACCAGCTGGTCCGGTGCGGTCATCTGAAGACCGCGCACGGAGTCTGACCTCGTCCGGTAGACAGCCCGGCACGGGCGGAGCGGGAGTGCGCCGGCCAGGAGGTCAGCCTTCGGTGCTGCGAGGCGGCCGCACACGCAGGAGCGCGGCGAGGGCGGCGGCGCAGTCGAGTGGGTCCACCGGCAAGGTGAGCGTGTGATCGGCGAGGCACCAGCCGGCGAGCCACGCGTCCTGGGGGCGGGCGATGAGCAGCAGCACAGGCGGGCAGCGGAAGACCTCATTCTTGATCTGCCGGCACACTCCCATGCCGCCTGCGGGTGTGGCCTCGCCGTCCAGCACGCATGCGTCGATGTGGTGGTGGTCGAGGGCTTGGAGCACGGCGGGCAAGGTTGCGCATTCGTGCCATGTGATCGACGGGAGGTCGGCGGCGGGCCTGCTGCCGACTGCGCGGCGCACTTCCGCGCGGGTGTTCGCGTTACTGCTGTAGACGAGGACCGCAACGCTTGATCGCATCGTTCTCCTCCACGAATGTCGCCCGTTGATGGAAAGGCGCGACTCGCCGGCCGGCGAGTAATCGACGTGACAATGCCCGATTCAATTTCAATTCAACCTTGCATGTATTGAATCATCGCATTTAGGGTATATCAGAATGTTCGGCACTGAGGAGATGCCCCTTTGCGGGTGCAGTGCACGACCGCATCACTCAGGCGGTGAGAATTCCGATGACTCAATGCAAGATTCCCGACTACCGGACCGGCCACCGCGGCCGTCACTGGACACACGCCCTGCGCTGCGCGGAGAAGTCCGGAGCCGTGATCGTCACCGACGACACGGAAGAACCCGTCACCTACGCCCACCAGCAATCCGGTCCAGGCCGCTTCCGTCCGTGGCGGACACAGACCGGTACCCGTTACGACAGTCACGACGTCCACCCGGAATGGTGACGGGCAGGCTGGCGAAGACGGGCCGGCCATCCCTGAGTACGGCGACGAGAGGACACATGATCCGGTGCGACTGGCCCCAGCCGCCGCGGGTACGTGCTGCTCGCGGCTGGCCTATCGCGCCCGTAACGTTGTTTCGCTCGACCCTGGTGCCATGAAGGTTCGGGGCGGGGGTGCCGCCGGCGGTCGCGTGGATGCTTACTCATCCTTGCGTGGGCAGGTGCGGGGCTGTCGTCTTCTGTGCTCGAGGCGGACACTGGCATGTCCCCGGCTCACCGCCCTGCAAAGGCAAGGAGCGCATGCGGTTTCTTGTCAGCCAATGGAGATGACCTCTTAGGCGGGAGTTCTCTCCAACGTCCCTGGAGCACACCGGGAGCCGCCAGACCTGGTCCGCAGCAGAAATCCTGCGAGCAACCCGCCGCCGTTCCCCGACGCTGCCAACTTGAGCGCCTGGCAGCCGCAGCGCCCGCCGAGGGGCGCGCCGATCACGATCCTCCGGTCCTGTCGCGCAGAGCTTGGTCCCGTGGCGTCGACGCGCCCATCTCGTCACCCTGGTCCGCGCTGAAGCCCCCTTCCAGCACCGACACTTCGTCGAACGGCGGCGGTGCGTATTGCAGGAGGCGTGTGTCGGCAGGGCCTGAATTGCGATGGACACGGGATCCCGGCTGGCCATACCCTCGACCGGTCTCGCTCTTCCCACGTCTGATGAGGTGCATTTGATGACGGTTCAGGTTCTCGCGGCCACCCCCCTTGGGTCGCACTGCCGAACTGTTCTGACCCTTACGGACCGAAGGAATACCTGTAGTGGATCTGCCACGTAGCTTCACCATTCGCGAGAGCAGTCACCGCATCTGCAACCCGTTCACCACGGAGAAGCTGGCCCTCCTGGGCCGCGCCATCAGCCCGTCGCCAGGCACCCGCATGCTCGACCTCGCCTGCGGCAAGGGCGAGATGCTGTGCACCTGGGCACGGGACCACGGTGTAGTGGGTACCGGGGTGGACATCAGCACCGTCTTCATCGACGCTGCCCGCGAGCGGGCCGTTGAGCTGGAGGTCGCCGATCGAGTCGGGTTCGTGCACGCGGACGCCTCGGGCCATGTAGCCGACGATCCTGTCGGGATCGCCGCCTGCGTCGGCGCCACCTGGATCGGCTCGGGCGTGGCGGGTACCGTCGAGCTCCTGCGGCGCAGTCTCCTCCCCGGCGGCATGATGCTGATCGGCGAACCGTACTGGCGTCGCGAGCCTGAACCAAGCCGCCGTCGAGGGCTGTCACATGGCCCGCAAGGAGGACCTGCTCCCGCTGCCAGAACTGCTCGAACAGTTCAGAGACCTGGGCTGTGATGTCGTTGAGATGGTCCTTGCCGACCAGGACAGCTGGGACCGGTACGTCGCGGCGCAGTGGCTCAACATCCGACGCTGGCTCCACGCCAATCCCGACGACGAGCTCGCCGACGAGATGCGTGCGGAACTCGCTGCTGCACCCGTTCAACACACCAGGTACCAGCGTGAATACCTCGGGTGGGGCGTGTTCGTCCTGATGGACCGCTGACACACCACTCCCAGTGAGCCCCGGCACCTGCCGGGGCTCACCCGCGTGGCTCCGCACCCTCGAGCCCTCTGAATCACCAGGAGCGGGTTCACGAGATGCCGCCAGCCTGCGTTGTGCCGCGGAGGCACTTGCCGTAGCTGACCGAGGTGAAGGCGAGATGCCACGTGCGACGGTCACGCACGTGTCGGCCTCCGCGACTTGCTCTGTCCTGCGCGCCGTTCGGGACCCGCGCTGGCTGTGAGATGCTGCGAGCCGAGGCGTCTCCCCACACTCCCGAGTGAATGAGGTGGCCATGCCCGGCCGGTCCGAGCCTTCCGCCCTGCCGTCGATCGCGCTGCGCGGATACGGCGACAGCATCTGGCTGGAAGGCTGGTCGGTTCTCCTGGAGCAGAAGGGAACACGACGGCGGATACCCCTCCCCGCGATCGAGGGCGCGAGGGCGGTCGGCGCCGGGCAGGGATCAGTCGAGATCGCGGTCTGGGGCGCTGACGGAGCTCCGGGCCCGGTGTTCGTCGTGGAGGGCCGGGACGCTGGTCAGGCAGGGCGCCTCGTCGAGGTGGTCAACCGGGCTCGGCCGAAGAGCGCTCCGGACGGCGGGGGAGCGGACCTGGTCGAGGTGCTCGCCGTGGTCCAGGCGGCCGGCCGGAAACGCATGAGCCCACGGGAACGCGTCGCCTCCCTCGCCGTGCTGATGCTCTACGTCGCGGGTGCGGCCCTGCTCGGCTTGTTCGGAGAGCCGGTGCAGGTGCTGCTGTGGGTGCTGGGCGCGCTGCCCATCCTTCTGGGCCTGGTCATCGTCGGGCCCGCGGTGGTGAACGCCCGCGACCGCTGGGTGCTCAGAAAGCGGGGCGTCGCGGTCGTCGCTCTGTTCGACCGCGCCCACGGCAGGCGGCGGTTCTTCACTTACATCGACCTGGAGGGTGGCGTCCACGAGATCCAGGCCGACTACGCGGCAAAGGGACTCGCGGGCGACCCCCCACGCATCGACGTCCTGTACGACTCGCTCCATCCGGAGAAGGCTGTCTGCTCCCTGGCGAGGTCGACCTTGGTCTGGAGAGCAGTGGGGGTCGGGCTGTTGGGCGGTCTGCTCCTGCTCGTCGGACTCAGCATGACGCTGCTCCCACTGGCATTCCTGGCCGTGTCCTGAAGGTCCCGGCATGGCCGGCGGCGCGGGCGAGCGGTGCCTCGACCCGCTGGAGGGGAGGCAGCGCCACCCCTTGGGGGCGCTGCGGGCCCTCCTGTCGGCGGCGGTCGCGCCGTTGTGTGGACTCGATGCCCGTGCGTGCGATGCGGTGTCGGATGCCATCACTGCCGTCCCACGGACGAAGCGGGTCGTAGGGGTGAGTCTTTGCCGGCGTGCAGTTTCGCAGGACGCCGGCTCGTATCCCGGCTCGCGGGCCACATCGTCCACGGAGACGTGGAGCCGGTGACATCCGTCGGTTTCCGACGCGCATGCGCGATTCGTGCCCGGTTCACCGCTTGCTCCTCTCGGCTGATCTGACGCGGGACCGCCATCGCGATGAGTTTGTCCGGGTTGCGGATGGCGTAGAAATCGGTGATTCGCCCGTCGGCGATCTCGATCAGGAAGACGCCTTCCAGGCGCTTGCCGCTGAGGACGAGGGCGGGCGTGTTGTTGCAGTTGACCTTCTCGATCCGCAGGTCCGCCAGCCGCTCCAGGCGGAACAGGCTCACGAGGACGGCGGCCACCTCCTCCGCGCCCGCCACCGGCCGGCGCGCCTCAGTGGCCTTGCCGCCGCTGTCGGCGGTCCAGGTGACGTCCGGCGTGAGCAGTGAGAGCAGCCCGTCCAGGTCGCAGGTGGTCGCCGCGGTCAGGAACTGCTCGGTGATCCGCGCGGTCGTGACGGCGTCGACGGGTGCGAAGCGCTTGCGTCGCGCCCGTACGTGCCCACGGGCCCGGTGCGCCCCCTGACGCACCGTCGCCACGGGGGGCTTGCCCACCGCTGTGGCGACGGTGCGGAACTCGAAGCCGAACACCTCGCGCAGTACGAACACCGCACGCTCATCGGGGGTGAGTGTTTCGAGCAGCACGAGCATCGCCATCGACACCGACTCGCCGAGCAGCACGTCGGCCGAGGCGTCGTTCTCGGCGAGCAGCAGCGGCTCGGGCAGCCACGTGCCGATGTAGTCCTCGCGGCGACGCGTGCTCGTCCGCGGAGACGTGACACGATGCTTTGTGACGTGTGTCACTGGCGATGGCCGTGAGTGTGGCACTCGGTCGAGTGCGGGATCAACCGCCGCACCGCCCAAGGGTTGGCGCAATCCGGTGTGATACCCATTCGCCGTCCGCTACGAAGCGATTGTGCCGGTCACAGCGATCGAGCGAATGGCTGCGACCAGACCCTTTCAACACCCCCCTGAGGGCGGGTGACTGTCGCAACCTGACGAGCACGCGCACGTCGCTGGCAAGAACACGGGCCGTCGGCCTATGCATTGAGGTCTGGGCCCCGGGGGTTTGCGTGATGCGACTCCTCAACTGGGTGCCCATACACAGGCGTTCGTGAGACGCCTCAGGCAACCCCCTTGTTCCGACGGTTTCCCAGCCTGCTTGAATGATCAGTCTTTCGCGGCAAGTGGAACGGGGAACCGAGATGAATCGTCTGACGAAGATGGGCCTGGCGTCAGGGGCTGCGCTGTTGCTCACCGCATGTGGCGGCGCGACGGACGGAGGAAGCGGAACCGCGGCCGAAGTCGGTGACGGCGGCGGGGGTGGGAAGACCACCGACGTCAAAACCGCGCCGCTCGGTCAGGCGGACAGTCTGACCGTGGCTTACTGCCACGAGATACCTGCCGGGAACGACGAGGACCCGGTATACGGGCTCACTCTGCGCTCGTACGCGGCGAAGAACGGGGCATTGGTGGCGGAGCGCAGCACCGTCCTGCCCGAGGATGTCGAGCCGAACACGGTGTGCGACAGCGGAGACTTCCGCAGCCTGTCCACCTACGCCTTCAACAAGGACTTCAGCCTGATCGCCGGCACCACGCACGCGGGCGCGTCCGAGCGAGCAGCCGCCTACGACCTCGGCACCGGTCAGGAAGTCTCCCCTCCGGACCCGGACGCCTTCACCGAGCGCGCGGAGAACAACGGAACCGCCTTCCACCCGACCTCGGGCCTTCTGTGGTACGACGAGAAGCCGGCCGACGGCGGTGAGGACGGCCTCGGAACCCGCGACGCGAAGGCCGGCTACACGACCGAGAAGCACCTCACTCCCTCCCAGGCCGCCGGCGTCGTCACCCAGGACGCCGCCACCCTTGCGACAGCCCTCGCGGCGAACTCACAGCCGAGGGCGGTCAATCCCTCGGGTGGCATCGTCGTCGGCCTGTTGAGCAGCCCGGCAGACGGCCCGACCCTCGTGCTGAGCCGCGTGGCCTCGGACGGCGCTTCCGGCGGCGGCTACAAGCTGACCGAGCTCGAGACCACGGGCCTCGACGGCAGGGAGACCTGCGCCCCGGCGTTCTGGCGCGACGAGACCAACCTGGTGTGCGGCACGGAGCAGCTCACCCTCGCACCCGACTACTCCAAGGTCGTGAAGAGCCAGGACCTGGTTCCGGCGAACGACCGCTCCAACAGGACCCCGGTGCCCTCGCCCGACGGCAAGCACTTCGCCTTCCTCTCCAGCGGAGAGAGCGGGACGCTGACGCTCTACCGCGGTGACCTGGACACCCCTGGCGCCCAGCCCGTCAAGGTCGCCGACCTGGAGCCGCCCATGGACGGTTCCGATGACCACTTGGAGACACTGGTCCGCTGGAACTGACCCACGACCGCCGGCCGGCGAAGCTTCCGCAGGAAGCGGCATCCTCCCGATCCGGCCCGTGTGCAACGGAGCGCCTGGCCGCCGACCGGGTAGCAGGGGCATGGACGTTCACGGGCTGGGTCGAGCGGTTCGGGCCCTTTCCTGGCGCCGCCGGCCGGGCGGCCCGTCGAGGAGTATCGGGAACCCACCGAGCAGGGTGATACGTCGTCATGAACTGTGCGATACCGAGTGGGAGTTCGTCCGGCCGTCGCTGCCCGAGCGCCACCCGACCCGAAGGCGCCCAAGGCCAGGGAACTGGCATACGCCCCCGCGCCCGAGCCTCGGCCGGACCGGTCCTGCCTGTGCGTGCAGCTCGATCCCGCGCCCCGGGACCCCCTGCCGGATCGCCGTGACCGTCCCTGGGACCGCGCTCCGCACGCACCGTCTGTGTGCCGCTGTGCCCTTCAGGCTCCCGGCGAACGAGGCCGGCACGGGGCTCCGCACGCTGGGCCGTACAGACGGTACGTCCGCGCGGGAGCCCCGCACCTCCACTCATCCCGCCGGGCAGACCGGGAGTCCCGGCACCGGCTGGTCGTTGTCACCCCCGGACAGGTAGACGGCGTTGACCCAGCCGCCGTCCCCGTTCGCCTCACGCAGGACGACGCGCGCCCACCAGTTGTTGTGGTAAGCGCCGTACGTGTGTGCCGATCCCTGCCGCTGGCAGAGGAACGGGTGCTCGCCACTGTTGACCAGGCCGGTTACGGGCTTTCCGGTCGGGGAGTCGTAGTAGGGGGCGCCGTCCCGCTTGCCGACGTTGCACCGGCGCAAGCCGTTCTGCCCCGGCGAGCAGCCGCCCGGGCCCTCCGGTACGGAGCCTGGCGGGTACGGGCCGGCGGACGCGGTGGCCGAGGCGGCCGGGGCCGATCGCGTCGGCGCGGGCGTGGCCGACCGGGTCGGTGTGGCTGCGGAGACGGCCGGGCCGGGAGAGGAGTCCGTGGAGGAGCCGGGGGCCGGCACTCCGGGCGTGCCCGAGCCCGCCCCGGAGGACGGCGCGTCGGGCTTGCTCCCGGACGGCTTCGCGTACTCCGGGCACGTCCGCTCGTACGGCCATCCCGGCAGATACTGACTCCATTCGCCGGGAGTGAGGTTCCGCGCCGCCAGCCCGCACACGCGCTGGACCAGCTTCTCGGCGCGGGTGTTCCACCGCCGCAAGGGGCACCCGCCGGAGACGGTCTGGCGGCACTCCTCACCGTCAGAGGTCAGCAGGGTCTCACCGGCCCACGCCGCGGAGGTCCCGTCGCACCCCGCGTCGGTGTTCACCCCGTCGAAGGGGACCTCGGCGATCTCTTCCCACGTGAGCGGGTCGGTCAGGGAGATCCCGCACTGCCCGGCGATCGCGAGGTCCTTGTCCGCTCGTCCGGCGCCGAAGGCCCAGGCACCCCGCTGGTCCGCCGAGCGCGTCACCGGTGCCTTCGTCGGCGCCGCGGCGTCGACCGTCAGCAGGGTCCTGCCCACCTGCACGAGCAGGGTCCCGTCGCCCTTGAACGCGACCGGCCCCGGCTCGGCGAGGTCGAGGACGGCCCGGACGTTCCAGCCGTCCCGGAGCGAGACCAGGACGAGGGGTGTCCGGCCGTGGTCCGCAGGGGAGTCGGCGGGATCCGCACCGGCGGGCAGCTGCCCGGTGAAGCTGTTCGCGGAGCCCGGGCGGACGGCAAGCGTGTGCCCGTCCGGACTGAGTGCGCTGACCGCGGAGCACTGGCTCGCGGTGCACAGACGGCGGCCGGCGGAGCCGTGCCGGACGGCCAGTGACGGCAGGTCGGCCACGACGAGGTCCGACTCGCCGGCGACGTAGGCGACCCGGTCCCCGCCGCCGTCGAAGGTGAGCGCTCCGAGCGGCTTGGGGATCTGCCCCGTCCGCTTCGGTGCGGACGGATCCCGGAGGTCGAACACGTCTCCGGTGGCGGATACCAGCCATCTGCCGTTCGTACTGATCGCCGCGCTGTCGCCGGCGGTGACCATGGTGCTCTTGACCGCATCGCCCGCGTTGCCCGTCCCGATGTCGGCGAATCCCACCTCGCCCGCCCGCCGGACCACGACACGGCCGGTGTCCCCGGCCACGCTCAGGGGCCGCACAGCTGTGACGCCGTCCGGAAGGACGCTCGCACCGAAGTCGGCGTCCCGCGGTCCGATCGCGTCGATGTACGCCGTCGGATCGCCCCCGCCGACCACGAGGCGGCGGCCGTCATCGCTGGTCCGCACCGCGAACGCCGTGGTCGGGACGGCGAGTCCCGGGCTGGTGGCGGGCTCGTTCTTCGCCGGATCGGCCGTCAGCAGCTGCCCCGGCGCGCCGTCGACACCGCCGCTCGTGACCACGACCACGCTGGAGCCGCCCCCGATGAACGCAGCGTCCTTGGCCACGTAGTACTCGGACGTCCGGACCAGCCCGATCTGCTTGCCTCCCCGGGCCGCCCGGACCGAGACGACGGGGAAGCCCACTCCGTCGGAGGCCGGCGTCGTGCCCGACGGCTCCTTGAGGACGGCGATCCGGGACCCGTCGGCGCTCACCGCGACAGGGCGTCCTGCCTCGGAGCCGAGATCCCAACGCGCCTCGACGGCCAGGTCCTTCTTGCGTCGGACGGTCACCGTGCCGTCGGCGGTGGCCACGACGGCGACCTCCGCATGCGCGGGCGATCCCAGGAAGGTGACGGCGGACGATCCGCTGTCGGGCGCGCGGTCGATGCCGCCGTCCGGGCGGGCGGCGACGACCGTGGCGTCCGGCCCGGCGGCCAGCACCGTCCGGCCGCTTCCCAGCCACTCGAGATGGGCGGGGACGAATCCGAGGTCCCGGTCCTCGCGTACGGCGCCCGTCACCGCGTCCCGCCACTGGAGGCGGGAGCCGTCGGACACGACGAACTCACCGTCCGCCGCGAAGGTCAGCCGGGGCCGAGTCAGTCCGCGCACGGTGACCGGGTCACCTGCCGCGCCGGTGGCCCACACCCGCACGGCGCCGGCTCCGTCCACGGTCCCGGCCTGAGTACCACCGGGCGAGAAGCGCACGGCCTTCACGCCCTGTTCGTGTCCCACCAGACGGGCCAGCGACAGGGTGCCCTGCTGCGTCCGCTGGCCGTCGGAGCCGGCGGCGGCCTCGAACAGCGCCCCCCTGGCCTCCGTCGTCGCCGCCATCCGCTGGGCCTGCGCGGCCAGCAGATACTGCAGGGAGCCGTCGGTCCCGTGAACCGTCCTGCTCAGGGCCGCGAGCCGGCGGCTGATCGCCTCGCGCGCACGCAGCTCGGCCTTCTCACGCTGGTCGTACGCCACGAAGGCCAACAGCCCAGCGGTCAGGAGAAGGACCACCAGCACCGCGATCGTCGCGTAGGCCCGCCGCAGGGCGTTGCGCTGGTTGCGGCGCTCGATGCTGACCAACTGCTCCTTCGGCTTGCCGTGCAGTCGCGCACCGAGTTTGGCGATCTCGTCGAGGAACCTCTCGTCGCGGAGGGTGAGTGGTTTCCCTTCCTTGTCCTTCAGGTCCCGGAAGTCGCTCCACAGGGGTTGCGTGAGGAGCTTGCCCTGCAGGGTCCGGGACAGCGCGGTGGTCTCGTTCCAATCGAAATCCTGGCTGCTGGACGGCCAGCTGATGGTCCCGCCCGCCACCGCGATGAGGATGTTCTTGCTCGACTTGTGCTGCAGCCAGTAAGCGAGTTCCGCCAGGACGTACGGCGCATGTGCAGACTCCGGCGAGGCCACGAGGATCAGGTGGCGGGACCGGTCGAGGTGGTGCTGCAGGGACTTCGGCAGATCGCCGGTCTGGTAGAGGGTCTCCTCGTCACGGAACACCCTGATCGTCGGCGCCCGCAAGGCCTTGCGGCCCAGGGAGAGCAGACCGCGCTGGATCGCCTTCGCCAGCGCGTGGTCCGGTCGGTGCGTGTACGAGATGAAGGCGTCGTAGTCCTCCACGACGGGCGCTCCATCCCCGTCATCCCCTGGCGCCGCAGAAGATAATCCCTCGTCCGGCATGCTGCTGACCCCCCGGTCGTCCGAGCCCGTGCCACTGCGCCCACGCCGGCAACGGTCCGCGGGTCCGATCGGCTTCCCGCACGCCCGCCCCTGGCCGCGTCGACTGCCCGAGACACTAACAATCGGCCGTCCGTCGGCGCAGCCGATCGGGCGAGGTCCGGTTCGCCCTGGGGTTCAGTGTCACGTCCGCATGTCCGCATGTCCGACGACCGGCGACTGCGCCCGGGTTCAGGGCCCCTTCGACCTCCTCCGGTCCGCCCTGTTCCGCCTGAATCCCCGAACTCGACCAGTCGAGCGAACGCTTGCTCGACGCGACCAGGAGACCGCAGGGAAGGCCATCCCCCCACGGTGACCGCCCCGTTCAGATCCGGCGCCGACCCTCCCGGCTCCGAGGCGCTGTCGGACGATCGATCAGCGGTCCGGAGACATCAGCCTGATCATCAGGCGTCCGAGGTTCTGATCGCAGCGTGGCCTCAGGGGGTGCCGCAGCTGGTGGCTCCGCCGGGGCAGGTGACATCGTCGTTGGACGCCAAGCCCGCGATCACCAGCACCAGGACGATGACAGCCAGGATGATCACAGGCACATTGTCCGCGGCCCAACTACCCCGCTCGCGCGAGGGGTTCGGAGGTTGCGGGAGTCTCGGAGTGCTGGGCTGTGAACTCGCATGGTCGTGCGCGGGCTCGGCACCCGGCCCGTCGTTCCCCGTTGTCGCCATCGTGCCACCCACCGTCGTTGTCCCTTTCCCTATGACGCGGCATCGGACCTCACTCGTCAAGCCCCGTGCAGTGCGCGCTCCCCGAGGACATGCACATGGTTCACGTCCCGCCGACGATGGGCACGTGCCCGGTGCTGCGGCTTCACCCGGCCGAGAAAGGTCGGAAGGGCGGGCGGTGGCCTTGGGGCCTGTGGCGTCGTGCCTGCGTCGCTGCTGCCCGTTGACGAACCAGGCATGGGCGGCCGCAGCCGGGCGGGGAGTCGGAGGAAGCGCCCTGTGGTGCGGCGCGGCGCGTTCGTGCAGACGCGGCATGCACCGCCCGACGTTTGCACGGTTCGTGAGGACGGGGCGGCGAGAGACGGAGAACGTCGGCCTGGCCACCCGGGAATCGAGGGACGTGGCGTCCGTGCCGCGAGCGACCGGTCGCCGCTCCGGACCCCCCTTGACAGGAGCACAGCCGCAGAGCCTCAATGAGGCAACTGCCATCCGCTCTGGGAGGGTTGTGCATCCGTTATCGAGCCCGATCGCACGCCGTCTGCACTTCCGCTACTTCCGCGAGTACTCCGGGGCCGTCGCCATCGGCTCCGGCAACTTGGAGCATGAACTGCGTCAGCAGGTGGCCGATGCTCGGCCTTTCGTCCTGGCGGACCGATCCGTCTGGGACAACGGGACGGGAGCACGGGTGCTGTCGGCCCTCGGACCGCTGGCCGACAGCCGTCAGCGACGGATCACGGCCGGTGAGGGCATCAAATCGACGGGCATCTGGCGGGATGTCGTCGACTGGATGCAGAACGCCGGCATGCGGCGGCACGACGTGCTGGTCGTCGTCGGCGGTGGTTCCCTCACCGACCTCGGGGGCTTCGCCGCCGCGACCTATCTGCGCGGCGTGCCCTACATCAACGTTCCGACGACGCTCCTTTCCCAGGCGGACGCGGCCGTCGGCGGAAAGACGGCGGTCAATTCCTCCCTCGCCAAGAACGCCATAGGCGCCTTCCACCATCCCGTCGGTGTCATTGCCGATGTCACGCTCCTGGAGACGCTGGAACGCCGAGACGTCAGCGCCGGCCTCGCCGAGTGCATCAAGGTGAGTGCCGCGCAGCACTCCGGCGAGCTGTTCACGTATCTCACCGACCATGCCGAACTCCTCCTGGCGAAGGACGGGCCTGCGCTGCTGCACGTGGTCAGTGCGGCAGTGGAGGAGAAGCTGAGGCTGCTCGCCGCCGACCCGTTCGAGACGGAGCTGGCGCGCGTACTGAACTTCGGGCATACCGTGGGCCATGCCCTGGAGAGTGCCGACCGGTACCGCACCTGGCGGCACGGCGAGGCGGTCGCCATCGGAATGGCCACCGCGGCCAGGGCCGCGACCCTGCTGGGAATCGCGGATCGCGACACATGCCGTGCCTTCCACCAGGTGCTCACCCGGTCCGCACTGCCGTTGTCGGTCCCGGACGGCTCGGTCGACGCGGTCGTCGAGCACCTCGACGGCATCCGACGCGTCAGGGGTGGCAAGCTGCGATACGTGCTTCCGCGCGCGGTGGGCGAACTGGTCGTCCTCGACGAAGTGGACACCGGAACTCTCGCTCAGGCGATGCGCGGGCGGACGGCGTCGTGAGCGCCGTCATGCGCTTCGCCATCGACAGCGGAGGCACGAGCACCCGGCTGGCGATCGAGGGGCCGCTGCGCTCGACCCTCCGTCCGTACGGGTTCAGGTCCCTCAACCCGGCCTCGCGCCATGCGGAGGAAGCGCTCACGTCTCTCCGCGCCGCTTTGGACCGCGTGGCGGAGTACGTCCGGTACAACGACGACATCCCCGTGTCCGGGGTGTTGGCCGGCGCGGCGATCAGCGCGGAGACCGTGGGTCACTGGGCTCAGGTCACCGCAGGGTTCCTGGGCAAGGCGGGCATCGTGGGGGAGATGGTCCTCACCAACGACATCGATGGCTTGATCGTCGCACCGCCGGTGGCGGGGGCCGGTGGCGTGCTGGTGGTGGGGACGGGCAGCGGCGCGATGGTGATGAGCCGCGGGCGGGTGGTCCGGGTCGGCGGCTGGGAGTACCTGGCATCCGACGAGGGCAGCGCGTTCTGGCTGGGCCGCGCCGGACTCGTCGCTGCGGTGCGGGCCGGCGACGGACGCGGGCAGGCGACGTCGGTGACCGAGCGCATCGAAGCCGAATCAGGCTGCCCGGTCCGGGAGGTGGCGAGGCGCCTGGCCGAACGCGCGCACCCTCGGCAGAACGTGGCCCGGCTCGCCCGCTGCGTGACCGGTGCCTGGTCCGAGGACGGTGACGCGGTGGCCCGCGGCCTGGTGCACGCGGCGGTGGAGGAACTGCTCCTCCTGGTGTCGACGGGGATGCGTCGGGCCGGGGGACCGCAGCCCGCGTGGGCCCTGACGGGCGGCCTGGTCGTGGAATGCACGCCTTTCGCGGAACTCCTGGTGGAGCGGATCACGGCGCTGGACCCCGCGACGCGGGTGACAGTGGTGGAGGAGCCGGTGAAGATGCTGCTGCAGAGCCGCCCGCTGCCGACGTACCCGTCCGATCTGGTACGCCTCACGGTCAAAGTGCCGTCCTAGCGTGGTCATGCTGGCGACGCAGCCCTCGGGACTCCTCGGCGCGGAGCCCCGGACCGGGTACTCGTCCGCGCTGCCGTCCGGGCAGATCGCGAGATCCGGCCCACTCCCCTCCAGTGCCCAGACGGCGACCCTCGGATGGTGAGCGTCGGGCTGCGGGCGCTGAACGTCGTCTGGCGAGGCCCCTCCTTTCTGCGCGAGATGGCGCACGCGGCGGAGGAGGCGGGGGCGGAGTCGTTGTGGGTGTCGGACCACGTGGTGCTCCCGTCCGCCCCCAGGCCCCACGAGCGGTCGCGGACCCAGGGGGCGTTCGTGGACGCCTTCGCCTCCCTCGGCTTCCTTGCCGCCGTCACCGATCGTGTCCGGCTGGGCGTGGCCGTGGTGATCCTCCCGCTGCGCCACCCGCTCCTCGTCGCGAAGGCGGCTGCCGGACTTGACGCCCTCTCCGGTGGGCGGCTGCTGCTGGGAGTCGGGTGCGGTTGGCTGGAGCCCGAGTTCCGGGCCCTCGGCATCGGCTACGCGGATCGCGGCGCCCGCACGGACGAGTACCTCGATGCGCTGCGAGCCGCGTGGTCGAACGGCACGGAGGGGCATTCGGGCCGGTACGCGGCCTGGCAAGGTACGGCGGTGGTGGCGCCTCGACCAGCGCTGGGCAGGGTCCCGATCGTCGTCGGCGGCGAGACCGACGCGGCTCTCCGGCGAGCGCTTCGCCAGGGCGACGGGTTCTTCCCCACCGGCCCGTGCCGTCTCGCCCTCTCCCAGGCAGCCCGGCGCCACCGGCCCGGCATGCCGGTGACGCTGCCTGTGCTGCCCGACGGGGCCGATCTGGAAGGAGCGGTACGTACAGCGGATCGCGTGGTGCTGACCGTGCGGCCGGAGGCTCCGTACGCCGACTTCGCGGTGCGGAACCCCGGTGAGGTGGCCCCCGCCCTCGCTCGGGTGCGCGACACGGCGACGGAGGCGCGGTGACCGTGTCAGGTCGCGGAACCCGGGGCCGGGGTGCCCTCCCGGGTGAGCAGTTCGCGCGCCTGGGCCAGGGTGAAGGCGCAGGCGGGAGTGAAGCGATGCGACAGCAACGCCTCCGAGAGCTCGAATCCGAAGAGGTCCCAGACGAAGATGTTTCGGATCTCCCAGTTGCCGACCAGCCGGCTCAGCTCCGTGCGGGCGAAGTCCGGGTCCCTGATCTCCGCGATGCCGCCGATGATCAGCTGCCCGTTCACGGCGTCGAACCCGAATCCGAGCAACCTCAGACGCATGTCACCGGCCTCCATCCGGCCCACCACATACGCCATCTCCGGTTCGCCCAGGAACCAACTGGGGTCGACGCGGAGGCTGCCGCTCTGCACGGACGAGCCGTCGTAGAGCTCTTCGTACACCTCACGGAGGAAGTTGTGGGTCAGGGACACCGGGGTGACATCGGACAGGTCGTTCGTCTGGCACCCGAACATGGGAACGATGCCGAGCCCGCCACCGTAGGTCGAGACCGCCGGCGAACGCTCCTGGACGATGACCCGGGGCACGCCGTCCTGCCAGAACACCAGCGCGACCGTCATGCCGATGGAGTGGGCCTCCATGCCGCACTCGGCCGCCTTGGCCGCGGAGGACAGATGCCTGTCCCGGATGGGCGTACCGCGTTCGGGACGGACGACCGCGGCGTACGTCTCGTCCTCCAGAGCTCCGCACACGGTGACGTACTGGAAGTAGTCACTGACGAACACCTGGATGCGAGGGCCGTCAGGGGTGGAGCGTACTGCGCGTGCACAGGCATGAAGGTCGTTCCACACATCAGGACTGTCGATCTCTGCCGGATCCCGCAGGCGGGCCGCGACCGTCCGACGGTTGAAGACGATGGTCGAGTGTTCGTGCGGTGGTGCCTGGAGGAGGAGCGAGGTCTCGTCCTGGTCGACCCGCCGCCACTCCGCGGTGGTGAGGAAGGGAATGCTGACCGCTCGTGAGCCGACGACGATCCGGTAGAGGTCGTCGATCCGACCGCGGCTGCGGTAATGGCGTGCTATCCAGCCGGCCGCGAAATCGGGCTTGCGCTGGCGGCTCACCCGCTGCTGCCTCCGGACGGTCAGACTGCGCTGCACCCGCGCCTTCAACGGCCTGAAGGAGAGGCCGAGCAGAAAGGCGATGCCCGCGGCGGCGAGATTGACCAGCAGATCCTCGATCATGAAGCTCCTGCGGTAGGAGGGGTGGGAGGGCGACGACATGCCGGCTCCGCGACCGGCGAGGGTGGGGAAGTGACGGGCCGGTCCGGACGGCAGGCGGTACGTTGCCGGGGTGGACGAAGACGCGCGGGAGCGCGGTGCGGGCAGGGAGCGGCTGTCGGTCCTGGTGGTCGGCGGCAGCCGCGGGATCGGACTGGCGAGTGCGGTGGCGCTGAGGCATGCGGGGCACCGCGTCGCGACCTGGTCCCGGTCGGCTCCGGCCGAGGATCCCTCCACGAGCGGGATCGCGGGTGCCGCCGTGGACGTTCGCGAACCGGACGCCGTCGCCGCGGAGTTCACGCGAAACGCCGGTGCCGGCCGACGGCCGGAGGTACTGGTGTACTCGGCGGCGTCCGTCGGTCGCGGTGCCGTGGGGAGCATCGGCGCGCAGACCTGGCGGGACACCCTCGAGGTCAACGCGGTCGGCGCGCACACCGTCCTCGACCAGTACCTGCGGGTCTTCGGCCGACATCCTGCGCGAGTGATCGGGCTGACCTCGGAGGCCGCTCTGTTCCCCGCTGCGGGACGGTCCGCCTACGCCGCGTCCAAGGCCGCGCTCGGCACCTTTCTGGAGGCCTACCGGGAAGAGGCCAGGGTGTTCGGCACCCTGGTCACGGTGCTGTACCTCGGCAAGGTCAACACCACGCTCTCCCACCGATCCGCCGCCGACAACTCGCGCGCCCTCCAGCCCCAGGACGTGGCCCACGTGCTTGCCGGCCTGCTCGAACTGGCCCCCCATGTGGAAGTCCGTTCCCTCGAAGTGACCTCGGTGCGCTCCCCCTACGGATGATCGGGTTCGTCGGTCGGCGGCGAACCCGCGTGAGGAGAAGACTCCCACGCACCCACCACCGGAGGGGAGGGGGCCGGTGCCGCGGCCATCCCTCTCGTCGCGGGAACGACACAGCCGGCACGCCCGCCTGTGCCTGCGCCGGGGTACTTGTCCACGCAGGGGCCCTGCCCCGTGTCGCCTGATCCGCAGCAAGATCGCCATCGAAGCCGACGTCGGCCACTTCGGTGGCGGCCCTCGGCCTGCCGGCCCGGCGCGCCCCCGCTGGGCCGCACGGGCGCGCCGCACGCCGGGCCCGACTGTCCTCACCGGGGCCGCGCCGGTGGGGAGCGCCCGGGTCAGACCCGCCTGCGGCATCCGGTGCTCGTCCCCGGGCGCAGGACCATTCCACAGGCCTCGCTCGAAAGAGTGGACGCTGCGCAGGCGGGCAGCAACACTCTCGGCCTCGGCTGTCCCCATCTTCGCGCGGGTGCGGGAGGGCGCCGTCGACGATGGCGCCCAGCGGCGCGTCGGGGACCTTCTGCCAGCGTTTTGGGCGCCGCCCGTTCATGCGCTCCTCGACAGCCCGGTCGTCGGCCTCCTGGGTGGCGGGTTGGAGCAGGTTCAGGGGTGGGCGTGACAGAAGTTGCGGACGGCTCTGTTGAATTCAGCTGGCCGTTCCAGGTTGCTGACGTGGCCTGCTCCTGGGATCACGAGCAGTTCGGTGTCCGGGATCGCTTTCTGGAACTGTCGCGCGACCGCCAGTGGCGAACGCGCGTCCTGTTCTCCCCAGAGCAGCAGGGTGGGTACCGACACGGTGGGCAGGAGATCCCGTTGATCGGTCACGGCCATGATGGACAGTTGTGTCCGCAGGGTCTCTGGGCGTACAGCAGCCGCCATGGCGTCCAACAACGGTACGTAAGCGGCGGGCGGGTCGCCGGCGAACAGTCCGGGCAGGGTCGGATCGAATTCACCGCTTGGCACGGCCAGCATCCGGCGGGTGCCCTCGACCCGGGCCCGCACCTCTTCCGGAGGCAAGGAGCCCTTCCAGCCCGCGTAGGTGTCGACGAGGATCAGCGTCCTGACGAGGTCCGCGTGGTGGCGGTAGAACTCCAGGGCGACGGTGCCGCCCCAGGAGAGGCCGGCGATGTGCGCCGGACCGAGCTCCAGCGACTCCACCACTGCGGCCAGAGCGTGCGCGTAGTCCGCGAGGCCGAAGGACTCGGGGATGTCGCCGGAGCGGCTCGCTCCCGGCTCGTCCCACGCCACGACCGAGAACGCGTCCGCCAGCGCGTCGAGTTGCGGCCTCCAAGCGCGCGCGTCGTGCCCGGCGCCGTGCAGGAACACCACGGGCGGCCCCTCGCCCGAACGGTCGTAAGCGATCTCCCTGCCGTTGACCTGCACCGTCGCCATGCCTTCAGGGTAGGCAGGCCCCCTACCGCTGTCGCGGCGGCGCACAGTGGACGGTCACGGTCTTGGTGAAGCGCGCGGGCTATCAGTGGAGGCGTTGATGGTGCGACGGCCGGGTTTGGTGCCCCTTGCGCTGCGCGGATGCCCCGAAGGGGTGGGTCCTGGAGCGGGGGCTCGACCTCGGTCGCGACTATGGCGGGTAGAGCAGTGAAACTTCTTTCAATCGTCAAATGGGTTACTGAACAGCGCATTGATGCGCACGAAGGGGATGTGGCTGAAAGTACTTGCAGAAACTTGCATGAGTGGTCGTATGGCCAGAGGATTCGCGGCATGGCAAACCACATGACACGCGTGTCGCGCCCCGTCGCTCTTGCCGCCATGGCCGCGGCAGGTCTCCTGACCCTTGCCTCCGCTCCGCCTGCTGCGGCGGACTCCGGATCGCCTGCGCCGGAGTGCGTGGAGTACTTCCAGAGCTGGCGCTACACGGACGTCCACAACGGCTGCGGCGATACCGTCTCCGTCACGGTCGCGTACACGAACGGCCAGTGGGCCCCTTGCCGCGTCATCGAGTCCGGCGGCTGGGCGACCTTCTCCGGCTACGGGACGAGCGGCAACTACGTCGCGGGGCTGCGGACGTGTGACCCCGCCATCGTCCCGGCCGGCGACGTTCAGGCCCCGGATATTACGGGCCGAGTGGATGCTTCGGCCGCCGTGGGATGGCACCTCGGAGCGAGTCGATTGCGGTGAAGCCTTCGATGGGCTTCGTGGGCGACGGCGGGGGAGGACCGACGCCCACGAGTAGCGTCCCCGCTGCCGGGAGGTTGCTGATGCTGCTCAGCCACGACGCCCACGAAGGTTCACTCCGGACAACGCTGCACCGGGATCTCGACATCGCCAACAGCGCCGCCGCGCCCCGCGGATCGAGGCGCTGATCGCCGCCTACTGCCCCGCATCGATCGTGATCGAGCTCATCAGCACTCCTTCGTCCCTGGCCGGCTGAGCGCGATCGCCCGGGCGAGGCGCGGATGTGAAGGCCTGAACGTGCCCTTCTCTCTTGTGAGACCAGCGGCCGGCCGGAGCCCGCCCCGAGCTTGGCAGGGCACGAGAGCCAGTGGCGGCGGATGAGCCCCCTCCATGGCGCGGTCCGCGCCATGGAGGGGGCGCGGTCCGCTTGGCGGGTGCCGTCACTCGACCAGTCCGGTCCGGCGCGACATGTGCCCGGTCAGGTGGACAGGCTGGAATTCCGTCTGCGGGACGTACGTCGAGACGTCGTTCCGCCTCATTGATGGGAGCACCCATGCGCGGTCATCTCACGCGCGCCGTCACGAAGGTCAGCCTCGTTCTGGCCATGCTGGGCCTTGTCGCCACCACAGCGACGACCCCCGCCGCGGCCCGGACGGTACAGCTCATCGACCGAGAGACCGTCGTGCTGCCCCTGAGCGGCACGTTCGGAGGCTTCTTCTCGGAGCCGATCGACATCACCGGCAGCATCCGGGTCCGGGTCGTCACCGATACCGAATCGGGCGGTGGCGGTATAGCCCGTGTGACCAGCACTCTGCTGAACACCACCGGCATCGGAGAGGTCAGCGGCGACGCCTACCGCTTCGTCGGCAGCGACACCGACGAAGTTGCCTGGCCGCCCGACCCCGTCACCCCGTTGACCTTCAACCCCACGTTCCTCAAGATCGTCCCCCCGAACCCGATCGTCCCGCCGCACCCGATCGTCCCGCCGCACCCCATCCAACCCGTCATCGTCGACGTGACACTCGGATCCGACGGCGCCATCCAGAACATCAGCGCCCTGGTCGACCCGGGCACCATCGACAACCCCTGAGACCGGCGAGCCGAAGCACACACCGACGGCCCGGCACCCCGAGCACAGTGGGAGCCAGGCCGTCGGCGTGCAGAGCCAGGTGTATCGGCGCCCCCGGACTCCCTGCAGGGAGTAGGGGGGAGACCGAGCGGAGCAGCCACTTGGCAGCGGCACGTCCAGGACGTTCGTGCCCAGCGAGGCCTGTCGATCCGCGGACAGTCGTGCCGGCTGTCTGGGGCGAACTGCCCGAACAAGCCAGGGGAGCCCGCTGCCTGGCTGAGCGGGCCGCGGGGCCCGCTTCCGGGCCCACCTCGGTCGACGACGCCAGGCCAGTACGTCAGCGCAGCGATCACGTCTGCTGTCAGCGTGCGGTTGGCCATCTCCATGACTCCAACCTTCCATCAGACTCTTCCGCGACCGGGCAATCATTGTCTGTCGCGGTACGAGTGATCTGAGTCAGAGATTCGTCGGCAGCCGAAGTGCGGCGGGATCCAGCACGTTGATGTCGCTCGCCAGCGCCAGAGCCAGCCGATGCCCCTGGGGGAGTTCCTGCGACGAGGCGTCGATCTTGTGGGTCCAAAGGTTGTAGCCGACGCCGACCGAACCGCTGAGGACCGGTGTGGTGCAAGACGAACGTGAGGATCAGCGTCATGGGCCTTCCCTTCCGCTAGCTCTCCCAAGGTCTTGCGCTGCAGGCAGCACTCCTCACGGGGTGGCGGCCTCGATCACCGGACCAGTTCACGGGCGCGCGGGCCGCCTCGTTCAGTGCACCGAACTGCCCAGGAGACTCCGTCCTCCACCGGCGAACCGTCGCACTGCGACGCTTCGCGTGCAGACCAGCCGACGGGTCTGACAGCCATGGGCACCGATGGCTCCCGACGTCGCAAGGTCCCACAGTATGTCTGGTCAGTGGGAACGGTTGGCACGGGTTGCTCGCGCAATTTCACTCGCGCGAGGTCGGCGCGAACACGTTCCAGTCGTCCTGTGAGCCGTCACGCATTTTCTCATCAGCACTGTCAACTTAGCCGTCCAGGCTTCGAGTCGGTGGTGCTCACCACGACCCGTACTCGCCCCGCTTCGGGCGGGTTTCCGTTCGAGGAGCGCAGTCGCTGGCGCGCTCCCCGCGTAGCAGGTGCGGCAGATAAGCCCGTCGACCACTCAGCCGACTTCGCCGCCCGCCCGCCGTAGCGTGAGCACGTGCGGACGTGCCAGCGTTCGTATTCCTCCGGTGTCACCGACCGCCCGATGGCGTGGTCATCGGGCTCGCTGGCCAGTGCCCCTCTTTTGCCAGGCCCTGCCGCGTGATGGTGAGCGCGGACTATCGTGGAGTCCACCGATACAACCCAGTTCCCGTACTTCTCGGGCAGGTGGACCCGCTGCGATCCGGTCTGGAACTTCCAGGCAATCGCATCTCACCTCACCGTGATCCCGCCACCGGCCACCTCGTCGTGGCGTCCGGTCGGGCAACAACGGCTCGATCCGCGCCCACTGCGCGTCAGTCAACGGCACACCCGGACCAACTATCAGATGATCCGGGCGATACGACCTAGTTCAGAGATGTGACCAGGCCGAAATGGACTGCGTCGGACCAGATCGCGTGCGGCATGGGTCCTCCAGAACCTCCCTGGTGTCGAACATTCAGGCTAGGTACGGCACGGTCGTGATCGCATGTGAGGCTTGTGTAACGCGTTACGTCCTGCAGGGGGTCACCCGGGAGGTATGGCGCCCATGCCATCCGGAATGCGCGCGTACTACGACTGGCGGGCGATAGAGAGGTTGTTGCGAGAGGTGCGGGTGTCGGGATGGTGTTCACCGAGGACTCTCACCCGGTCGGCTAGGGTCTGTTCAAAGAGGGGGATGGCTCGGCTCAGGTCTCCTGCCGCCTGGTAGGTGCTGGCGAGGTTGTTGCGGGAGGTCAGGGTGTCGGGGTGGTCTTCGCCCAGCACCCGCAGTCGGTCGCCGAGGGTCTGCTCGAAGAGGGGGATGGCCCGGCCCAGATTCCCCGCCGCCTGGTAGGTGCTGGCGAGGTTGTTGCGGGAAGCCAGGGTGTCGGGGTGATCTTCGCCCAGCACCCGCACGCTGTCGGCGAGGGTCTGCTCGAAGAGGGGGATGGCCCGGCCCAGATTCCCCGCCTCCCGGAACGCCCCGGCGAGGTTGTTGCGGGAGGTCAGGGTGTCGGGGTGGTCTTCGCCCAGCACCCGCACCCGGTCGGCGTAGGTCTGCTCGAAGAGGGGGATGGCCCGGCTCAGGTCCCCTGCCGCCTGGTAGGTGCTGGCGAGGTTGTTGCGGGAGGTCAGGGTGTCGGGGTGGTTCTCGCCCAGCACCCGCAGTCGGTCGCCGAGGGTCTCCACGTAGAGCGGGATGGCTCGGCTCAGGTCTCCTGCTGACTGGTAGGCGCCGGCGAGGTTGTTGCGGGAGGTCAGGGTGTGGGGGTGGTCATCGCCCAGCACCCGCACGCAGTCGGCGTAGGTGCGTTCGAAGAGCGGAATGGCCCGAACCAGATCCCCCGCCGCCCCATAGGCGCTGGCAAGGTTGCCGCGGGAGGTCAGGGTGTCGGGGTGGTCGGGGCCTGAACAAGCAGCCTGTGCGTCGCTGTGGCGCTGATAGTTTTGCGCGGCATTGGCGGGCTGTCCGCTTTCGTAGTCGTAGCGTGCCACGCTGCCCAGCAGTGCGAGGCTTTCGGCGGTGTCGAGGTCTTCGACGAGGGCGCGGGCATGGGGTGTGATGTCGGCCAGGTCGAGTCTGCCAGGTGTGTAGACCGGCTCCATGAGGCGTGTGGTGGCGGTGATGGCGGCCGCGCGGAGCACGGTCCTCGTGTCTGCGGTGTCGGGTTGCAGGTTGAGGGTGCGGCTGACGAGGGCGTGGACGAACCAACTGGGCGGCTCGGTGCCGGTCTGGCGGATGAGGGAGCGGCGCTGGGCCGCTGACAGGGCCCTGCGGTTGGTCCTACGCGCGGATTCCTCCTCTTCCTGGAGGAGGGTGGCGCTGACGGCGGTGAGCAGTCGTTCCGGCAGGGGGGCGGGGGCGAGGGTGGCAGCGATCCGCAGGAGCGTCAGGGCGTCATCGTCGAGATGCTGAAGGCTGCGGGTGAAGGTGGCGGCGATGTCGTTGGTGTGGTCGGTGGGGACCTGCATGAACAGGTCGCCGACCAGTTGCTGGAAGGCGTCGCCGTGCTGGGTGTCGGTGAGTTGGTCGAGAAGTTCGGTGTAGGTGAGGCCGGGCTGGTCGGCCAGGCAGCCGCGGGCCAGGTCGACGGCCAGGGCGTGAAAGCCAAGACGTTGCGCCAGCGTTCGCGCGGCCGTTTCCTCCGGCGGGCCGGCGGGGACGCGCGCGGTGACAAGCAGCCGATACGCCTCATCCCGGTGCAGGACGTCCACGTCGACGACGGGGAGCTGGTACCCCCGCCACCGGCTTGTCATGATCGTGCGGCCCAGGGGGTGAGGTGCGGCAAGCTCGCGCACCAGGTCCGGCGGGAGTTGGCCGGGGACATCGTCGACGATCCACAGACAGGGCTCACCAGCCTGTTCGATCAGGCGGCGGGCGGCCTCGCGGATCTGCACCGGGTCGGACTGAGTACCGTCGAGAGCAAGGGCTGCCGCGACCTGCTGGTGGTACTGGGCGCGCACGTCGTCGTTCAGGCTCTCGCTGCCGGGCGTGTCCGGGGCATGGCTGGCGGCGGTGGTGAACCAGTAGATGCCGCCCGGGTAGAAGGAGGCGAACCGGCGGGCGTACTGCTCGACCAGCAGCGTCTTGCCCACACCCCCCAACCCGATCACCACCGCCTGGCCCGAGGAAGCCTCATCGTGCGTGGCCGGGTACTCCTGCGCGTGCAGCGCATGGTGCAGCTGCCAGAACTCGTCCACCCGCCCGATGAAACGCTCCGAACCGAGATGCTCCACCGGGCGCCGCACCGGCCGCCGCGCCTCGATCGCGTCCCCCAGACATCCCGGAGAAGCAGCAACCCGCTCGACGACCCGCTGCACCAGCCGGGCCACGGAATCGGAGTCGGTGGTGGTGCAGTAGCGGGCGTCGCGCAGCTGCACGGGCTGAATGTGCCCGGGCCCGGGCTCAGGGTTGATCACCAGGATGCGCTCACCGGCCCCGCCCAGCACACTCGCCGCCCGGAAGGCGGTCAGCAGCTCCCACTGACACGCGGGACGGGCCGGATAGGCAGCCGAGTAGTAGGCGACGAACAGCCGGGACCCCGCCAGCGCACTGCGAATAGCCGGAGTGATGCCCTCGAACTCATCGATCCCGGACTCGTCCAGGAAGACACTCACCCCCGCGCAGCGCAACGCCTCGACCAGAGGCAGCACCGACGCACGGTCCGTCCGGGGGTAGCTGAAGAACACCTCGTCCGTACCGGACTGCCCTGAGCCCACACGGTCGTGGCTTGTCACACGCATAGACGCCCCCGTCATCCCACCCGCCGCCTCGAACCCCGTCACGCAACGGCAGAACCAGGCTAGCCAGCCGGACCCGGCAAACGCCGAGAAATGACCTAAGACGTCGCTTCGCGGCCGTACCGGCCGGCGACGTAGCGGCGTAGTTGAGGCGAACGTGCTGTCTGTATCAGAGCGGTCGGAGAAACGCGTACTCGACAGACTGCGCTGGCCGCGTATCGGAAGTGAATCTTGCACATAGGGTGTTGGCATGTCGCTGAGCTGCATAGCCCTCTCGTCTGGACGTTCGATCGAGCTCACCGAGCTGCGAATGTCTTCGACGTATGGAGGGATGCTGGAGGGCTACCCGTGCAAGCTCATCAATGACATGAGAGTCAGAGGCCTCCAGCGGCAGGCTGAGTGTGCGTTTCCATCCAGGCCAGTTCATCTGGTTCCACCCTCCCGCGAGTACCCGGACCAGACCGCTGGCGCCTTCGGCCCCGTTGAGGTACTTCCTTCCGTGGCCTGCATCGGGGTCTTCCACTCGACGGCGGTCGCCTCTGAACTCGACCCGGTGCTGCACCGTTCCGCTATCACCGTGGTCTGGTTCCAGACCGGCTTGGATGTCCCGTCGGGCGTGAACGCCGACCTTGGGCTGCGCAGCATTCGCTGGGAGGAGCTGGCGCAGGACTACGAGCTCTAGCGACGAGGGCCGATCAAAGCCACTCGTTGATGGCCGCGACGAGGACGGTCGCCTCGTAGCGGACCGCCAGCTTGTCGTATCGCGTGGCGACGGCGCGGTGCACCTTGAGGCGGTTGATCCCACACTCGACCGCGTGACGCTTGCGGTAGTCGGCTGGGTCGAAATGTGGTGGCCGGCTCGGCAGCTACAGCAGCAGCCACACCGAGACGATCAACCAGTCGGTGACGGTACCGGCGGGCTGCACCAAACCCCTGCTCACGACTACCTGCACATCGACATCGACGAGGCCGGATCCACGGCGTACGACGTTTTCCGGGTACAGGTCAACGGCACCACGCTCGCCACCAAGTCCAACGCCAACGCCGCGAGCGGCTACGTCCAGCAGTCCATCGACCTGACCTCCTACGCCGGACAGCAGATCACGCTGACCTTCACGGCTGCTGAGGACTCGCCCCTCCAGACCAGCATCGTCCTCGACGACGTGACACTCCAGGGAAGCTGACGGCCTGATCCGAGCGCGAGGCCCGGGCCAAATCACAAACGTTGTGGACTGATTCGGGTCCTGTGCGCCCCCGGACCAGCAGCGCAGTAGCCATGCTCTGGCGGTCATGTGTTCACGGGCGGCACGCGGTCAGCGCGTGACGCTGCCCGGTTCGCCCACCGCTGCGACAACTGCCCCTGCCCTGGCCTCAGCCGACAGCGCGTGCCGCGATCCAAAATCACCCGCGGAGGAACGCTGCCGTGGTCGCAATGAACCGGTCGGCATCGTCGAGCCACGGATAGTGGCCCGCCCCTGGCTGCACCACCAGCCGGGCGTCGGGGAAACGCGTCCGCGAACTCGGCAGACGACCCCGGCTGACTGTTCAGCTCGAAAATCGGTGAGTACCAGAACCGGCGCCTCACATGCGGCGAGCGCCTCACGCGTGCGCTCTCAGGTGAAGCCGCCCTGGGCCGGGAACAGAGCGACGGCCTAACGGTTGGCCGGCCGACTGGCCGCATGCGTCTCCTGCGCCACGGCGTCCCATCGGCTCCAGAAAACGGGGCGACTCCTTCCCAGCCGCTGAGTCGCCTTCAGCGTTCGCTTCCAAACAACGAACGCCGCTGGAAACCACGGCTCGTTCCTCCGAAGCTATGCGGCCTCGCGCCTCGCCTACTCCGTGATCGCACGCCGACAGCCCGCGGGCAGGGGCCAGGAGCTGCTCGACAGTCTCCGCAGATGCGCCGGCATGGTAGCGAACCCGGCGACGACAAGCACCCTGGCGACCGCCGTTGAGTGCGCCGCTACTCGGTCGACTGGCTCCTCAAGCCCTCGGCCAGTTCACGAGGTCCAGATCGGGTCGTCCGGAGCAGGCCGCCCAGAAAAGCGTTGGAGCGGATCTCCAGCACGTGAGAGCCGGCGGCGCGCGACAGTGATGAAGTCGTTCTGCGCTGATTCGATACCCGAACGCAGAACGAGCCAGCTCTCCTCCGGGGTCAGGCCACGTTTGACCATGGTGTGGAGACGCCATATCTGCTCATCAAGGGCGTGAGCAGCTTCCGCAATATCCCTGTCAGCAACAAGGTTCACCATGCTCAGAGCCTCGTTCCACGGTCGCCAGTCGATAGTGGTCGGGAGCACCACGCCCTGAGGGACGGAGTCAGGGCGACCAGCTTCCATGTCGCTGAGGTCCACGAGCAGACCTGAAGATTCGCGCAGCACACGCGCGCACGTCGCAGACACCTGGTCCCGGACCCAGTGTCTGTCCTGCGCCCTCCTGCTGACCACACTCCCTGCGAACACACCAATCAACGTGGTCACGACTGCCCCGGCAGGGGCAGCCAGCAAACTCCACAGAGCAGACATGGACCGATTCTGACGGGCTGAGGGACTGGCTCGCAGGCGCTTCCATCAGCATGACGGGCCTCTTCACTCTCAGCCCACCGAACACGACAGGAGGGCGGCCGCGGGCCGGACGGCGGACGCGTCTGCCCTCTTGGCGAGGTCGAGGCCGCCCCGATCTCAGTTCCGACGTTCATGCTTGCATGAGTGCGAACCTCCGTTTCGGGGGGATCCGATCTCCGTACGGCCAGGCGCGGCGGTGTGGTGTGTCACGTTGGCAGGGCAACGAGAGCCCACACACGCGGGCGCCCAGCCGGTCGATGGAACCTGACCCGGGCCCCGCAACGGACCCGGCCCCTGCCTCCACCCTTGTGGGCAGCACTGAGCTCTCTCCAACTTCACGCTGAGCTGGTCAGATGTAGGGCGAGGACGGCTTGGACGAGTGCGGTGATGCGGACCGGACGGCGGCGTGCACGGCCCCATCTCCCCTTCGTCGACAGTCCTGGGTTCCGATGATCGTCTGGGATCTCCGTCGGCGACGACGGGCAGCAGGGAGTGGTGCGCTGGAAGCAGCACGCATGAGGCCCGGATCCACAGGATCCGGGCCTCATGACACTTCAGTAGCGGGGACAGGATTTGAACCTGCGACCTCTGGGTTATGAGCCCAGCGAGCTACCGAGCTGCTCCACCCCGCGTCGGTAGGTGCAACAGTACGCCACCCGCGGCACTCTCAAGGCCAGGCTCTCGTGAAGGCGCGTGTGGGTCGGACAACGGGGGCGATCGCTTCACTCGGCCGGTTGCAGGACGGAGAAGCCGAGTCATGGCAGAACGCCCCGCAGGTCCGTCAATGAGGCCGTCCCCAGGGAGGCGGGCTGCCCTACTCCGTTGATTCGAACGGGCGTATTATTTTGACTGTGGGTCGGCTCCTTCATCCTGCAAGACACCCTTCGTCGCTCAGCTCCGTCTCGACCGGGCCCGGGGGCTGTGTGGTGCTTGCCGTGAACCGCCATGTTCTGGAGCGCCGTTGCCGGGCCGCTTCGACCTGGGTGGGGCGATCGGCCGGGGTGCCTGCCGAAGGCGACGCTGCGATGATTGCTGTAGATCGGCCAGTATGACGGTAGGTGATTGCCGTGGTTGCCCGGCATCACGGGTGGGTCTTCACCGCCTGGGGGACCCTTGCTCTGTCCGGCATCCTGGCAACGGGATGCGTGGGGTCCGACAGCACCGGCAGCGTCCGCCCCGCTGCCGTGCACAGTGCCTCCGGCGGCGACTGCTGGAGATCCGGCACATCAGGCGACGATTGGGGCGACTGGGAGTCGTGGAGCCCCGGACGGGGGCCCGCCATGATGGGCGCCGGCTGCTCGTGGGGCCCGGGCATGAGGGGCGGACACTACTGGCAGGCCGGCGACGGCAACCCGGTGGTGACCATGGACCAAGCCCGACAGCGGGCTGACGCCTTCGCCGACCGGCTCGACCTTCGGGTCGGTGAGGTCATGCGGTTCTCGAAGAACTTCTACGCGGAACTCGAGACCTCCTCGGGAAAGCCGGCCACGGAGATTCTCGTCGATCCGGCCGACGGTGATACGGGCATCGAGTACGGGCCGGCGATGATGTGGAACACCGACTACAGCATGCATCGCGGCCGGACCCAGGACCGGATCACTCCCGAGCAGGCCCAGGACCGGGCCCGGCAGTGGTTGCAGGACCAGGACAGGCATCTGACCGTGGGGGAGGCCGAGGCGTTCCCGGGCTACTACACCTTCCACACCCTGCACTCCGGAAAGATCTCCGGCATGCTGTCGGTCAATGCCTCGACCGGTGCCGTGTGGGACCACACCTGGCACGGCACGTACATGGCCATCAGCGAGCACTGACCGCTGGAGGGAACCGGAACCCTGAGCATCACAGAGGAGTGTCATGGTTTCCGTGCGGATTCTCTGCGCTTCCGAGCACCATTCGACGCAGGAGATCGCCGAGGAGATCGCCGGGCGGCTCGAGCGTGCTGGTCATGACACGAACGTGGGGACTCTGCGGACCGGCGCGGAGCCGCTCGGTCCACCGCACGACGCGCTCGTCATCGGCAGCGCGGTACATGACGGTGCATGGCTGCCGGCGGCGGAGAAGTTCGTCAGGGGGCATGCCGCGCGCATGGCCGACCAGCCGGTGTGGATGTTCAGCGTCGGCATGACCGCCGCTTTGCCACGTCCGATGCGCAGGCTTGCCGAGCGGGCCGAACAGCCCCGCATCGCGGCCCTCGTCGATCTCGTCCGCCCGCGTGACCACCGCCGCTTCTCCGGCGTGATCCGACGCGAGCACCTCGACCGGAAGGGCGCGCTGCTGTTCCGGCTGTGCGGGGCCCGCTACGGGGATCACCGTGACCCGGCGGCGGTGGACGCCTGGGCGGACGGTATTTCCCGTGCGCTGTGGGCTGCCGGGACCGGTTCCGGGGATGACGGCGCACGGGGCGCGTGACTCGATGCGCGGCTGCCGTGAGGCCGGCTCGATGGCGCTTCCCGCGGGAGCCTGCCGGGGGAGCGGGCAGCGTTTGGTCCGGTCGGCCACTGCCTCCTCCCTGGTCGGCTCATGTCGGGCCGCCGGTCGTGCTGCCAGTCTGGAAGACGGGTCAGGAGAGACGGCCCAAGGGAAGAAGGAGGCCGTCATGAAGAGTCTGGAGGGACAGGTCGCACTGGTCACGGGGGGTGCTCGCGGTATCGGTGCGGCGGTGGTGCGGGCGTGCGCCGACGAGGGGGCTCGCGTCGTGCTGGCCGATGTGCTGGAGGAGGACGGGCTCGCCGTGGAGCGTGAGATCGAGGATGCGGCCCTGTTCTGTCCGGCGGATGTGACACGTGAGGCCGACTGGGCAGCCGTGGTCGGCGCGGCCGAGCAGCGGTTCGGCCCCCTCTCCCTGCTCGTGAACAACGCGGGAGTGGTGGAGTTCGGGTCGATCGAGGAGACGGACCCCGAGACCTTCCGTCGGGTCCTGGAGATCAACCTGGTCGGGCCCTGGCTGGGTATGCGGGCCGTGGCCCCGTCGATGCGCCGTGCGGGAGCGGGCGTGATCGTGAACGTCTCCTCGACGGCGGGCCTGATGGGCTATGCCGGTATCGGAGCCTACGTCGCCAGCAAGTGGGGACTGAGGGGCCTGACGAAGGCTGCCGCACTGGACCTGGCACGCGACGGCATACGGGTCTGCTCGGTCCACCCGGGTCCGATCGCCACGCCCATGACCGCCGGTATGGACGATTCGATCACTGCGGGTCAGCCCATCGCCTGATTCGGCACACCCCAGGAGGTGGCCCGGATGGTCGTGTTTCTGGCCGCTGAGGCCACGTACTCCACCGGCTGCGAGTTCGTGGTCGACGGCGGTGCCACGACGGGCAGCATGATGCTCGCCCCATCGGAGGAGTGACGGGACGTGGACGTGCACAGCCGGGCTCTCTTCTGGCAGGAGAGTGCCCGGCTCTCGCTGGGCGAACGCGTACAGAACGGCACGTTTCGCAGAGCAGCACCGTGCACGGACAGACCGGCGGATCGCCGCGTCAGCCGTGCGGGACGATGGCGACGGGCGCGGGGCTGTGCCGCAGCAGCGTGTGCGTCAGACGTCCGATGTGAGCCCCTCGCGCGGGGCGCCGGGTGTGTTTGCCGACGACCACGAGGTCCGCTGAGGACGCCGCCCGCAGAAGCTCCACGGTGGGTGAGCCTTCCGCCACCCAGCCCGTGATCTTCACCTCCGGATATCTCGATCGCCACGCCGCGAGGTGCTCGTCGAGAAGGTGCTGGAGTTCCGGCGCCACGGGCGTCCGGCCGGCAGGCCCGCCGATGCCGGCCGGGACGGGGAGCCGGCGCTCTTCCGCGTACACGAGGTGCACGTCCTGCTGATGGCGAGCCGCCGTCTCGAACCCGAAGGCGAGGGCCGGGTCGTAGGGCTCACGCAGGTTCAGCCCGATCAGCACGGTCCGAAGGTTGCGTCCGACGCCCGGCGCCCGCACCACGACCAGCGGCCGTTCCACGCGGCCGACCACGGTCAGGAGCACCGATCCCAGAAGGAACCCCGCGATGTCACCCAGTGCCCGGGATCCGAGCACCAGGAGGTCTCCCTCTCCGGCCGCCCGCACGAGTCGCGCGGCGGGGCTTCCCGTCATCAGCCGAGTCGTCACGGTCAGCCCCGCATGGCGTGCGCACAGGCCGTCCGCGGCGTTGCTCAGCACCGCTTCGGCATCCGTCCTCCGACCCTCGGGGGCGATGCCCCGTCGCGGCTCCTGGATGTGCACCAGGCATACGGTGGCGCCGCGCGAGACGCCTTCCTCGGCGGCCCACTCTGCCGCTGCCGCGCTGTTCGCCGTGGTGTTGAGGCCGACCACGATGACGGGGGCGTTCATTTCGGATCACCTCGACTGCAGCCGGTACTCCGGCTCACGAGCGGTCAACCGGGCCGCGCACCCGTTCCAGGTGTCGAGCGCCGGATAGTCGTCCTCGGACAGTTCCCTGCCACTGAGTTCGGCGAGAGCCTCGACGAACTCGAGGAAGTCGACCGAGTCCATGTCGAACGTGTCGCGCAGCGGCACGTCGGCGTCGAGCCCGGTGAAGTCCGCGTCAGGGACGACACGCTGGACGGCCAGCATGCGCAGGGCGACGGGCTCGGGCCCGAAGGCCGTGAACAGCGGGCACAGGACGCGGCCGGCGCGCAAGGTCCCCAGGACGACGGTGTACAGCTCGTACCGACGACCGAGAAGAGTGAACACCCGTTCCCCGGGGCCGATGCCCAGCGAATCCAGGACGTGGGCGAAACGCGAGCTGTCACGTGCCAGCTGGTCGTAGGTGGCATTCCGAACCGATCCGTCCCGTGCGACGAGGCGCAACGCGACGTGCTCGCCGTGACCGTCGAGAAGATTCCGGTCGACGGCTTCGTACCCCATGTTGAGGCCCGATCCCGGCAGCCCGGCCAACCGTGACCGTTCCCGGTGCCAGGGGAACGTGGCCCGGGCACTGTCGTAGTCAGGCATCACCGGCGCCACCCACAGAGCGTTCATCGCGGCGGCTCCACGTCGGGTGCGAGATTGTCGTAGCCGTGGTCGATGGACTCGTGCAGTGCCACGACACCGTCGACGGAGCGGCACAGCCGGGTGATCACGGCGATGTCGCCGCGTGCGTCGACCTGGCCGGACAGGGTCACCACCCCATCGGTCACCGATACGCGGATCGAGTCGGGAGCGAGGCGCAGGGTGGCGCTGAGGACGTCGTGCTCGATCTCCTCGCGGATCGCCGTGTCGCTCCGCAGGAAGGGCCTCAGCAGGTCGGTGCGGCTGACGATGCCGACGAGCCGGCCGGTCTCGTCGGTCACCGGTAGCCGCTTCACACCCTTGCTGTTCATGGTGCGGGCCGTCTCCACCAGGTTCCAGCTCGGACGGGCGACGACGGCGGGCCCGGTCATGAGATCGGCGGCCGTCTCGGCGTCGGGCAGGCCGTTCTCCCGGGACAACAGACGCACGCCGGCCCAGCGGCCCTCCAGATCGGGGAGTTCCGCCGTGGTGCGCAGCAGGTCGGCTTCGGACACGATGCCGATGACGCGGCGCTCACCGTCGACGACGGGGACGGCGGAGACGTCATGTGCACTGAGGAGACGGGCGATCTCCTTGAACGGGGTGTCGGGAGCGGCGCTGACCACTTCGTGGGTCATGACCTCGAAGACGGTGCGGTGTTGCATGGCTCCTCCTTGGGGGAGTGGCCGCCCTACACCCACCTTGATCCGCCATCTTCTCCAGAGGGCAGTGCCAAACGGTCCCCTTGTGGGACCGATGGCCCCTATGGCGCCATGCCCGACCGGGCACAGGGTGGAGTGGAGCACCCTCACGCACGGGCGCCGAGTGGGCCCGGGCCTGATCCGGAAGAGACATGACCATGGACACCATCGGAGAACGACGCTCCCCGGCAGGACAGCGAGTGGGGTTGTGGGCTCGCGTCGGTGACCGGCTGATCGTAGGAGGTGCCACCGTCGGTGACGAAGGCCGCGACGGTGAGATCGTCGCCCTGCACCACACGGACGGCACCCCGCCTTTCGACGTCCAGTGGTCGGACACGGGCCGGATCACCCTGGTCTTCCCCGGGCCGGACGCGCGAGTTCAGCACTTCCCTCCCCATGGGCCCTCACAAGTCGGTGCCGTCACGTCCGGGCCGTGAACCTTGCGGTCACATCCGCAGCAGGAGGAACCGTGCGAGCCAGGCGAACCGACAACGTCCTCGGAGACGGGTCCGGCAGGTGCCCGCGCAGCGGCACGGCGCTTTCCGCAACGATGCGCGGACGGTCGCGCAGGGGCGGCTTCCCCGCATGTGCCGTACGCGGAACGATGCCGTGCGGGTGTCGGCCGGGTCAGGGCGGATCCGCGGGTTGCGGGGCAAGGCACATTCCTCGCCGCAGGGCGCCGCCACCGCCTCATTCCCTCTCCGGACGACTGGCCGAGGGCGGGCCCGGCGGCTCTTCGAGGACGCTCCAGGCGACCGGGCCCAAGAGGTCGGCCAGTCGTTGGAACACGTCCATCAGCATGTCGTCCACGGTCAGGATGCCCACCACCCTGTGGCCGTCCAGGACGGGCAGCCGTCGCACTCCGGACGTCCGGAAGGTGCGGTATGCCGCGTGGATGTCGTCCCCGACGTTCACGGTGATCACTGGCGCGGTCATCACCGTGTCCACCGTGACTTCCGGGTCCAGCCCCCGGCCCAGTGCCGCCAGCGCCAGGTCGCGATCGGTGACGATGCCCTTCAGCGAGCCGCCTTCGATGACCACCAACGAGCCGACTCCGTACTCTGCCATCTCCCGGGCCACGCGTGACAGGGGCGCCCCCGCCGTGACGGAAACCACCGGGTGGCTCATCTGCGCGGAGACGTTCATCGCCGTGCTCCTGACGTCCTCGAGGTGTTCGAGCGTCGACCTCTCAGAGGAACACTGTCGTCAGTCCGGCTCCATGTAAGGGGGACGGAACAACAGAGGGTCTGCCCCGTGGGGGCGCATGGCGGCCAACGCCACGGTCACGGCCCTCTCCAGGGGACCATCGGTGTCCACCGGGAGGGCTTCCGCCCACACCGCCTCCCGCTCGGCCATGGCCAGAGCCACGCCGAGATCGGCGTCGGACACACCGGCGTCGCGCCCCGCCAGGCGGGCCCGCGTGACGGCCTCCGGTACCTGACAGTGCAGTTCCACCAGGTCGGCGCTGCCCCGCTCGGCCACACGGCGTGCGGCCTCGCGCTGTTCGGCGTCCGACCACGTCGCGTCCAGGACGACGGACTCGCCGCGGGAAAGGAGCGCTGCCGCCCGTTCCAGGAGGGCCGCGTAGGTCTTGGCGGTCCACGCGGGCGAGTACAGACCCTCGCCGAACGGTGCGGCAGCGGATTGCTCGGCCGGGATGTCGGCGAGTTCCTTGCGAAGACGGTCACTGCTGAGCAGCGTCATGCCGAGTCGGTCGGCCAGGGCGCCCGCGAGAGTCGACTTCCCACTGCCGGGAAGCCCGCCCACGAGCGTCAGCCCGACAGCTGAGGTACGCAGGTGGCGCCTGGTCATCGAGGTCAGCCGCCGTGCGGCGACCTCCGCGCCCGGTGCTCCTTGCCGTGCCTGGATGAGAGAGACCTTGGCACGGACGAATGCCCGGTAGGCGACGTAGTGGTGGCGCAGGGAGACCGGCGCCGGATCACCTGAGAACTCTCCGTACCGAGCAAGGAAGAAGGCGGCCGACTCGGGGGCGTCGAGGGCTTCGAGGTCCATGGCCAGAAACGCAGCGTCGTCGAGACCGTCGACGTAGCGGAGCCGGTCGTCGAACTCCAGGCAGTCCAGAATGCGGGGGCCGTCGTCCAGGCAGAAGACGTCCTCCGCCAGCAGGTCGCCGTGACCGTCGACGATCCGCTGCTGCTCGACACGGGCGACGAACAACGGGTCCCGGCCGGCCAGGTAGCGGCGAACCCGTTCCTCGACCTCTTCCAAACCGTCCGGAACGGGCATCTCCTCGGCCAAGGCACGGACCTGCGCGAAGCTCGCTTCCCAACGGGATGCCAGCGCGTCCCGCGTGCCCTCCGCGTCCACCTGAGGCGTGCGACGCGCCTCCGCGTGCCGCGTGGCAAGGAGCCGGGCGATGGATCTCAGATCATCCCGGACGTCCTCGCCCTCCCGCACCAGCCGGGACAGACGCCGATCCGCCGGCATACGCCGCATCACCACGAGGGGTTCGGCCTCTTCGCCACCAGGGGCCTGGAAGGTGCCCACGCCCAGATAGGCGTCGGGGGCGAACCGCCGGTTGAGGGCCACCTCCTTCTCGCACGCGGCCCACCGCGCCTCGAGAGAGCTGTAGTCGAGGAACCCCAGGTCCACCGGCTTCTTGAGTTTGTAGGCGCGGTCGCCTACGAACAGCACCACCGCGGTGTGTGTCTCGCGCACTTCAGCACGTGGATACGAGCCGTCGGAGACGGTCGTCAGGGGTGTCTTCACGGTGGCGACCTCCTGGAGCGTCCGACCGGCGAGCACGGTCTTGTCGGCGGTCTGTGCGGCGAGGTACCGGCTGGGCCGGGGAGTCAGGTGTGCGGAACGAGGGCGACAGGGGCGTGGGCGTGGTGGAGGACGGCGTGGGCCACGCTGCCGAGAGAGGTGCCCAGCGCGGAGCGGCGGGCGTGACGGCCCACCACCAGCAGGGGCGAGCCTGCGGCCGCCTGCACGAGTTCCCGGCCGGGGGAGCCGATCACCACGGCGCCGGTGGCGGGCACCTCGGGGTACTTCGCGTGCCAGGTGGCCAGGAGGTCGTCCAGCGAACGCTGGATCTCCGGGGCGACGGAGAGACGGACGTCGGGGACGACGGCGGGTCCGAGGTTGCCGAGGAGCGAGAGCTGCTGAGCGTAGAGGACACGCACCCCGCTGTGGCGCAGGGCCGCTTCGTCGAATGCGAACCCCAGGAGGGTGTCGGCGGGGTGGCGCAGGTCGACGCCCACGACCACGGGACCGCCAAGGGCCGGGATTCCTTTCGCCCGCACCAGGACCGTGGGGCGTCCGGTCCGGCCGGCGACGGTCATGCCGACCGAGCCGACCAGGTAGCCGGCCATGCCGCTCATCGCGCGGGATCCCAGGACCAGGAGCTCGGCGTCCTCGGCTGCGGCGACGAGGCTGCTCACCGGCTCCGCGGGAAGCAGGGCGGTCGTGACCGCAAGGGCTGGATGGTGTTTCCGCAGCCCGGTCGCGGTGCGCTCGAGCAGGTCCTCGGCCCAGGACTCGATCGGCCGGCGTGACGACAGCGGCAGAAGGGCTTCGGGTGAGGGCTCCCGTACGTGCACCAGATGCACGCCGGTGCCGCGCAGCTCAGCCTCTTGTGCCGCCCATCGCGCGGCGGCGTCCGCCTGCTCCGTGCCGTCCAGGCCGACCACGATGTGTCGCGTCATGATCGGTCACCTCCTCATCCGGGGTGGGTGGCCATGTCGCTGTCGTACCTGAGACGGGTCGTGGAGACCGAGACCACGCCGTCCACGGTCGTGCACAGTCGCTCGACTGCCGACACCTGGCGACGGTCCGGCAGAGTGCCACGGAGTTCCACCCGCCCGTCCCGCACGTCGACGGTGAGGGCGGACGGGGCGAACCGGAGTGTCCCGGCGAGCACGTCGTCGACGATCTCTGTGCGGATGTCCTCGTCGTCTCGGAGGAAGACCGCCAGCAGATCGGCACGACTCACGACACCGACCACCCGGTCCTCGCCATCAGCCACGACGAGCCGCTTGACGCCTTGCACCTCCATCATTCGCGCTGCCTCCGTGACGGTCCACTCGGGCCGGGCGCACACAGCGGGCGCCGACATGAGCTCCTCGGCCCGGGCGCCCTCGGCCTTCGCTCGTTCCCAGCGCTCCATGGACGGCACCGGAGGCAGATCACCTGGCGGGGCGGACCGGTCAGCCGCTTTTCGCAGCAGGTCTCCCTCCGACACCACGCCCATCACATGGCCCGCGCTGTCCACCACCGGCAGAGCGGACACACGGTGCTGAGTGAGCAGCCGGGCGATCTCCTTGAACGGGGTCTCCCCGCGAACGCTCACCACGTCACGGGTCATGAACTCGCTGATTCGACGGTGACGCATCGCGTCTGTCCTTTCAGATGCAGCGATCCAGGAACGAGCGCCTGACGACCGTCCTCGGTTCCGATGCGCTCATGGCGGACGAGATCCGGGGTCGTCACACGGCGTCGACGGGAGACCGCGCCTTCCGCGCGCCCCGCTTGTCATCCAAGGAGAGGGTGTCGCCCGGCTCGGGTGGGCGACAAGGGCCGAACGGGGCACTGCAGGGTCCGGACAGCTCACGTGACGAGCGTCGTCAGTCGGGTGCCCTCCGTGAGCTGACGCCGGCCGACGGTGTGGGCTCGTACGGGACGGGGGATGGCGGCGCACCCGTGACCTGGAGCGGCGCTCCGCAGTACGACGTTTCAGGTTCGTTCTGACGCCGCGATCCCGCATCGGACGTCGCCGCCGGGTCCGGGCGGGCCGGGTACGGGACCGACCGGCCCTACCCGTGCCCGCCCGCCCGGTGCGAGCGTGGCAGCAGGCTCTCACACGACCCGGAAGGCGGCGGGGACGATGGAATCGCCCGTGGTGGTAGGAGTCGACGGATCGGATGCCAGCCTCACGGCATCGGACTGGGCCGTCGACGAGGCCGTTCGGCATGGCCTTCCCCTACGCGTGATGCACGCCTCCCTGTGGGAACGATACGAGGGGGTCGCGCCCGCCTGGACGACGGAACGGCCTTCGGGGCAGGTCCTCGCCGAGAACATCGTCGCCACTGCGGCCGAACGCGCCCGGCTTCGGGCACCCCGGCTCAAAGTCTCCACCGACGTCCTGGCCGAGGACGCGACCAGCATGCTCCTCAAGGCAGGACACGATGCCGCGGTCGTGGTCGTCGGATCGCATGGGCGTGGCGCGGTTGCCGACCTCCTCCTCGGATCCGTCGGTCTCGTCGTCGCCGCCCGTGCCCCCTGCCCGGTCATCATCGTGCGCGGCGACCGATACGCTCTGGAAGCACGTCACGAGCGGGTCCTGCTCGGTGTGGGCGAGCACGACGCCGACGCACCGGCCATCCGGTTCGCCTTCCACGAGGCAGCGGTACGAGGCGCGGAACTCGACGTGGTCCACGTCTGGCGGCGTCCGGGCCACGAAGCGGTTGAGCACCCGCTGTTCACCGGAGACGGCGGAGCACGCACCACGGAGCAACGGGCATCGGCACTGCTGCACGACACACTCGACGCGATGGTGCGGGAGCACCCGGATGTGCCCCTGCGCAGGACCCTCATCGAGGGGCACCCCCACCGTGTGCTGACCGAGCGCTCTGCCGCCGCCGACCTGCTGGTCGTCGGGGCGCGGCGGCGTGAGGCGCTGGTCGGCCTCCAACTGGGCAGGGTCGCCCATCGCGCTCTGCACCGTGCTTCGTGTCCGGTCGCCGTCGTCCCCCAGCAGCGTCCACAGACGGTGGTCACGAAAGGAGACCGGTGATGAACAGGGCTGGTGATCAACACGCTCAGCACGCCATGAGCGACCTCGGCCGTCGAGTCGCGGCCCGGCGCGAGCAACTCGGACTGTCCTGGGAAGAGCTGGCTGAACGGGCCGGTTCCACGCCCAGCTACATCGCCTACGTGGAGCAGCAACTGCCCACGCCCGGCATCGAAGTTCTGGTCCGGCTGGCGAGCGCTCTCGACACCACTGTCCAGGACCTCGCCGGCTACACGGCCGAACTCCCCGCCGGGGCGGCCCGGGCAGCACGAGGCGCACGCATGGAGGAGCTCGACGAAGCGGAATGCTGGGCACTGCTCGGCGGCCATGGTGTCGGACGCGTCGCTTTCGACCGGCCCGACGGGCCCGTGGTATTCCCGGTGAACTACCAGGTCGTCGAGGGGAAGCTGACGTTCCTGACGGCAGCGGGTTCGCTTCTCTCGAACGCCTCCGCCACGGGTACGGAGGTCGCGTTCGAGCAGGACCGTCTGGATGAGGCCTTCAGCCAGGGCTGGAGTGTCCTGGTCGTCGGGCCGACCCGGACGATCGAGGAGGACGCTGCCGCCGCGCGGCTGCGGGCCGCCGTGCACTCCCCGCCATGGACAGGGGACCGGCAGGGCGCGGTCGTGACCCTTCTCCCGCGCAGGGTGACCGGCCGCCGCATCCTGGCCCCGGGCGCTCCCGGGACGCCCCCGGAGGGCGACGCCGCGTGATCAGACGCAGGTCGCCTCAGGGCGGCTGCACCGTTGACGACCGCTTGGGCGAGAAAACCGAGACGGGTACCTCGTCGGACAAGCCCCCCGGAGTCTCGGCCTGATGCCGCCTGTCCTGCGCCGGCAGGACCGGGCAGGTCTCGATCGGGGCCGAACGGCCTATGTCAGGACCGGCCGCCTCGATGCCAGCGTAGGAAGTGGGACCGCCTCGGAGGAGGAACCATGACCAGTGAAACCGTCGACCGGCCGGAACTCGGCGACATCATCGCCGGGGTCGACGGGTCGCCCTCCGCGCGGACCGCCGCCCTCTGGGCGGCGGCCGAAGCCGGCCACCGTCACCGTCCCCTGCACCTCGTCCACGCGGCCGACACCGACCGACGCGCCCTCTACACCACCGCCGAGACGATCCAGTCGGTACGCGAAGCGGGGCGTGACCTGCTCGAGGAGACGGCGAAAGCCGTACGGGAACGCTTCCCGGACCTCACTGTCACCAAGGAACTCGGTCGCCAGGAACCGATCGCCGGCCTCCGAGCGTCCGCGGGCATCCGCGGCACCCTCGTCGTGGGACACCGAGGGCTCGGCGGCTTCTCGACTCTCATGCTCGGCTCCATCGGTCTTGGCGTCGCCGCCCGAGCCGAGGTACCCGTGATCGTCGTTCGCGGGGAGGCCGAGCGTCCGGAGACGGGCTCGGTGACTGCCGCGGTCCACGGCGCCGACGACCTCGCATGGCTGCTGCTGGCCGCCGCCGAGGCCGACGCCCGCAAGGCGGTGCTCCGCGTCGTCAACGTCTGGAACGTACTCACCCATGTCGGCAGCGTCGTCACCATGCTCGACGACCTCGAGGACATCGCCCAGCGGCGCGTGGACGAGGTGAAGGACCTTGCCAACCGCGTCCGTGAGGTCTACCCGGGGCTCATCGTCGGGCACCACGTGGAGACGGGAACCAGCGTTCCGGGCATTCTCGTCGAGGCGAGCGACCGCACCGACCTGCTGGTGATGGGGCGCGGCCGTCGCCCACTGGGCGTCGGCCCCTCCCTGGGCCGGGTCGCCCACACTCTCATCCACCACGCCCACTGCCCGGTGGAGATCGTCCCGCTCACCTTCCCTGCCCGCGCGACACGACCGACCCCATGACATGAACGACATCCTGGCCGGAATCGACCCCCTCGACCTGTCCGTCACGGCCCTGGCGTGGGCCGCCGACGAAGCCATGCGCAGAGGGTCGCGACTGCGACTGCTCGCCGCCCTGCCACCCGTCCACGACAGGCTCCCCTACGACGCCATCGCCCACACCAGGGCCCTCAGGGTCCGTGCCCGAACCGTACTCAGCAATGCCCAGGACATCGTGCGCAAACTGCAGCCGTCCCTGTCGACCGTCACGGAGCTCGTCGACGGCCAGCCGGCCGCGGTGCTGCGGGATGGAACCGCTGACGCCGTGCTCGTCGTCGTGGGCTCGCGCGGCCTCAGCCGGGTCGGCGAAGTCCTCAGCGAGAGCTCGGTGAGCCTGCCCCTCACGGCGCGCGCCGACTGCCCCGTCGTCGTCGTCCGAGCCCCCGCGCACATCACCACATACCCACCGTCCCTCGTCGTGGGCGTGGACGGCAGTCCATCCTGCCAGGCAGCACTCGCGCTTGCCGTCGCGGAGGCAAGCCTGCGCCGGGCGCACCTGCGGGCCATCTGGGTATGGCCCCGCCCCGTCCTCCCACATGAAAATGCCGCTGAGGGCCTCACCCAGCGGCGAAGACTGCTCGCCCAGTCGGTGGCGGAATGGTCGGCCCGCTACCCGGACGTGGAGATCGTCCAGGATGTCCTGCGAGGGCATCCGGTCGAGCAGCTACGCCTGGCCTCGCGGTCCGCCCTTGCCCTGGTCGTCGGCCGCAGAGGGCGCGGCGGGTACACGGGCATGAGGCTCGGCTCGACGGTTCGCGGACTGCTTCACCACGCGGAATGTCCGTTGATCACGGTGCCTCCGTCCCCGCAACCCGAACTGTTCGAACCCCCGGGGCGGCGTGAAGAGCCGCGCTTCCGCACGGATGGCCAAGTCTGCATCTGAACCGCCCGCCGAACGGTCATCCCCGTCCGCGGCCAGGGGAGGCGGACTGGTTCGTCGACACTGCCCCACCCCGCGGTCACGGGGCCGATCGGCCCATCCCCGCCACGGTCCACTCGGCCCTGCCAGGCGCCCCCGATGGGCACTGAGCCGACGAGGGCCCGGGCGCGAAAGTAGAGGTGGAGGCCGAACCGGCTTCGGAATCGGAGGTTCCGGCAACGCTCGAGTGCGGTACATCGAGGAGAGAACGATGAGCGGCAACAGGGTGGAACGCAGGCACAGCTTGATCCCGGACTTCAGCGACTGGTTCGACAGGGAGTTTCCGGGCCTTCCGGGGTGGCGCCCCGCAGGCGCAGCTCACTCCATTCCGGTGGAGGTGACCAGCGGCGAGAGCTCCTATGTGCTGCGAGCTCAGCTGCCCGGGATGGATGTCGAGGACATCACGGTCACCGTGGACGACAACCTGCTCACCGTGGCTGCGGAGCACAGGGAGAGCGAGGAGGACAAGGACCACTCGGAGTTCCGCTACGGATCCTTCCGGCGCACCGTGCGCCTCCCGGACGCGATCCCCGGTGACGACGTCGACGCTTCGTACACGGACGGCATCCACACCATCCGTGTCCCCATGCCGGTGGAGGAATCCGCGAGCGTTCGCACGATTCCTGTGAAGCGCGGCGGCGAATGAGGGGGTCATGCCATGAGCGCACAACGTGTCCTCGTCGCCTACGGCAGCAAGGCAGGTGCGACCGCGGGAATTGCGGAGGAGATCAGCCGAACGCTCCAAGCGGACGGCTTCGACACGGTCGTCCTGCCGGCCGACGTCGTCACCGACGTCAGCGGTTACGACGCCGTGGTGCTCGGCGGCGCCCTCTACGCCGGCCACTGGACCGGCAAGGCCCGCAGGTGCGCCCGCCGCAATGCCAAGCAGCTTCGTGAACGGCCCGTGTGGCTGTTCAGCAGCGGCCCCATCGACAGCTCGGCCGAGCAGCACGAGATTCCGCCCGTGCGTGGGGTCGCCCGCCGGATGGAAAAGCTGGGCGCGCGAGGGCACATGACCTTCGGCGGAGCGGTGACCGCCGAGACATCCGACCCGGTCGCTCGCGCCATGGTGAGTCGTGGCAAGGGCGGAGACTTCCGCAATCCCGAACGGATCCGGACCTGGGCGCACCACATCGGCTCCGAACTCGAAGCAGCCCGCTGACTCCACCGGTCGCGTGACGTACCACCCGGCGGAGGTGCGACATGGGCGCACCGTGACGATCACAGTGGACGACGACGGAGCCCCGGCACGTGCCCCGGGCAGCACCGCCGGCAGGGCCTTCGCGACGGCACCACGCCAGGCCCGCCCCTACACACCAACTGCCCGCAGAGAGCATCCTCCGGCGGGGCTCCGGACAGGGGAGCACACCATGACCAACGTGACGGAACACCGTGACCTCGTCGTCGGCGTCGATCCCGTCAGGTCCGAACACCTACCCCTGGCATGGGCTCTCGACGAGGCACATCGCCGTCGCCTGCGGCTGCGCCTCGTGGTGGGCGTGCCACCCCAGCACGACACACAGCACGTCGACGGCACTCCTCGACGCCAGGCACAGACGCTGGCGGGAAAGGAGGCACTGCACTCGGCCCTGGCATGGATCCACGCACAACAGCCCCGCATCGGCGTCACCACAGAGCTTCTCGACGGATTCCCGGCACAGGTGCTCGCCGACCTGTCCCGGCAAGCGTCGCTGGTGGTTCTCGGCTCCAGGCGCCTCAACCGCGCGGAGGAGTTCCTCAGCGCGGCGTCCCTCGTCGTCCCCGTCACCGCCCGGGCTCGCTGCCCGGTCGTCGTGGTGGGCGACAGCGAGCACGTCACCCAGGATCCGCCGTACCTCGTCGTCGGCGTCGACGGAAGCGAGTCCTCCCGAGCCGCGCTGGCGTTCGCATTCGAGGAAGCCGGCCTCCGGCGCTGCACGCTGCGTGCCATCGCTGTGTGGCAGCCGCCCGTGTTCAGCCTGCACGCCGGAGACACGCTGCTCCATGCCGAGCGCCGGCTGCTCTCCGAGACGACCGCCGGATGGGCCGGCAAGTACCCCGACGTCAGGCTCACCCACGAGGTGCTCATCGGCTCACCCGTCGAGATCCTCGCGGAGGCCGCCGAGCATGCCCTCGCCGTGATCGCCGGTCGCCGGGGCCGCGGCGGATACACCGGCATGCGGGTCGGCTCCGTGGTCCACGGCCTGCTGCACCGTGCCCACTGCCCGGTGATCACCGTGCCCTTCGAGTAGCGCGCGGGGTGCGGCGCGGAGGCGTCGTCCGTGACCTGCCTGCGGCGGCTGTGGTTCCGGGAGACGCCCTGTCCCGGGGGAGGGGACATCGTCGCCGCCGACGCGGGGCTCACCGAGGCATCCGCCCTCTTGCTGGACGAGCCGAGCTCACCGGTGGATCCGTGGCCGTCGACAAGGGCACAGGAGCCGCGCCGAGCGCGGGCACGACCGTGGTGAGAGGGAGAGGTTCGGCCACTGTCACGGCGACGGATGCCTCCAGTGCGCTCGGTCGCATCGCGGGTGCCGGGGCTGCGAGCCCGCTGTATCGCTCTCGGCGGCGCCCTGGTGGGCTTCGCGACGGCGCGCACGAGGCGAACGGCTTTTCACCCTAAGTCCTGATATAAACGGGCAATGTTTCCGGCGCATCGTGAAAGCGTGCACGTCGAAGCCGAGCGAACACGGAGGCTGTGATGGCCCAGGGCGACCCTGGACCGGCGAAGAGCGGCGTTCTGCAGTTGGAGCTGGACGAACTACTGGACGCGCTTCAGGCGCACATCGATCGGGTCCGGGGTGCAAGGGACCGGCTCGACGGGCTCCTGGAAGCCGTCATGTCGGTCGGCCGCGAGCTCGACCTGGCGCATGTGCTCCATGGCATCGTCGAAGCGGCCGTGTCGTTGGTGGACGCCGAGTACGGTGCTCTGGGAGTCATCGGCGACGACCGCAAGTTCTCCGAGTTCCTCCCCGTCGGTATCGACGACGACCTACGCAGGGAAATCGGTGCACTCCCCATGGGACACGGCATCCTGGGCGAGCTCATCCGCCACCCTGAGCCCCTGCGTCTCTCCGAACTCTCAGAGCACCCTGCTTCGTACGGCTTCCCACCGCATCACCCGCCGATGCATTCATTCCTGGGCGTTCCGATCCGGGTCCGCAACAAGGTGTTCGGCAACCTCTACCTCACCGAAAAGCGAGGCGGCGCCGACTTCGACACCGAAGACGAGGCCGTCGTCACCACACTGGCCGTCGCGGCCGGCATCGCGATCGAGAACGCCAGACTCTACGAGGAGGGCAGGCTGCGTCAGCACTGGCTGGCGGCGAGTTCCGACCTCACCAACGCCCTGCTCTCGGGAACCGAGGAGACCGAGGTCCTCGACGGGATGCTCGAGCAGGCCGTGTCCATCGCGGATGCCGATATCGGGGTCTTCTACCTGGTCGGGAAGGCAGGCGAGCTGAGGGGCTCACTGGCGCGAGGTGAGGGGGCCGCCGCCCATCGGGGCGTCGTGCTGCCCAGCAGCGAGGGCACGCTGGCCGCAGCCGCCATGGAGAAAGAGGGCCTGATCATCGTGGCAGATGTCCAGAACGATGAGCGGGTCACGGTGCAGCCCGAACGCTGGCAGGGCTTCGGCCCGGCGGTGGCCGTGACGGTCGGTACGAAGGAGCGGCTCAGCGGGGTGCTGATCCTCGCTCGACGCCATGGAGGAGCGCCCTTCACCGGCGCCGACATCCAAGCTCTGCCCACCTTCGCCGGGCAGTCCGCCCTCGCTCTGGAACTTGGCGAGCGTCGCCGCGACGCCGAACTGGTGAGCCTCCTGAAGGACCGGGAACGCATCGCCCGTGACCTGCACGACCTGGCAATCCAGCGCTTGTTCGCCACGGGGATGACCCTGCAGAGCGCCCGCCGGTTCGTCGATCACCCGGAGGCGGTCGATCGCTTGACCCGGGCCATCGACGACCTGGACGACACCATCAAGATCATCCGATCGACGATCTTCGGTCTTCGGGAACACGAAGGCCTCGCATCCACCCCGAAACTGCGCCACCGCATTGTCAAAGCCGTCGATGCGGCCGCCGCCACGCTTGGCTTCACTCCCGCCCTGCGCATGGAGGGTCTGCTCGACACGGACGTCCCGGCCGACATCGCCGACGAGGTGATCGCGGTCGTCGGCGAGGCTCTCACCAACGTGGCCCGCCATGCGAAGGCCCTTCACGCGGCGGTCACCGTCGTCGCCGAGGGCGGCGTCCTCGCTGTGACGGTGGGCGACGACGGCATCGGCATCCGATCGGGCGGGCCTCGCAGCGGCTTGCGCAACCTGTCCGAACGAGCCGAGGCGCTGGGTGGCGACCTCTCCGTGACAGCCCGGCCGCAGCCGGGGGGCACGGTCCTCGAATGGCGCGTACCCCTGCTGCCCGACTGGGAATGAGCGAGTCACCTCTCCTCGACGTCGTGCTCGTGGACCTGTGCGGCGATCACAGCTGCCTGCACCCGGCGCTGCACGCCCAGCTTGCCGAGAAGCCGCGAGATATGGATCTTCACCGTCTTCTCCGGCAGACAGAGCCGCTGGGCGATCTGCCGGTTCGTGAGCCCCTGACCGATCAGCTCGAGCCGACCGCTCCTGCTCGGACAGCTGAGCGAGGCGCTCGTCCTCCGGCGGCGTCGCTACCTCCGGGGCGCGAAGGGAGTGCATCAGCCGCGCCGTGGTGGCCGGGTCGAGCATCGACTGCCCCGCGGCCACGGGCCGGACCGCCCGTCCGCCTGCCCCGGCGAGCAGCCCGTCAGGATGTCGATGGCGCCGGGCCCGATGGGCGGCGCGTCAACCAGGCGAAGGAGCCGCATCCGAGGAGACTTCGGTACCCATTTGAAATACCGAACCACTCGGTTTACTTTTGTGGAGGGTCGCCGCGCAGGAGCAGTCGCGACGACGACTACCTCCACCGGAAGGGGCACCCATGCGCTACGCAGTTCTCGGCACCGGCGTCGTCGGTCGTACCATCGCCGCCAGACTCACCTCCCTGGGCCACGAGGTCGCCCTCGGCACCCGCACCCCCGAAGCCACCCTCGGCCGAGCCGAACCCGACGCCTACGGCAACCCGCCCGTAGCCCAGTGGCTGGAAGAGCATGACCAGGTCCAGCTCCTGGCGTTCGCAGAAGCCGCGGCCTTCGGCGACGCGGTGGTGAACACCACGGCGGGCGCCGCCTCACTCCAGGCTCTGGAGGCCGCAGGACGCGACAACCTGGCCGGCAAGACACTCATCGACATCGCCAACCCGCTGGACTTCTCCCAGGGGATGCCGCCCTCGCTGAATCCGGTCGACACCGACAGTCTCGGCGAGCAGATTCAGAGATCCTTTCCCGAGGCCAGGGTCGTCAAGACACTCAACACGATGAACGCCCGGATCATGGTCGAACCGTCCCGGGTGGCCGGGACGCACAACGTCTTCCTCTCCGGAGACGACGGCGACGCCAAGAAGGCCGTGACCGACCTCCTGGTGTCCTTCGGGTGGCCGGTGCACGACATCATCGACCTGGGCGACATCACCACCGCCCGCGGTACCGAGATGCTGCTCCCGATCTGGCTGCGCCTGTGGGGCACACTCGGCCACGCCGACTTCAACTTCCACATCCAGGGTGCCCGCGCAACCTCCTGATCCCGAGTCCGGTGACCGGAGCGCAGGTTCCGACACCAGGAGAACGCCCTGGCCCGTCCCGCCGTGACGAGGGAAGGTGTCGGCCGCCTCGGCCGTCTCGGGCGGGAGCCGCGATCGATCGACACGGTCTTCCTGGGAGAATGCTCGACATGAACACCGCAAAAGGGGCTGGACGGCCGCGCTCCGCGGAGAAGGACGAGGCCATCCTCCGTGCCGCGCTCGAACTGCTGGCGACTCACGGATACACCCGCATGAGCCTGAGTCAAGTCGCCGCCGCGGCCCAGGTCAGCAAATCCACCATCCATCTGCGCTGGAAGACGAAGGCGGACCTGCTCACCGCGGCGCTGGAGGCCATGCGGATGACGCATGCCGCCGACCCGACCGGCGACACCCGCACAGATCTCGTCTCCATCCTCGACGACTTCGCGAAGACGGTGGAGCGAGTCCGCGGCATGGCCCTCATCGGCACGTGCCTGGCGGAGGAGGCACACACCCCGGAACTGCTCACCCTTCTTCGCGAGCGCACGGTCCTGCCCCGTCGCGCCCTGCTGCGCCGCGTACTCGAACAAGCCCAGGGGCGGGGAGAGATCCCGGAGGAAGCCGAGCTGGAAACAGCGGTCTCCGCCCTGCTCGGCGTCTTCTACGCCGACTTCATGGCCGGAGCTGGGTACCGCCCTGGGTGGGCCGAGCAGGCCGTCGACCTGACCCTGGCCGGGCTGAACGCACCCGCCCCTCTCGGCTAGGTCCTGTCCGGGCGATCTTCTCGGGCCCGCGACGACGGCTGCGGCGTCTCGCGGCGTTGTCGGAGTCGCCCGGGTACGCCCGGTACGAGGGCGATCCTCCGCCTTGCGATACACCACATCCGACGCCGCGGGCCGGTCCTCAAAGATCGCCCGGACAGGACCTAGGTTGCGTATCGGTCGGCAAGGGTGCTGTTCGCCACCCTCATCGTCGTCGGCCGTGCGGCACGTGGGAGCCGCCCGCGAGATCGCAGAACTCCTCGGTGCCTGAATCCACCCCGAGGCGGGAATCGTCGGGGTGGAGGGTCCGGGTGATGAAGGAGACGGCGATGGACCGACAGGCCGTTTTCGCGGACCACGAGCGCGCACGGCAGGCCTTCCACGACCTGATCGACAACGCCACGGAAGCCGACCTCGCCCGCCCCACCAGCGGCACCCGGTGGACCAACGAGCAGCTGCTGTGGCACATGCTCTTCGGCTACATGGTCGTGCGGGTGCTGCTGGCCCTCGTACGCGTCTTCGCGCGGCTGCCCCGCAGTGTCAGCAGAGGCTTCGCCCGGGCGCTGAACGCTTCGACCGGACCGTTCGACCGGGTCAACTACGTCGGCCCGTGCGGGGCGGTGAAGGTCTTCGGGCCACGCTTCACGGGCACCGCGTTCGACCGGGTCATCGACTCCCTGAACCGCCGGCTCGCTGCGGAATCCGAAGCCGACCTGGCCTGCGGCATGCACTTCCCGGTCCGCTGGGACCCGTTCTTCAAGGACTTCATGACCCGTGCCGACATCTACCGCTACTCGACCCGGCACTTCGACTTCCATCGCCGCCAGCTCACCCTGGACGGCGAGCTCGGCTGATCCGCGGGCTCCGACGCGCGAGCAGGACCCCGTCACGCCACACGACGTGGTGTCGGGACGATGCGCTCGCGGATGCCGATGACACGGAGGGTCTGTGCATAGCCGGACCGCAGGGGTTTGGTATTCCCGTGGTGGGACAGGGGGAGTACGTGGGGCGACGGCGACGCCGTGTGACCGGCGCGCGCACGCTGTGCGCCAGTGACGCAGTGGCTCGACCCTGGCCTGGGCACTCGGCCCCGGGCGTATGGTCGAACCCCTCGGAGGATGCCGGTTGCGCTGCGACTCTCCGGGTACAGCGATTGAATGTGGGGTGTTCCCGCACCACCCGGACTCCCTGAAAGCGATGTGTTCGTGGCACTTCCCGGAGGCGATGACCGTGCGACGGGCTCGGGCGACGATCCGAGCGCCGACGCGCACGAGGTCGCCGGCGCGGTGGAGCGGCTTGCTGATCTGTGGGTCGGCGCCGCTCAGGAGGCGACGGTGCGTTTCTCCCCCCACCAGCTGCGCGCACTCCGGGCACTGGAGAGGACGCCGGAAGTGAACGTCACCGGTCTGGCCGAGCGGATGGAGATAGGGCTTCCCACCGCCAGCCGGCTGTGCGACCGGTTGGAGGCCGCCGGCATGCTGGAACGTGTCCTGCACCCGCACAGCCGTCGCGAGGTCCAGTTGAGGCTGACCGGGCAGGGCCGCCGTGCGCTCAGCGACGTGGCCCGACGGCGCACCCAGGCGCTGGCCGGCGTGCTGGCCGCCATGGAATCCGCGGAGCGGTCGGCCTTGATCCGCGGCATGAAGGCCTTCGCCGCCGCCCAGGGCGAAGCGTCCCACCGGGCGCCTCACCCGCCCTGAGGGACCGGGAGCGGCCCGGACCTACCGCGAGCGATCCGGGTCGCCGGACCTGCCGGAGGGCGCGCCGTCCTCACGGACGTACTCCGGCTCTCCGCTCGCGTACGACGTGGTGCGGCACAGGAGGAGGCAGACGTCGTCGTCGCGTTCGTCGTCGTGCACCAAGGGCTTGAGCAGTGCTTCGGCGCACCCTTCGAGGTCCTCGAGCTGGGGTTCGCCCAGTGCCCCCAGGGTCCGGCCGAGCAACTCGATGCCCGGGTCGATGCCGCTGGCCCGCCGTTCCACCAGGCCGTCGGTGTACAGGACGAGCGTCGAACCGGGCGGAAGGTCGACGGCGTGGTCCTCGTACTCGAAGGGAAAGGGCACTCCGAGCATCAACCCGGGTCTGGTGTCCAGGACGCGCACGGCGCCGCCGGGCGCGCGGACGAGCGCCGGCGGGTGTCCGGCGGCCGCCCACACCACGCGGGGGTCGCCGGGCCGGAAGCGGGCGATCACGGCGGTGGCGTAGAGGTTCGGCTGCTGGTGGCGCAGCATGCGGTGCAGGCGGGTGAGGATCCGGGCGGGGCTACCGTCCTCGATCGCGTACGCGCGCAGAGCGGTGCGCAGCTGGCCCATGATGACGGCGGCGCGCAGGCCGTGTCCGGTGACGTCGCCCACCACGGTCAGCAGGCTGCCGTCGGGTTGGGGGAAGGCGTCGTACCAGTCCCCGCCGATGTTGAGTCCTCGCGTGGCGGGGAGGTAGCGCGCGGCCAGGCGCACGCCCTCGGCCGGGGGCAGCTCGGTGAGCTGGGCGCGTTGCAGGGCCTCGGCGGTGTCCCGGTGCTGTTCGTACCGGCGGGCGTTGTCCAGGGCGATGGCGGTCCGACGGGCCAGTTCGACCAGCATCACACTGCTGTCCTCGTCGAACCGGTCGCCGGGCGCGGTCAGGGTGAGCACGCCCGACGTGTGGTGCGTGGTCAGGGGGACGCACAGCAGAGGCCGGTCGGGGGACAGCGCGGAGGGCGGGAGGTCGTCCACGCCGGGAAGGGCACCGGGGTGCGGTCCTGCGTGCTGGGGTCGGTCGCTCCGGGCGGCGGCGACCGCCGCGGCGGAGTGGGCGGAGCCCGCTGCCGCGTCGTCGAAGAGCCAGACGTCGACCTGACTCGCGTACTCCGGCACGAGCAGATCGGGTAGGCACCGCAGGATGTCCTCCTGGTCGAGCGACGCGGTCACGGCAGCGCTGGCGTCGGCGAGGAAGGTGAGCAGGCGTCGTGCCTTCTCCGCCCGCGCGTGTGCGGCTCGTTCGGCGTCGAACAGGTCGCGCTGGGTCCGCGCGGCGGCGTCGAGTTCGGCGTGCAGCGCCAACACGCCCTGGTTGGTCTGGTGCAGTTCCTCGCGGTGCAGGAGGAGCTGTTCCTCCGCTTCGTCCAGCCGGCGCAGGATCGCCGCGGTCTGTGCGTCCGCCGCCAGGACCGCCTCCGCGAGAACCGCGTCGTCCGGCCGCCCCTCAGGCGGGGGAGGGTCCGCCGGAAGGGATCCGGGCGAGACGAGCGCCAGCCGCCACGGCGCGGCGCGGTCGGAGTCGGGTTCGGCCGGGAGGTGCTCCGCGACGAGGCGTACGAGCGGCGGCCTCTCGGACGCGGACGACCGGAGGGTGAAGGCGACTTCCGTACCGCCCTGGGCGAGGCATGCGCGCAGGCGCTCCGTCAGCGCGGTGAGGAAGCGGGCCTGTTCGACGACGGGTGCGCCTGACGCGGCCGTCAGGCGCGCGGCGTAGGTCCGGGCGCGGACGGCTTCCGCGGCCGAGGTGATCGTATGGACGTCCGACAGGTTCACGGGCGCTCCAGCTGCCGCTCGGAGGTCAGGACGGCCACACAGGTGTCGTCGCGGCCGGGGCTGGCGGCGCTGCTCGCGTCCCGGAGGATGGTCGCGGCGATCACGGTCGGCTCGTGGGCCACGAGGGCGGGGTCGTCGGGCGGTACCCACCGGCTGGGCAGTCCGTCGCTGTGCAGGACGAGCAGGCCGTCCGGCGTCCAGGGCAGGTGACGCACGGGTACGGTCGCGGGGAACTGGGCGCCGACGATGCCGGGGTGGGAGACGAGGTGGTCCCAGGAGTCGGCGGCGTGCAGCCTGGCGCCGATGTTGCCGACGCCCGCGAACGCGAGCTCCCCGCTGTCGGTGTCCAGTTGGGCCACGGCGACGGCGGCACCACGGGTGTCCCGCAGCGCCCCGTGCAGGCGGCGCAGGATCTCGGCGGGCGGCAGGTGCCTGACGCGATGCAGTTCGTCGACCGCCGCGGCGGACGCGTGGGCGGCCTTGACCCCGTGACCGAGGCCGTCGGCGAGCATCAGGGTCAGGCGGGAGCCCGACCGGGCGCAGGTCCAGGCGTCCCCGGAGTGTTCGGCATGGGCCAGGGGAATGTTGATGCCTCCGGTCCGGGCGGGCGGCCGGTGCTCCTCCGGCCCGGCGTCCTGGCCGATGCGAGCCACCGCGACGGTGCCGCGCGGGGTGCTGTACACGCCGAACGCGCTGGAGATGCGCCGGCAGGTGCCCAGACCGGCGCCGAGCGACGCCTCGCTCGTGGTGTAGCCGTCGCGCATCGCGGCGGCGACGTCGCAGATGCCGGGACCGTGGTCCAGGGCGACCAGTTGGACCGCCCGGCCCCGGGTCCCCGTTCCCGGGCGCTCGACCAGGTCGACCACCAGGTTGCCGCCCCCGGCGTGCTTGAGCAGGTTGGTCGCCAGCTCGGTGGCCACCAGTGCCGCCACCGCGGTGCGGTGGGCGTCGAGGCCGGCCCGGGAGCCTGCCTCCTCGGCCGCCACCCGGGCGTCCCTCACCCGGGTCGAGTCGTGCACGGGGACGGTCCAGACGCGTGTCATGCGAACCCCGGACGAGCGGTGGGCACGCCGGCGGCCCAGGCCACGAGGGTGACGGCGGTGCCCTCACCGGGCCGGGTGTCGATGGTGAACTCGTCCACCAGCCGCCTGGATCCGCTGAGGCCCAGCCCGAGACCGCCCCCGGTGGTGTATCCGTCCGTCATCGCCAACTCGACGTCGCGGATTCCGGGGCCGGTGTCGACGAAGGACAGCCGCAGCCCACGCGTCGCTCCCTTGGTCATCTGGGTGATCATCGCTTCTCCTCCACCGCCGTGGATCAGGGTGTTCCGGGCCAGTTCGCTGGCCGCAGTGACGATCTTGGTCTGCTGCACGAGCCCGAAACCGAGATCCGCCGCGAACTGCCGCACCTGGTGGCGCACCCACGCCAGGTCCGCGTCCGAGCCGATCGGCAGGATCGTCGCGGTGCCGGGATCGGGGGCCGGCGTCACGAACACCCCGCAGGGGCGCCCGGAACGGCCGCGGGGGCATCGCCCTTGAGCAGGTCGAGGGCGCGCTCGACGTCGAGCGCGGTCACGAGGCCGGGCAGGGTCAGGCCCAGCTCGACCAGCGTGATCGCCACGGCGGGCCGCATGCCGCACAGCACGGTGCGGGCGGCCAGCAGGCGAGCGTTGGCGGCGACTTCCGCGATCGCCCGGCCCAGGAAGGAGTCGACGATCTCGACGCCGGACACGTCGACGATCACGCCACTCGCGCTGCTGCGGGCGACGCGGGACGTGATGTCCTGTCGGAGCTGCTCGACCATCCCGTCGTGCAGCTCCCCCTGGAGGGAGACCAGCAGGACGTCCCCCAGCGCCAGGACCGGCACCACGGGCGGGCCGCCCGGAAGCGAGGCCGTCATCGCGGGGTCGCACCGGCCGCGGGGGAGACCTCGATCCCCTGCCGGGCGAGCGCGTGGGCCAGAGCGTCGGCCAGCGAAGTGCGTGTGATCACCGAACTCAGGTCGATGCCGAGGTGCACGATGGTCTGCGCGATGGCCGGACGGATGCCGGAAACGATGCATTCGGCTCCCATCAGACGGGCCGCGGCGACCGTCTTCATCAGGTGCTGCGCGACGAGCGAGTCGACCGTGGGCACGCCCGTGATGTCCAGGATCGCGTAGCGGGCCCGCTGGTCCACGATGGCGTCCAGCAGCGACTCCATGACCACCTGACTGCGGGCGCTGTCCAACGTGCCTATCAGGGGTACCGCGACGATGCCCTCCCACAGACTGATCACGGGAGTGGCCACCTCCAGCAGCTGCTGCCGCTGCCGCGCGATCAGCTCCTCGCCGGCGTTGACCGTCGTCTCCATGATCACCAGGCTCAGGGTGCCCATCAGGACGGTCAGTGCCATCGCGACGTCCTGCGTTCCCGAGGCCGGCCGGTCGAGGACGTCGCCGCGCAGCGACTCGGAGGCCGTCACCCGCAGGCCGGCGGCCTCCTCCGCGATCTGGGCCGGACTGAATCCACTGCGGGCACGGGAAGCGGCCATGCGGCTCAGCTGCTCTCGGACCGGGTCGAAGCCGGGAGCCGCGATGTCGTCCAGCTGGCCGGTCGAGGCGACGTCGGCCAGTGCGTTCACCACGGTCTTGCACGCCTCCACTGCCTCGTCGCGGGAGATCGTGAACACCGTTCTGAAAAGCGGCGCGTCCGCCCACCGCTGGGCGATCTGTTCGCGACGGCGTTCCAGGAAGCCGCTCAGCTCCCGCGCCGCCGATTCGGCTGCTTCCCGCTTCGACACCTGCATCGTCTCTCCTCAGGACCGGCTGCTGCACCAGGACCGGTACACCTCGACAATTATTGTCACATGACAAGCATTGATTCGGCACGGGTCGCGGGAACGACACACGATGCGCACATTCGGCCTCGGCTCAGCGCCCGCGCCAGTCCAGGCAGACGACCAGGGCGTCGTCCTTCGGGGCCGACCGGCTGCGAAGGCCCGTCAGCTCCCGCAGCACGGCGCGAGGGACCTCGGAGGCGGGCAGCAGGCGGGTGGACGTGATCGCCCGGGCCAGTGCGGCGTCCCCGTACGTCTCGCCCTCGGGCGCCGCCGCCGCGTGCGCCCTGTCGCCGACGAGGATGAGCCGGTCGCCCGGCTCGGCCTGGAAGTCCTGGACCACGTAGTCGGTCTCCTCGAACATCCCCAGCGGAAGCTGTGCCTCGAAGTGGACATGCTCGACCACTCCGTCGCGCAGGCGCAGCAACCGTGGGGATCCGGCGTCCACCACCTTCGCCTGGCCCGTCGAGAGGTCGAAGTCGAACATCAGTACGGCGAGGTGGCGGTGCCCCTGGTAATGGGCGTACACGGCCTGGTCGGCCAGGGCCGCCTGGTTCTCGATGGCGATGCCGGCCCGGCGCGCGTTGCGCAGGGCGTTGATGGCGAGGTTCGTCAGCAGGGAGGCCTCGACGCCCTCGCCCATGCCGTTGGTGACGTAGAGCTGCAGGCGGTCCGCGGTGGAGGACCAGTCGACGTTGTCCCCGAAGAGCGCGTACGCCGGCTCCAACTGCGCGCCGAGGTCGTACTCGCGCCGGGAGCAGGAGCGGCCCGGGAGCAATTGCCACTGCATCTCGGCGGCCAGGGTGAGGCGGTCCTTGCGGCGCGCCTGCAGGTACACGTCCGTGTCGCGCTCGGCCACGACCACCTCGTGCCCCAGTACCTCTGCGATGTCCGCGAGTTCTCCCAGAACGCCGTGTGTCGCCCCGTCGTTCGCCAGCGTGACGGACAACACGCCCAGTCGGTCCCCGCGCACGGTGACCGGCAGGTGGATGCACATGGAGGCGCCGTCCGCCTTCTCGATGAACGGCTCCTGTGCGCCGAAGGCCCGCCCTACAGGGCTGTTGTGCACCGCGACCGGCTGCGCGGTGTCTGGCGGCACCGACACGGGCTGGAGCACGGTGAGGCCGTAGTCGGCCAGGAACAACTCGACGGACTCCGCCGCGTACTCCTCGGAGAGCACGCGTCGCACGGCGTCGAGCAACTCGTGCGGGGCCGCCGTGCGCAAGGCGCGCTCGGCGGTCACAAATCTGTTCACAGTGAAAGAAATACCTATCCTTAGACGGACGAGAATGGATCTTGCTCGGTCGGCTGGCGACTGAGCCGATCCGCACGGATCGTCCGAACTTCTCTTGTCCTCGCCGTCGCCTTGTAGGCTGGCGGCTGTCCTGGTGTCTGCGAGAGTGTGACGGTGACTGTCTTCCGCCCCCGCACAGAACCCGTCGAGGCTGCACGTGTGACCTCGACTGCTGGGGAGTTGCTGGAAGTCCTCTGGGGTCGGGCCTCGACCGCGCCCGCCTCTCCCTCTCAGATGCGCGTTCTGCTCATGATCGAACACCAGGACGGCGTCAACCTGCGCACCCTCGCCGACTCCCTCGCCTCCACGCCTCCGTCCATCAGCCGACTCTGCGACCGACTGGTGGCTGCCGGCTTCGTCGAGCGCGTGATCAGCCCGCTGGACCGGCGCGAGGTGCGGCTCCACCTGAGCGACCAGGGCCGCACCTTCCTCGGCGACCTGCGTGAGCGACGTGAGCAGGAGTTGCGGGCGGTGCTGGACCTGATGCCGGCGGCCAAGCGCACTGCGCTGCTCGAGGGGCTGGAGGCGTTCTGTGACGTGGCGGCGGCGCAGATGCACGGCAGCGCCTCCCCGGCTGAGGACCGGACGGCCTGACCGGCCGTGCGGGCCGCCGGCCGCTCCCGCGGCTCGATGCCCCGTTGGCCGGCGTCTGTAGCGCTCTCCGCCCACCGGAACATGACACATCCCTCCCGTGCAACACGACTCGATTACTTTGTTGCCTCATGGCTATAGTTGTCAAACGACAACAGTTCTGTCTTCTGCTCTCCATTCAGGTCGCGTACCCCGGAATCGCCGCACCGCGTCCGTGTTCCATGTCTCGCAGGCGGCGAACCCGTGCGTGGAGGCGCCCGGTGACTCGGTGGGCCGCCGTTCCTGCGGGGGCGCCCCGTACGTGAAGGGTGGGTGCTGCAGAAGGCCGTGTCTGCCCTGGCCTCGCCGGGTCGAGGTCGGGCGCTGCGGGTGCGGGGGCGAGGGTGACGGCGGGGTGGTCACGGGCGAGGGTCGAGGCCGCGCCCCGGTACAACAGCTGTGCGCTGGCAGGGAATTGCGACTGGCCCAACTCCCTTATGGAATAGGGCTGTTGAACCACTCCGCAATCTTGACGGGGACTCGTCAAGGTCTGAACAATGTGGGCGATCTCCCCGCCCATCTGGAGGACTGTTGACTCACGGCCCCTCTCGCCGCGTCACTCTGCTCGCGGCAGTCGGCAGTGCACTCGCACTGCCCGTCATTCATTCGGGAACTGCACATGCCTCCGCCGTCCCGCTTCCGTCGGGGAGCCAGGAGCCACCCGTCACGAACCCTCGCGAATCCGGAGCGGTCTACGGCTCCGACGCTGCGCGGGGCGCTCATGCCGAGCCGTTGAACGCCGCTGTCGGCTGCGCCTTGGGCCGCGGAGGACGCAGCTGATGGCCACATTCGTCACTCGCGCCCAATGGGGTGCTCGCGCTCCCGAGAGTGTCAGCAGCACCATCACCCCGGGGCAGGGCGGCGTGGTCGTCCACCATGTCGACGGCGTGAAAGTGGCCCGCGCCAATCACGCCGACTGCGCCGGTCAGGTGCGGGGCATCCAGAACCATCACATGGACTCCAACGGCTGGTCGGACATCGCCTACAGCCATCTCGCGTGCGTCCACGGATACCTCTTCCAGGGCCGGGGCGAGAACGTCCGTACCGCTGCTCAGGGCACCACACAGGGCAATGACGACTGGTACGCGGTCTGCGCCCTGACAGGTGGAACGAGCAGCAGCTACGACGTCATCACCGCCGGACTGATCGATGCCATCCGCTACGGGATCAATCGCCTGCGGGTGTCCGGCGGCGCCGCGCAGGCGATCACCGGTCATCGCGACCACCATTCGACCGACTGCCCGGGCAGCCTGTACACGCGGGTACTCACCGGCGAGGTCAACCCTGGTGGCGGCCCGTTGCCCTACCCCGGTGTCGCCTTCCGTCAGCCGCCGACCCTGGTGCACGCGAGCGTGTCGACCTGGCAGTACCGGATGAACAGCGCGCACGGCTACAGGCTCACTGTGGACGGCCAGTACGGACCGGGCTCGGACACGGCCTGCCGCAACTTCCAGTCAAGGAAGGGGCTGACCGTCGACGGTGTCGTCGGGCCGGCCACCTGGAGCGCCACGTTCGCCTGACGGTCCGGCAGGGGAGTGGGCCTGAGAGGTCCGCTCCTGGGCAGGCGTATGCCCCCTCCCGGTCGCGGGTGGGGGCTCAGCTCGTGTCGGGCCCTGACGACTTCGTCTTTCTGGCTGGCGCCGCCCGGAGTGCCCGGAGCTCCCCTGCAAGGCATGCGCAACGCCCTTTCTCAAGGGCTCGTTCCGTAGCCGTCTCGCCGATGCGGACCAGTCCCGGCGCTGTTGCTCCTGGCTCGTCACCCAGCCTTGGCCGGGCAATCAACGGCGTCGGTGATCGGGGCTATGGTTCCCGGTCATGGGGTTCTCGGGGTCTTTCATCGTGGCGCGAGCCGGCCGGCCGCTGACGGAGTTGGCTGCGATACGGGCGTCGAACTGTGTGCCATTGTGGTCGGCGCGCGATGGCGAGTGGCAGATCCTGCAAGCGTGTCCCATCGCGGATCCGGAGCCTTCGATCATCGGCGAGACGCGCGCTCCTGTCCTGGTCTGCCATGTCGTCGACAGCGACTTCGCGACCGTTCAGGCGGCGAGTCCCGATGACCTGTCATGGCAATGTGCTCTGTCGCCGGAGATGGCGCGGGATTACGGCCTCCCTGGTGAGTGGATCGGTCATTCGGTCGAGGTAAGTGAGCGAGCTGCAACCTGGGCTCGAGGGGCTGGCCTTGAGCCGGACCCGGTGGCGCTCAGGGCTGCCCTGGTGGCTGAGTGTGATCCTCTGGCGGAGGACTTGGTCTTCGCGCTCGTTCACGCCTTGGGCTTCCGGTTCCGTGACGCGGTCGACCTGGAACCGCCGGCGGTGTGATTCAGGGCCCGTTCGCAGACTGCGCCCTGCCGACTCACCAACCGAAGTGCTCAGAGTGGACGCACGACCGCCTGCTCGTCTGCCGGCAGGTGTCTCCAAGACCTGATCGTGGTCAGGGACACCACCGCGCCGACGCGGCTTGGTGAGGACTCGTCCGCGATGTCATCCACGCCTTCAACGAGCGGGGGTTCGACGTGCTGGGCCCGAAAGGGAGCCGGGGATGCCCCAAGACGCAACACCTCCTGGGCCTGGTCGATGAAGCCGCCGCCGTCGGGCGCGAGGAGTACCGCCCCCTCACCGATCTGAGCCCGGTAGAGCTGCGGCAGGTCATCGCCGTGCCACCGAGCATCGCCAGGCTGACGGAGCACCACCCCGGCTGGTTGGACGCGGGACATCGCCAGCCCCGGCTGGTGTTGCGCTGGGGACGTCAGCGGGCGATCGAGATCGCGAAGGGTGTGAATCCGCTGGAGCGAATCACGTGCGGGACGAAGAGGATCGCGGCTTCCGTGGCGCGGGCGGTCCTGATCCCGCCGAGGTCGGTGATCCATTCCTCGCGCCAGCCGAGGTCGGTGAGCAGGTCCAGCACGGTCTGCTTGGCCTGCGGGTCCTCGCCGGAGAGGAACGCGGTCGGCGTCTGAGTGAGCGTGGCCGGGGAGGTCATCACCGGGAAGAGCATGGTGTTGAGTGTCTTGACGACATGTGTCTCGGGGAGGGCCTCCTGGAGTTGCTCGGCCAGGCTTGAGCCCGGGTGGATCAGGTCGGCGGGCAGTCCGTCAGGTCCGTCGACGGTGGCGTTGGAGACGTCGACGAGGATCTTGCCGCGCAGTTCCTCGCGCAGTGCGGCGAGCCGTTCCAGGGAACCGGCGCCCGGGGTGGCGTTGATGACGATCCGTGCTGTCCGGGCGGCGTCGGCGGCGGCGCCCGGCGCGCGGTCCGCGACACGCACCTCATGACCTGCCCGCGTGAGGGCTGTGGCCAGGTTGCCGCCGACGCGGCCGTTTCCGAGTACGGCGATCGTGGTCATGTGGGTGTGGTCCTTCCGTGAGTACGGCTTCTGCGCGAGGTCAACGCGAGAGTGTTGCGACGGCTTCGGCGTGGATACCGGGCGCGGTGGCCAGGAAGCTCTCGCTCTGCGGGTTCCAGGGGCGACCCTCGGCGTCGGAGATCCGTCCGCCGGCCTCGGTGACCAGCAGTGCCCCGGGGAGCAGGTCCGCCCGGGCGCCCGCGAACTGCCAGAAGGCGTCGATCCGTCCGGCGGCCACGTTCAACAGGTGCAGGGTCGCGGGCACGGACGTGCGGACGACGAGCGCGTCGAAGAGCATCGCGGTGATCGAGGAGCCGACGCGCCGCACGACCTCTTCGTCTTCGTCGGGCCGGGCTTGGCTCGTGGCCACGATGCCCAGGCCGAGGTCCGCGGTGGGGGAGACGCGCAGCGGCCGGCCGTCGAGACGGGCGCCCGCGCCTGCGAGCGCGGTGTAGGTCTCGCCGGTCAACGGCACGTGGACTGCGGTGAGCACGGGTTGGTTGTCGCGCACGAGCGTGGCCGTCACCGCCCATTCCGGCAGGCCGTGCAGGTGATTGACGTTGCCTTCGGCCGGATCCACGACCCACCATTCGCCAGGAGGCAGCGCTCCACCGTCCAACTCGTCCTCCACCCAGCCGGCTTCCGGGCGCAGGCTTGTGAGACGGGGGCGCAGGACCTCGAGAGCCGCGTCGTCGTTGACGGCAAGCGCCTGCATCAGTTGGTCGCGGGTCCGGTGGCGGACCACGTCGCCGAAGCGCTCGCGCAGCGCAGCACCTGCCGTGCGCACGGCGTCCGCGGTCCGGGCGAGCAGGTCGGTGTCGGAGGCGGCGACCGCGGTGGTCCGAAGCGATGCGGACATGAGGGAACTCCTGTCGCAGAGGGGGATGGTGAGGCCGGTCGGGCCGGAAGCGCAGTCCGTCCTGCGCCGTTGTCTCGACCGTATGCAGCCCATTCGTTAACTTCAAGTGCATGTGAGGAACGTAGAGGATTACTCAAACGCAATTGAAAATCGGCCGCGACGGCTCCGTCTCCGACCCTGTCGTGTGGCGCCCTGGCGCGGTCGGGACCGTGCCAGGGCGGGGCGGGCTCAGCTGTCGTGGCCGGCGCGTAGCCAGGCGATGTAGTCGGCGGCGGCGCGTTCGGTGTCGTACGCGGGCAGGTAGCCGGTGTCTTCGCTGAGCCGGCTGATGTCGAGGGCCATCCGCGGTGCGGTGCCTCCGGTGGGGAGGTCGACTCGGGCGCCGGGGACCGCCTTCCTGACGGCTTGAGCGACCTGGGCGTTGGTGGTGGCGCGGCCGGAGCCGACGTTGTACGTGCGGTGGTTCAGCCTGTCGGCGAGTTGCAGGAGGGTGATCGCTCGGCCGGTGTCCTTGACGTAGGTGAGGTCGAGCCCGTCTTCGGCGTGGGCCGGGTGGACGAGGTGACGGAGGTCCGGGGCGGTGCCGCGGGCGGCGGCGTGGACCAGGGCGGGTGCGGCGAAGAAGGGGTCGCAGTGGCCGAGCGGGCCCCAGGTGCCGGAGATGCGGTAGTTGACGATGTCGAGGCCGGTGGTGTCGGCGAGGAATCCGCCCAGCAGTTCGCCGACCTTCTTGAAGGTCGGGATGGAGACGGACGCGGTCATCGACAGCGGAGCGTCCTCGCGCAGCGGTCCGTCACCGGGGGCGCCGAAGTAGACGCCGATCGTGCTGGCGATGCCGAGACGCCGTACGCCCCACTCCTGTGCGGCCTCGACGACGTTGAGCAGTCCGCCGACGGCCTGCCGGGTCGCTTCGACGGGCGAGTCGGGGACGGGCGGCCAGGGGTGGGAGCCGGCCAGGTGGACGATGCCGGTGATGTCGTGGTGGCGGCCGACGGCGAGGAGGGCCTCGCGGTCGGTGATGTCCGCCTGCTCGACCTTCACGCCGGCCCCGTCGAGCACGGGCGGCAGCTCGCGCGCGTTGCGCCGGACCACGACGCAGTCTTCGCCCGAGTCGAGCAGCGCGCGTACGGTGTGGGATCCGATGAAGCCGAGGCCTCCGGTGACGAGGATCATGGTGTCTCCTTACGCGTATCGGTGTCGTGGGAGGTCACTTGCTCCGCAGGGTTCCCAGTGGCTGGGGGTCCTCTTCCAGGGCGGCGGCTGCCGCCTTCCAGTCGGCGTCGTCGCCGAGGAGAGCGCTGCGCAGGAAGGCCGTGGTGAGCTGCTGGATCAGTGCGACGCGGGCAGGGTTCTCGTCGGTGGTCTCGGCGGCTTGGTGGCCGGGGATGCCGCCGAGTGAGTGCTCCGCCCCGAGCAGTGTGAGCAGGCTCTTGGGGGCGGGGCTGTGGGTGTAGGGGTCGGTGAACCAGTCCGGCCCGCGGGTGGACAGGCGGGACTGGTCCTTGTCTCCGGCGACGACGAGGGCCGGGGTGGTCATGGCGTCGAACGACGGCCTCATGAAGGGGAAGTGCTCGGCGGCGAAGGGGGTCAGGTCATCGCCCAGGCCGGTCAGGGCGAGCAGCACCCCCGCCTTCACGCGGGGGTCGGACATGCTCTCGCCGGGCATCCCGTCGGTGCCGATGACGCGGGCACCCAGCAGCGTGCTGACGGTCTGCGCTCCCCAGGAGTGGCCGGCCACGGCGACGCGGGTGTGGTCGACCCGCCCGGCGAGACCCGGTACGGAGCCCTCCAGGGCGGACAGTCCGTCCAGCACCTGCGTGATGTCCCCGATCCGGTGGCGCCAGATCTGCGGCGTGCGGGGGTCTTCGGCAGGAAGGGAGAGCGTCCGGGAGTCCAGGTGGGTGGGCTGGACGACGACGAAGCCGTGTGCGGCCCAGTGGTCGGTCAGCGGGGCGTAGCCGTCCATCGACCAGCCGAAGCCGTGCGAGAAGACGATCACGGGCAGGTCGCGGCCGGACACGGGGGCGGAGACCCTGACCTGGAGGTCCTCGCCGCGCCCGCCAGGAGCGGGCAGGACCACCGGTTTTACGGACACCACCGCGGTGGGTGCGTGCTGCGGCGTGGCGGAGCTGGGGGAATCGGACACGGAAGTGCCTTTCGACGGGTTTCTCGGGCGTGGGGCCGGTGGGGCCGGTGGGGGCCGAAGGGGCGAGGACTGGCGCTCCTCGCTGTCCGCGCGGCATCTGCGTCGGAGCGACGCTCGCGCGTTCCCGCAGTCCCCGGTGCGGGACGGAGGACGCGACGGCCTGGCCGTCGGCTCCTCGGTCTGGCACCATGAATGAAGCGGAACGTTGTTCCACTTACGATACGGAACACCGTTCCGTTTTGCAAGGCAGGTCATGGAAGGAAGTGCTCAGGTGAACGCGAGCAGCCCGCGCCAGGGAAGTTCGGCCGCGTCCACGCGTAAGGACGCCCGACGCAATCAGCAGACCCTGCTGGACGCCGCGGCCGCGGTGTTCGCCTCCTCGGGCCTGGACGCGCCGGTGCGCGAGATCGCCGCCGAAGCCGGAGTCGGACTCGGCACGCTCTACCGCCACTTCCCCACCCGTGCCGACCTCGTCATCGCCGTCTACCGCCACCAGGTCGACACCTGCGCCGATGCCGGCCCCGACCTGCTGGCGGCCGGTCCGACTCCGTTCGCCGCACTCGAACGCTGGGTGGAGCTGTTCGTCGACTTCCTGGTCACCAAACACGGTCTGGCCGCAGCGATGAAGGCCGACGATGACGGCTTCGAGGCGCTGCACGCCTACTTCCTCGACCGCCTTCTTCCCGTCTGCACCCAACTGCTCGACGCCGCGGCCGCCGCCGGCGAGATCCGCGCCGACCTCGACGCCTACCACCTCATGCGGGGCATCGGGAACCTCTGTATCGGCACAGGCGGCGACTCCCGGTACGACGCACGCCGACTGATCGCAGTACTCCTCGCGGGGCTGCGGCATCCGTGAGTGCCGGACCGCCGCCGCGGCCCGCTGGTGCGAAGACCTCGTCGGTGCGGTCCCCGATCGGGGCAGGCATGCCGGCGGCGGCGGTCAGGTGGATGCGAGGCGGGCGGCTGCAGGGCTCGGCTCGGGCCTCGGTGAAGTCGACTGTGCGGCGCGGACGCGTACGCGCGCTCGGTCGCGGTACGGCCGAGACCGGTCGCGATCGCCGCGATGATCAGGCGGTGCCCGGTGCGAACAGTGCCTGGACGGTTTCGGCGGCGAGGTCGCGGAGCCATGTGTGGGCGCGGTCTTCGTCGTACCGCTGGTGCCACAGCAGGTACAACGAGACGTCGGGCAGCGGTATCGGCAGCGGCAGTGTGACCAGGCCGAGTTGGTCCCGGGCGGCGCGGGTGACCACGTCGGGGAGTGTGACCACCAGGTCGCCGGCGGCGGCGAGTTGCAGCGCGAACGCGGCGGTGGGCCCGGCTGCGACAACACGTCGTTCCAAGCCCCGCGTGGCCAGCGCGTCATCGATCGGGTCGCGCAGGCTTCCCCGCCGCGAAACGGTGAGATGTTCGGCGGCTGCGTAACGCTCGGGGCTCATGGGGCCCTTGGTGAGTGGGTGGCCTTGCCGCACGGCGACGACCATCCGGTCGCTGCCGACGAGGCGGTGTCGTACATCGGGGAGCGTCGGCCGGCTGGAGCTGGATTCGAGGTCGACCTCACCACGGCGCAGTTCGGCGTCGTCGGTGCCTGGTTCGGCGGAGAGGCGCAGCCTGACCCCCGGGGCCTGTCGGCGGACGGCCGCGGTCAGGGCGGTACCGCAAGCCGCGGTGAGGGCATCGTGCCAGCGCACGTGGAACACCCGCTGCAAAGAGGCCAGATCGAGTTCCCGCTGCGCGGACAAGAGGCAGTGGGCCTGCTGCACGAGGGCGTGGACCTCGGCGCGCATGGCCAGCGCGCGGGTGGTGGGAACCATGCTGCGACCGGTACGGACCAGGATCTGGTCGCCCGTGACCTTGCGGATGCGGCCCAGGGAGCGACTCATCGCCGGTGCGGTGACGTGCAGGCGGGCCGCGGCCCCCGCGACGCTTCCCTCTTCCAGCAGCGCGTCCAGAGCCGTGAGCAGGTTCAGATCCAGTTGCATCTCGGTAACTCTAGAGGCAGCAAGGATGCATGCGGCCAGCTGTTCCCGGCTCCAGCAGAGCTGGTCACCCCCATACGCGGCACCCGCATCGCGGCCGGCACACCTGGCGACGTTGCTCCGTCGCGTGGCCGGTCTCGGCGACGGTGGCGCAGAAGCCCGGCCTCGCAAGCTCGACGGTCGTGCGCATGCACCTCCGAGCACCTTGATCGGCAGGTCGTTCGATCGAACGTGGCGATCGACCCTCACTCGAAGGAGTGGCTGTGGCCTGCCGGACCAGTCCGGATCGACGGGAGCCGCGAATGAGGACGTCGACACCGTTCAGTTGGGGATGGCGGGGTCGATGGCGCGCCGTCACCACCGGCCCTTTGGCGGCGCGCAGGTCGTGTCCCTCGCTTCGGAGCGGTGGTGAGGGACGCGACCGGGTCGCGAGGACTTCATCGGTCCACTCCGTGGGGTCCTCGCGACCGCTGCCCGGCCGTACTTCCTCTTCGCTCCGACGGGGCCCGAACCTGGAGCCCGCCCGGTCCGGTCCGGTGGCCCTCGTCGTCGCGGAGCCCGCGGCAGGCGAGGCGACCGTCGTGGGCGGGCGGCATCGTCACCGCTGACGGGGGCGATCGTAGGCGTGGCGATAGGACTAATGTGAGCCATTCGTGTCGATATGCGCACATCCACCCGTCCAGTCCGGGCGTGGGCGTCGAAGCACCACCACGCTCTTCGACATCGACACCACCAACGACCGCGTCTCCCTGCAGTCCCCGGCGAACGCCGGCACCCTCGCCCCCACCGGCGGCCTCGGAGTCAACGCCGGTCCCTCCGCAGGGTTCGACATCTACTACCGCGCCTCCGACGGCTCCAATCAGGGGTTCGCCACCCTCGCCACCGACGGCAAACAGCGCCTCTACCGTGTGAACCCGCTCAACGGCAGCGCCCGCCTCGTCGGCTCCTTCCCGGCCGCGCGCCAGGTCGACGACGTCGCCCTCCCGCTCGACCAGCGCTGACGACGCTCCAACCCGCCGGCGAGCCGATCGGGCTCGCCGGCGGGGGGAGGGGGAGCAGGCGGTGCCGTCCGAGTGGGCGGGTGCCCGTCGACGCCGTGTCGGCGGCGGAGTCGGCGAAACGAGGTGCTCACCCCGTCGGCCGATGAATTCGGCGTCGCTGCCCGGTCTGCATGCTCGAACGCCCGATCACGACCGCGCGGAAGGTACTCCTCACATGAGCAAGGTGGTCCTGCACGTCACCATGTCGCTCGACGGCTTCATGGCAGGTCCCGATGTCAGCGTGGAACATCCCATGGGCCGGGGTGGCATGCGCCTGCACGACTGGATTCTCCACACACCCACCAGCGACGTCGACGCCACGGTGAGCGAGGAGATCTCAGCCTCGACAGGTGCCGTCGTACTGGGCAGAAGGACCTACGACGTGGGAGTCGAGGTCTGGCAGGACACGCCCTTCCCGGTGCCCTGCTTCGTACTGACGCACCACGCGCGAAGCCCGCGCGTCATGAAGAGCGGGGCCTTCACCTTCGTCACCAGTGGCCTGGAGAGTGCGCTTCAGCAGGCGGAAGCGGTGGCGAACGGGAAGGACGTCACACTGATGGGGGCGGACGTCGCCCAGCAGGCGCTCGGCGCGGGACTCCTCGATGAGATCAACCTCCAGCTCGCACCCGTGCTCCTGGGCGAAGGACGTCGACTCTTCGAGCATCTGGGAACGGATCAGCTCGAGCTGGAGCGGACCAGACTTCTGTCGTCACCGCTCGTCACGCATCTGCGTTTCCGGGTCCTCCGCTCCCCGAGCTCGTCGGACGGGGCTGCCTTCGACCGTGGTCCTGACACCGGCAGCCGACAGAGCTGAGGGCAGGAGAGGTCGGCCGCCGGCAACCCAGGTGCGGACGCTGCCCCTCCCCGGTTGGCAGACCGGCATCACTCACACGTTCACCGCACTTCGCCGCTGAGGACACCGCCGGCGCAGCGGCCCGGAATCAGTGCCCCATGGTCTCGACCAGGTGGCGGGCAGTCCAATCCGGACCGAGGGACCTCGCCGTGCCCATCCATCGGGCCAGGCCCGCGGGGCGATGCGACAAGAGCCTTCCGATCGCTCGCCCGGCATCTTCGTCCGCCATGCGGGTCGGGTCCAGGCACAGGCCCACCTGCGCCCGCTCAAGGTCATGGGCGATGGAGAACTGGTCGCTGGAGAAGGGGAGTACCACCGCGGGGACACCCGCGGCGAGACACTCGGTGAACGAGTTGTTGCCGCCGTGGTGCACCATCGCGTCGACGTGGCCCAGGAGCCAGCGCTGGGGGACCGTCTCGGCGATGTGCACCGCCGAGTCGGCCAGACCGGCCATCGCGCTGACGCGGTCGCCGGCCGCCACGATCACGGCGGCATCCGGTCGATGCGCCCGGATGCCGCGCACCAGTGCGGCCAGCACGTCGTCGCGAGCGGACAGGAAGGTGCCGAGAGCGACCAGCACCAGGTGCCGGTACTGCGTCCGCAGCCGCCTGACCAGACCTTCCCAGACACGGCCCGGGCTGTCGGGCGTCAGGGGGACGCAGTGGCCGCCGTAGAGGTACCGGCGACCGGGCGTCCTCCGCCGGGGGAGCCAGGGGAAGGGCGGGTAGTTGAAGACCACCGCGTGTCGCGAGGCGAGCGCGAAGGCCCGTCCGGGGCCCGAGAGGTCCGGAGCGTGCCGGAGGGCCGTCCGCGCGAAGCTGTCGGTGAACGCCTGGTCGTTGGCTCGTGCGGCCTCTTCGAGGCGTGCCAGGTCCTCGGGCGCCGGCCTGATGACGCTGGGCCAGTTCTGGGGTACCCCGAAGAGGTTCTCCGGCCGGTGGGGCAGGTAGCTGGGGTGGCCCGGGCAGAAGGTGGCGAACCGCAGCCCCAGGCAGTGCAGGGCCAGTGTCACGGGGTAACTGAGCTGGTCCACGACGTACCAGTCCGGGGCCAGGCGCTTCTGGACGGCGCGCACCTCCGCCAGGACGGTCTCGGGATCCGCCAGCATGTCCTCACCGCGGTGCCGGGCCTGGGTCAGGAGAGCGGGAACGGCGCCCTGCCGGGTCGACTCGAGGAACTCCTCGAGCCGTGCGGCCTCCCGTTCTCCCTGCTCGGTGCGGCGTGCGATCCCGGTATTGGCGTTGCGGGTCACCGTGAGGGGAACGAAGCCCACCCCCGCCTGCGAGGCCAGTGGCGAGAACGGCTCCGCGCAGGCCAGATGCGCCTCCGCCCCCGCGCGGGCGAGTGCCCCCGCCAGCACCGACAGGGGCTGGGCGTGGGAGCTGAAGGGGGGACTGATCACCACGACACGCGGCATCTGCGGACTCCGTCGACAGTGGGGCCGCCTCTGACCGGCCCAGTGGCTTGGCCTTCGCGCGGAGAGAGGCGAGCGGATGCGGCCCCTGCCGGATACGCGACCGCTTTGTCCCGCTGCATCCCAGGACGGGGCTGCGCTGGATGATCACATGTGGGAGGCGATGGCCCGTCGTGCTCAGGCCGTGGTCCGCCACCAGTACTCCGCTGCCGCCGTGGCGGCAGCCCAGGCCGATCACTGTCGCGCACAGGCCGGAGCAGGTCGGCACACAACGACGTCGTGAGCTGCATCCGCTGTCACAGGAGCAAGGGAAAAGCGGATGAAAGCGGCTATCCGGAGGTCGCTCCGCCAGGGAGCCGCCACCGTCGTCCCGACCACGAGGAAGCAGGGGCGTTGTCGCCACGCCTCCTGCGTCCAGCGAGGAGAAGGTCAGTGAAACTCAAGGACGAACTTCCCATCGATCATCATCTCGCCATGGTCTACCGCTTGGGAGCCGCGGTGTGCGGGCTGATCCTCCTGGCCTTCGGCTCGCTGGGCTTCGCGAACGCTCTCAGCCCCTTCGACACCTCGGGGGACCGCATCGCGGGGATGACGACGAACACGACGCTGAGCATCATCTCCGTCCTGGTGGGGCTCGCCCTCCTGGGGGGAGCCGTGGTCGGCGGCAACGTCGCGTCCACCCTGAACATGATCGTGGGCACCCTGTTCGTCCTCAGCGGGTTCTACCACCTGTTCGTGCTGGACCGACCCGCCAACTTCCTGGACTTCGGACTGACGAACGTCATGTTCAGCTTCGTCATGGGGCTCTTGATCGTCACTTTCGGCATGTACGGGCGAGTCTCCAGCAAACTCCCGCACGACAACCCCTACTGGCGGCAGCGTCATCCACGGGAGGCTGCTCAGGAGTCCCTGGCACGCCGCCGGGCCATCACACGAGAACCTTCCCCCCTCGCCCAGGCGCCGGCGCACCGCCATCGGGAACCGCCCGCGCGGGATGCCCAGCGCACCCTGGACGCACAGTCCGGTGAGATCCAGTCGTGACAGTCGTGACAGTCGTGACAGTCGTACACGAAGGGGCGTAGGCCATGGCTCGCCATGAGTCGTCCGACGAACCGGCGGAGCCGGGCATGGCAACCGGGACCGTGGCACGCCGACTCGGCGTCACCCCCACCACCTTGCGTTCGTGGGATCAGAGATACGGGATCAGGCCCGCGGCCCGGCAGCACGGCAAGCATCGACGCTGGAGTCCTCGCGACATCGCGATGCTCGAGGACATGCGCAGGATGACCACATCGGGAGTTCCCCCCGCGGAGGCCGCTCGGGTGGCTCTGTCACGCGCCGGTCGCCCCACTCCCTCTCCCGCCACCACCACGGAACCGACGCGCAGTCCCGGGTCGGGGAACGGAATGCAGCTGGAGCATGTGGAGCATCGACACAGGGGCCTCGCCCGGGCCGCTGTCAGACTGGACAGCCCGACCATCGATCGACTGCTCCGGGAAGCCGTCGCCCGGTACGGTCTCGTACGGACCTGGCAGGAGGCCATGGTCCCGACGCTGCACGCGGCCGGTCGCAAGTGGGAGTCGTCGGGGGACGGCTACGTGGAAGTCGAGCACCTGCTGTCGTGGCACATCTCGACCGTGCTGCGCCAACTCAGCGGCACCGGACCGCCGCCCGTGGTCGGAGTCCCACCCGTTCTGCTCGCGTGCCTTCCCGGCGAGCAGCACGCGCTGCCGTTGGAGGCTCTCACCGCCCACCTCGCCCAGCAGCGCGTGCCGACCCGCATGTTCGGTGCGGCCGTGCCGGCCGATGCCCTCCTTGCCGCTGTGCGACGTGTGGGCCCGGCAGCGGTCGTGCTGTGGTCGCAGACCCGGGCCACGGCCGATCACGCCCTCGCGTCGCACGTCGCGCGGACCGCGTTCGGGGTTCCGGGGGCCCGTACGCGTCCACTGGTCCTGCTCGGTGGCCACGGCTGGGCGGGCACCCCGCTCGCTGCGGGCTTGGTGCGGCCCCACGGCCTCGTCGAAGCCGGCGGGGTGCTCCTTCAGCTCTATGACGCGGTGAGCGACACCACGACCGGTGACCTGGGTGGGACCTCGGAGCGCATGGCCGGCCAGGGGAAGTGACGACTGAGGCCGCCGGCCGGCTCGGTGTGCGAGGCCGGCTCCTTCGAGTCGGGAGCGGATTCGCCCGATCGGCGCCTTCTCGGGGCGACCCGCATCCGTCGGCCTTCCGATCGTGAAATGCACGCAAAAGGTACACCGCATCTGCTGGAGGCCCCCGTGCACATCCTGATCGGATTGATCGTCGTAGCCGTCCTGGTCGGTTCCGTCGTCCTCGGAAGCAAGTTGCGCGACCAGGAAGGACCGCCCCCCGACCCCACCACCCACCCGCACCGGCCACCGACCCGCCGGCTTCCCGGTGAGGTGTCCGAGCACCTCCGCCACGTCGAGGTCCCCAAGTCCGACCAAGCGCACCGACTTCGGCCCTACCAACTGTGGACCAGCACCGAGCCGGCCCCTCAGGAAGACGCCTAGTCGGCCTGAGTCCCGGCCCATGCGCTCCGCGCGGTCGCCGTCGGGTCCGGACCGCCGCGCGGATTCCTTCCAGCACTGTCTGCATCCAGCGGCGCCCGGCCATCGGAACGAGTTCGAACGGGTGCCGCGCATGCGGCGGCTCCAAGGCAAGCGGACCGGGCACGAGAGCAAGACGGCGAACTGGAGGCGGGAACATGGAGATGAGTCCGGCATTGACGGAGCAACCCCGGCACAGCGGCAGGCGTCTGCTCGTGCTGGCTGGCTTGCTCGTCGTCTGCTACGCCGTGGCAGGCATCGGCGGATGGGCGTCGGCCGACGCCGGCGACGTCTACGGCAGCCTGAATCGTCCCACATGGGCACCCCCGGGTTGGCTCTTCGGTCCCGTGTGGACGGTGTTGTACGGAACCATCGCCGTCGCGGCGTGGATCGTCCTGCGCAGCCCGGGGTCCGCGCCGCGCGTCGCGATGGCCTGGTGGTCGGCCCAGCTCGCACTGAACCTGGCGTGGACACCGCTGTTCTTCGCCGCCGGGGAATACGGGCTCGCGTTCGCCGACATCTGCCTGCTCCTCGCAGCCGTCGTCGTGACCATCGTCCACTTCTCCCGCACCAGCAGGGGTGCTGCTGTGCTGCTCGTCCCGTACGCCCTCTGGGTCGCCTTCGCCTCCGCACTGAATCTGTCCATCTGGCTGGTGAACACCTGATCAGACGCGCCCCGGCCCCCCGCCGGCCCGCGCGTCAGGTCAACGTCTCCCTCCTGGTGAGGCTCCGCTCACCCTGCGGGCCTGCGGTCGACCGGCGATCAGAGTCCGCGGCTGATCACGGAGAGCGTCACGTCCAGGGCGAGTTGCACCTCCTGATCGGGGAGGTCCCGGAGTGGTCCGTCGATCAGCAGGTGGCTCAACCCGTGTACCGCCGACCAGGCCGCGTACTCGGCGCCAGGTCGTCTGTCGGCCGGCACTGCCGAGGCGTCCACGAGGTCGTCGAGGCACTGGGTCAGGAGCAGGAAGGGGTGCGGGGCGATGCCGCTCCCCTGAAGCTGTCTGACCACACCTTGTGTGCGCCACGGGCACCGCTGGCTTTTCGATGCGTCAGCGGTGACGACGGCCTGCTTCACCGGTCGAGACCCAGCTACCGGCATGGAAGGCGTTTTCCACGCAGGGATTGAGCTGCCCGGGTGGCTCACTCTGGTGGCATGAGTCCCAGTCGAGGAGTTGGATCGGTTCGACGCAGGTTACGGATTCAACGAAGAGGCATTCGTCGTGGCGGATCGGCTCGGTTCACATACCTACTCGGCGGGCGACGAGATGGGTGACGCGCTCTTGGACGTGCTCTTCTCCCGGTCGCACGACGGTCTCCACGTCTTCGACGGTGAACTGCGACTTCTCCAGGTGAACACAGCAGCACGCCTCATGCGCGAGTTCCCCGTCGACCGCATGCTCGGGCGGACACTGCCTGAGATCCTTGGCACCTTCGACATCGCCGATCGCGCCGTCATCGAGCACACTGTGCAGCGGGTGCTGGAATCAGGCAGTCCCGCCTTCGAGCTGCCCATTCGGGTCCGCAGCCGCACCGAGCCCGCGGTCGAGGCTGTCGTCTCAGCCTCTGTGTTCCGACTCCAGCGGCCTGACGGCAAGGTGCTCGGAGTCGCTGGCGCACTGACTGACATCACCGCCCGCACAAGGGCCGAGGCAGGCCTACGGCTGCTGAACGAGGCGGGCACGAGAGTGGGCACCACCCTGGACGTGTTTCGCACCGCCGACGAGTTCTGCGACCTTGCTGTGCCCCGTCTGGCCGACACCGTGACGGTCGATGTCTACGACACCGTCCTACGAGGCCACGCCCCCACACCGAACTCCCGAGAACGAGCGGCAGCCCTGAGACGCGCCGGATTTCGCTCTGCCGCAGGCCCCGAACAGCAGGGTGTCCCCAGGGTGGGTGAGGTCGACACCTATCCGCCCGCCACGCCCTTCCGGGCCGTCTTGGAGACGTTGGCGCCCAAACTGCTCCGCCGACTCACTCCCGATACCTCATGGCTCGACGCGCGTCGTCCGCGCGACGCCCGGATCCTGGCCGCCGGCGCGCACTCCATGCTGCTCGTCCCCATCCGGGCCCGCGGTCTCGTCCTCGGGCTCGCCTGCTTCTACCGGTGGCGCAACCCGATTCCCTTCGACCACGTAGATCTGTCCCTGGCTGAGCAGTTGACCACGCACTCCGCCCTGTGTCTGGACAATGCGCGTCAGTTCGGGCGCGAACGCTCCGCAGCTCGCATCCTCACCGGCCGCCTTGCTCATCACGAGAAACTTCGAACTGAGGCGGTTGACCTCGCGCACGCCTACCTGCCCGCCGGATCTGGCGGCGCCTGGTTCGACATCATCCCGCTGTCCGGCGCCAGGATCGCTCTCGTTGCCGGCGGCCCGTCCGTCGGACAGGGCGGCGCCGACCCGGCGGCCATGGGCGAATTGCGCGCCGCGATCGAAGTCCTCTCCGATCTCGACCTGGCACCCGAGGAGATTCTGGAGCGCGTGCATGACCTCGCCAGCCGCCCGCAATCAGTTCCTGCCGAAACCGCGGGGCGCCCCACGCCGGACCCCGCCCCCTCCAGCTGCCTGTACCTCGTCTACGACCCGATCACCCGTCTCTGCACGGCAGCGAGCGCGGGACACCCAGAACCCGTCCTGATGCACCCGGACGGGACCGTCGAAACGCTCCACGTTGCCGCCGGCCCCCCGCTGGGGCAGGGCATCAGCCACTACCAGGTGATGGAGCGCGTCCTGCCCGCAGGCACCACCCTCCTGGTGTACAACTCCACTCTCCTGGCTGACCTCGACGTTACGGCGCAGTCGCTGCGCGCTCAATTCGCGGCCTCCTACAGCGTCACCGCCCCCGCCTCATCTCCGCAGGCGCTCTGTGACTCCCTGGCCCGCGACCTTGGTCCCGACCGACTGAGCCACGACGCGTTCCTACTCCTGGCTCGCACCCGCACGATCGGCTCGGACCACACCGACGCCTGGACCTTTCCCAACACCCCGTCGGCTGTCTCCCGGGCACGCAAGGCCGCGACAAGGAAATTGGCGCAGTGGGGCATCGAGGCGGACCTCGTCGACAGCACCTCGCTCATCGTCAGCGAATTGGTCACCAATGCCGTCCGGTACTCCCGGGGCGCGATTCAGCTCCGATTGATCTTGGGCGACACCCTCACCTGTGAAGTCACCGACGACAGCAGCACGGCTCCGCATCTGCGCCGGGCTCTCGACACGGACGAGCACGGGAGGGGACTCTTCATCACCGCGCAGCTTGCGCGCCGGTGGGGGGTGAGGGGTGCCCGTCGAGGCAAGACGATCTGGGTCGAACAAGATCTCGGGTGACCCTCTCGACCTGCGCTCGCGGACGGGCTTGTCGGCGGCGAAGCCTGAGGGAGTCAGTTCGGTCAGGGGGTTATGCGGGTTCCCGTGACAGCGGCGCTCTGACCTGATCATGAGGGTGGCAGGGGGGCCATGCGAGGTTCCCCAGGTGGCATCGCGAGGAGACGCCTGAGTGGGCAGGTCGGTGGGGGTGCGGGAGGCCCCACGGGGCACGGTGATGTTCCCGCTGATCAGTGGTCTTGGGTTGTACCTGCAGCGATTGGCAGGAGGCCGACCGTGGAGGCTTCCGTTGGGGAGTGGGTGTCCTCCTCGTCGTGCGAGCGAGTCTCGCGGCATGTCAGAGCTGCATCGTGCTCAGATGGAGCGGTGTAGAGAGTGGCGGCTCACGAAGGAGTGCAGGGATGTCCGAGGACACCATGAGGGCGATGGCGTATGAAACTTACGGAGGCGCCGAAGTGCTCGCTGCGGCTCGGCTGCCGTTGCCGAAAGTCGCTCCTGGCGAGGTGCTCGTCAAGGTCCGTTGCGCTGCGGTCAATCCGGTCGATTGGAAGATCATGGCGGGTGGGCTCGACCCCTTGATGGATGTCGTCTATCCCGTGGTTCCAGGGTGGGATGTCAGCGGCACGATCGAGCGTGTCGGCATCGACGTACCTGAGTTCGAAGTCGGCGACGAGGTGATGGCCTACGCCCGCAAGGACTATGTTCACGGCGGCACCTTCGCAGAGTACGTCAGCGTGCCTGTACGTGCTCTCGCCGCCAAGCCCGCCTCGCTGAACTGGGCGCAGGCTGCCGGGCTTCCGCTGGCTGGCTTGACCGCCTACCAGCTCCTCACACGCCTGGGCACAGGCGTCGGCGACACCGTGCTCGTGCACGGTGCGGCCGGCGGTGTCGGGTCCATCGGCGTCCAAATTGCGCGAGCGCTCGGGGCCCGGGTCATCGGCACTGCTTCCCTACGCAACCACGACCGACTGCGCGGGTTCGGCTGTGAGCCGGTTGAGTATGGGGACGGGCTGACGGCACGCGTCCGGGACTTGGCTCCGGACGGAGTTTCCGTCGTTGCGGACTTCGTGGGCGGAGTTCTTGAGACCACTCTTGCCGTGTTGGCCGAGGGTGGGCGGCATGCTTCCATCGCCGACCACAGTGTGCTGGGCGCGGGCGGTCAGTGGATCTGGGTTCGTCCCGTCGGTGAGGATCTTGCGGCCCTGGGCCAGCTCTCGGATGCCGGCCAACTCACAGTCGACGTCGCTGCGACGTTCCCGCTGGCTGAGCTTGGGGCGGCCTTCGCCCTCAGCCAGGAAGGCCACACTCCGGGGAAGATCGTCATCGAAATCTGACCCTCCGCCGCCGTTCGGGAGCAGGGAGACCGACGCTTCGATCTCCGCGTCGTCGGCCGTGGCTCCGGTGCGCTGTCCGACCGGCGCGAGGGTGGTGCCGAAGGGGGCTCCGTATCCGATCGCGAAGAGCTGCTCGGGGTTGGCTCCGGCGCCGTTGCCGCCCAGTTCTTTCGGCTGTCGCAGATCCAGCGCGAGCTGTCCGCCGGTGGTGCGCCCGCGACCGTTCCTGCCTCCGGTGACGTGGGCCTGTGCCGTGTAGAGCGCCTTGGTCATGGGCCGAGCGGCTCGGCCTCGATTCCGTGGGGGCGGGAGACAGCCCCGTCACCCGGCCACGAGCGGACCCGCTGCTGCTCCTGGCCGCCGCGGCGCGGGCACCGAACGGGTCACGCTCGGCACGGCGGTGTTGCTGCCGTCGGGACTCTTCCGACTCCCGTCCCCCGCTCGCGTTCGGCGGACTGACCGGGCGCATGCGGCACGGGCGGACGGCCGGGGGAGTGCCCGGAGTTCGCACGGCCTCCACGTCGTTTCCGGCGATCCGGGGTAGCGTCCTCGGCATGGACTCTCGCACCACCGTTGAGCGCGCTCAGCGCCTGAAGCAGCTGCACGCCGAGTACAAGCCTCTTGTGCTGCCGACCGTCTGGGACGTCTGGTCCGCGCGGACGGCAGTCGGCGCCGGCTTCCCCGCGTTGACCGTCGGCAGTCATCCGCTCGCCGACTCCCGAGGGGCCGAGGACCACGAGGGGCAGACCTTCGAGGAAGTGCTCGCCGGCGTCAGGCCGATCATCGCGGCGGTCGACGTCCCCGTGTCCGTGGACCTGGAGTCCGGGTACGGGCAGGAGCCCGCGGCTCTCGTCGCCGGACTCACCGAGGTCGGCGGCGTCGGTCTGAACATCGAGGACACCGTCCACTCGGACGGCGGACGCGTGCGGAGCACGAAGGAGCACGCGCACTACATCGCCGGTCTGCGTGCGGCGGCTGACGACGCGGGCATCCCTCTGTGGATCAACGGACGGACCGACCTCTTCATGCACGCGGAGGATGCCTCGGGCGTTCTCGACGAGGCGATCGAGCGACTGCGGGCCATGGAGCAGGCCGGCGCGGACAGCGTCTACCCGGTGAGCATCCAGGACGACGACGACCTCCTCGTGGCGGTGACAGGCGCGGTCGCCATTCCCGTGAACTCCACGGCCCATCCTGTGAAGCACGACCTCGAGCGCTTCCGCCGCCTCGGTGTCGGCCGCATCACGTACGGCCCGCTGCTGCAGTTCGCGATGGCGGACGCGATGAAGGACATGCTCGGGCCGTGGGCGCCTTAGGGGTTCCGCCCCGGGAGGTTGCGGACGCGCTGACGGGTCCGGAGTGGTCCTTGAAGGCCTGCGTCAGGTCGCCGCGGGGTGCGCCCGCAGAACGGTGGCCGTCGGCGGGTGAGGTGGAGGCGGGCCCGAGCCCGCCACCTCATCCGGTGGGTTCGGCGGTGTCGGGGAGGCGAACCTCAAGGACGACTGCGGTGCCGGCCGCGGATCGGTTCTCGTGCATGGTGATCTGCTGATCGGGACGGACATGCGTCCAGTGGGAGGGAGTGAGGGGCACGAGGCGAACCGTGGCCCTACCGCCGGGCTCCAGAGTGGGCGTGTTCTCGACCCAGAGCGCAGCGATGCTGACGGCGTGCTCGCCTGTGGGTGAGAGGTGTCCGATGTCCCACATGGGTCGCAGAACGCCGGCACCGGAGATGGGCGTCGTGCGTCGCCCCTCGGCGGCAGGAAGAAGCGTCAGATCCGCCCGGATCATGCCGTTGCGGATCTCGGAGCAGCGCCAATGGCACCAGGCCGCGCTCCGCTCGAGCCCGAGGTGATCAGCCGCTTCGGCGACTTCCTCCCAGAACGCCAAGGGGAGCGACCTTGCGTCCCCGAGCTCCTCCAGCAGGCCCAGGGCGATCTCCCACTCGTCGCGCACGAGGTGGTCCCAGATGTCCCGCACCGTCAGGTCGTTCTCGGTGGCGGTCTCTTCAGGGACCAGCAGGGAAGCCGATTCGAGCAACTCGGGGACGTCCATGCAGTCATTGTCGACCACCACATGAAGCATGACGCATGAGGTCGGTTGGCGAACCGCACGGCAGAAGCGGGCGGTATTCCGACCGGCGTGCGCTGGGACGGACGACGACCGGCGCCTCGGACCCTGTGGCTCAAGGGCTCGTGGTACGGGCGCACGCAACGGGAACTCCCGGTCTTCCGTTGCCCGATCGCCCGTCTTTGCAGCACCGGGACTGCAGCTGGAGGGACGATACCTGAGCCCCGCCACCACGCCCATCGACGTAGGTGCGAAGACTCGCAACCGTCAGGTACGCAACGCCTGGAGTCCGTCGAGGAGGTGGCGGGAAATGCGGGAGATGCCGTTCCGAGGCTGCGGATGGCCTCGGCCTGGTCGGATCCCGTAGGAGGCCCAGCAGACCCGATCGGTGGATCCTAGGAGTCCATCACCAAGTAGACGCCCGCGACCACTGCCACGACGCAGAGAACGGCTGCGACCAGAGCCGCAATCGCGAGTACGCCCGTGATCCCGGCCATCGCTGCCCAGCCGAATCGTGTGACTCGCTCGGCTCGCTGGACTGCGTCCTCGTACTCGCTGTCGTCGTCCCAGCCGCGGTCGGTCATGGCCCCTCCTCTCGCCCTGCAGTCAGTCCGAAGTGCTGAGGCAGAGGTCAGTCTCCTCCACCCTGTGGCCGCGCCACGAGCGGGCCCTCGTCCCTGGGCGAACCCTTGGAGAGGGGGAGCCGGCCCCTCCTGTCGGTGCGATCACCCCAGGGCGACCACCCGCGAACGCCCTCGAGGCGTTCGCAGGGATACTCGTCAGATGGACGGATCAAGGGCCTCTTGGGTCAACACCACGCATGACTGGGCCGCCCTCGTCGATGCGGGCCATCTCGAACAGATCCGCCAGGGACCGGAGCAGTTCGCTCCGGGCGGGGTAGGACACCTCGTACTCGAAGTCGTGGCGTACGCCGCCGACGAGGCGGCGAGCCGAGGCGGCGGACGGTGCGTGGTCACGCTGCACACCGACGGTTCCGTGTCGGTGCAGGACGACGGGCGGGGCACCGACACGCGCGTCGACGAGCACGGCCGCGCGGTGAAGAAGCCGGTCATGGCCACGAAGGATCTCCGCTTCTTCGATCTCCCGCACGTGGAGGCGCTTCCGGACGGACACGCCCGACGCGGTATGTCCGTCGTCGCGGCGCTCAGCGAGTGGCTGGTTCACACCAACCGACGACTCAGCGGATCCTGGAGTCGGCGTTACGTACGTGGCATCCCGGTGACCGACCTGGAACCCGTCGAGGCCGACGGGAGCACGGGGACCTGCGTCCGCTTCCTCCCGGACGGCACCCTGCGTGTGCCGTGGTCGCCGACCGGTGCTGATCTGGCACGGTGGTCCGAGCACTGGCCCGACCTGACCGTCCACCTCGAAGACGAGCGCGACGCGGTGGAGTCGCCGACAGCATGAAGATCGCCCGACGGTTTTCTCCGGCGCGTGAACCGTCACCGCGGCTGGGCACGCCTGTGGTGTCCGGTGGTGTCTCGTACCGCCCGGCCCGCCGTGACAATCAGGTCGCCGCCGGTCGAGCTGCGCTGATAGACAGGTGCGATGGCGAATGGCGACTCGCAGGAATTTCCGTCAGGTCAGTCGGCATTGATCGTGAGGGTTCCGGAGGCGGAGCCCGCGGTCGGAGCGTGGCGGGAACGGCTCGACCCCTCGGCCCGCGCCGGAGTTCCGGCGCATGTCACCGTGCTCTTCCCGTTCCTCGACGCGAGTCGGATCGGCCCGGGTGTCAGCGGCGAGATCGGGGAGGTGCTCGGTCGCCATCCGTCCTTCGAGGCCCGGTTCGACCACTGCGGCCGGTTTCCCGGGGCGCTGTATCTCGCACCCGAACGGGACACCCACTTCAGGCGCCTCACCGAGGCGATCGTCGAGCGATGGCCGGACCACCCGCCGTTCGGAGGGCAGTTCGACGACATCGTTCCGCACCTGACCGTCGCCCAGGGGCAGGACGAAGCCGTGTGGGAGCAGGTCGAGGCCGACCTGCTCCCCGAACTCCCCATCGTCGCGCGGATCACGAGCGTCGCCTTGCTGGTCCACGACGGAACGCGGTGGCGGCAACGGGCGTCCTTCCCGCTGCGGAAGCCGTGATCGCGGTAGCAGCGACGCGGCCAGAAGGCTCGCGGCACGCGAACTCGTCTCCTCCGGCGGTCGCTTCCTGCGCCCCGGGCGTCGGGCAGCCGGTGGGGACCGGGTCTGCGAGGGTTCAGGTGAGCCGTGTGCTGGCGATTCGGGCGCGGTAGAACCTGCCCTCGTACCCGTAGTAGTCGAGTCCGCGCCGGTAGGTGGGGGCGCCTGCGGCGTCGAAGAACTGGACGTACTCGTTCCACCAGCCTTCCTCTCCCGGGTGCGTGACGTCACGCGCCTGCACCCAGAAGGACTCGCCGTCGGCGGCGCGGGAGAAGGACTTCACCCCGGCGGCCGGCCGGACGGCGGTGAGCGCGAGGTTTCGCTTGTCGACGGTCCAGAGGGCCCCGGCCCCGTTCAACAGCAGGTTGTCGGTGTCGGTGAAGTCCATGTCGAGGCTGTGGCCGTGGAAGACCTCGTTCCAGACGTGCTTCTGGACGAGTTCGAGCCTGGCGCTGCGCAGGGACCCCGTGACGCGGTATTTGGCGAGCGTCCACGAACCCAGGGCGTAGAGGTACGAGCCGTCCCACCACAGGCCGTGCGCGCCTGTGAAAGTGATCTGCTGGACCTGTGCGAGCGTGGCGGGGGCGTCGGCGTCGGTGGGGGCGTAGACGGTCAGGAAGCCGTCGTAGTCCACCTCGGACGACTTCTGCGACGAAGCCGCGACCACGACACCGTGGCTGCGGATGTACTCGACCGCGTGGGGGTTCCCGCCGGGGCTCGCGGACCACAACAGGGCGTCGTCGTCACCGAAGTTGACGATGCCGACCTTGCCGCCGCCCGCGGCGACCAGGCAGACCCAGCCGAAGCGGTCGGTCTCGCGGAAGCGCGCGTCGTTGAGCCGCTCCCAGGCGCTCTGGGCGGGCGCCGCCCAGGACCATCCGAGGTTCTCGGGCCTCCACAGGTTGTTCGCCCGGAACAGCATGATCTTGTTCTTGACCTGCTCCGTCACGAGCACGTCGTAGTTGCCCGCGGCGTGGGCGGGCGTCGCGCCGGCGAGGGCGGCGAGCGGCGCCCCCACGCCGATCGCGGCAGCACTCTTCAGCAGAGTTCGGCGGTTCACGGGTATCCCCCCTGGGACGGCTGTGAGATCGGCCGGTAACCTAACACGCCTGGTGGAGGGGCGGATTGTCATTGACGATCTTTCGCGCGGAGGGGCACCGGTGGAACTCGGGCGAGGTGGCCGAGGCGGCCGTCGAGGAACGCGGACGGCCTGGGCGGCCGACGTGGGCGGCCCGGCACCGTCGTCGACGGCCGGGCTGGCGGAGGCGCTGGAGGCGTGGTGCGGATTGCCGGAGAGTGCGGTGGCGGCAGGCTGATCGGCTGCCCTGCCGACCGACTCGAACCCCGCCGGAAGGGCGTGTGGATCCGGCCCGCTGCTCGTACTGAGCAGGTATCACCACCGGGCTGCCTCAGGCTCGCTCGGTGTTCCGCCTCCGCGTGCCTTCGCGGCAGGCGTCACGACGCGCGTTGGGTACTCTCCCGGTCAACATCATCAGGGGGTCGTACGTGCTGGTCAGACGAAGATTCGCGGGTCTCGTGGTGGCGGGGGTCGTCGGACTGTCCGTGGGCGCCTGCAGGGAGCGGGCGGGGTACGGCAGCCTCCAGGACGTACCGCAGTCGCTGGACGAGGACGGCGTGACCATCGTGGTCGGGAACACGGCCGCGGATGTCACGGTCCGGCTGTACGAGGATCCCCGCTGCCCGTACTGCGCGGAGTTCGAGACCACCGGCGGGGGACCCGAGTTGCGCACGCTGGTGCAGAGGGGGTCGGTACAGGTCCACTACGTCCTCGGGTCCTTCCTCGACGACCGGCTCGGTGGCGAGGGCTCGAAGAAGGCCGTGAACGCCCTGCGTGCCGTGCTGGAGGAGGGCAGGTTCGTCGAATACCACCGAGCCCTCTACGCCCTGCAGCCCCGGGAGTCGGTCGACGGCTTCACCGACTCCTTCCTTGTGGACCGGGCTTCCGCGGCCCTGGGGTGGGAGAGCGAGCGTTTCGCCACGGCTGTCAGGACGATGCGGTACAAGGCGTTCGTCGACGCGTCCGAGCAGGCTCTCGAGAGTTCCGCGGTCTCCGGCACGCCGGCGATGGAAGTCAACGGCAAGCCCCTGCCCGCGCGGGAGAGCGACTCGATCCTCTACGGGAGGCACTTCCTCACCTCCTACATCCGGAAGGTGGCCTCCTCGTAGACGCGAACGGCGCCGCTTCAGGCCCGGTCGGCGCGCAGCCGCACGAGTGTGCTCGCGTAGGGCTCGGACGGCAGGGTGAGGGGAAGCCCGCAGGCCGCCAGGTACGCGCCTGTGCGGCTTTCCCGGTTGCCTTCCGCGGTGAACCGGGCGTCCGGTTCAAGTCCGGGCACCCGGAGGGGGGCCTGCTCGGGGCCGAAGGCGTGGTGGGGGTTCCAGGCGAGGATGAGGGCCTCGCGGCCGTCGGGTCGGACGAAGGCGACGGCGCCCGCGCGACCGACCGCGGGCTTCCGCAGACGGTAGAGGTCTCCGTGCTGGACCAGGTGCCGCACCTCCTTGTAGGTGCGCACCAGTTCGGCCGCCTGGGCCGACTCCTCCGGAGTCCAGCGGGTGAGGTCGGCCCCGATGCCGAGGGCTCCGGCCATCGCCACGTGGAACCGGAAACGCAGGGGGGTTCGGCGTCCGGTCAGCGGGTTGGGGCTGTCGGTCACCCACGACGACATGATGCGGGCCGGCCAGATCTGGCTGAAGCCGTCCTGGATGGCGAGCCGGTCGCAGGGGTCGGTGTTGTCCGAGGGCCAGACCTGGTCCGCGTGGCGCAGCACGGCCGCGTCGACGCGGCCGCCCCCTCCGGCACACGATTCGATGCGCAGGGCGGGGAATCCGTCGCGCAGCCGGTCGAGCACCCGGTGGAAGCCGTCGGCGTGGGCCGCCGGCCGGGATCGTGCCCCCGCGGGGGTGCTGCCGCTCTCGGTGAAGGAGCGGTTGAAATCCCACTTCAGGAAGTCGACCCGGTGCTCGCGGACGATGCGCGAGAGCGTCTCGGTGGCCCACTCGACGACCTCGGGGAGCGAGAAGTCCAGCGTGAGCTGGTTCCGGCGCAGGGTCGGCGGACGATCGGCGGCGTGCGCGCTCCAGCCGGGGTGGGTGGTGGCCAGGAGACCCTGCGGGCTGAACATCTCGGGTTCGACCCACAGACCGAACCGCATTCCCAGGGCGTGCACGTGGTCGGCCAGGGGAGTGAGGCCGCGGGGGAACCTGCCGGGATGAGGGGTCCACTCGCCCAGGCCGCTGCGGTCGTCGTCGCGGGTGCCGAACCAGCCGTCGTCCACCACGAACAGTTCGACGCCGAGGGCGGCTGCTCGGGTGGCGAGCTCCTTCTGATGGGCTTCGGTGACGTCGAAGCCGGTGGCCTCCCAGGAGTTGTAGAGCACGGGCCTGGTCTCCCCCGGGTGGGGGAGGACGTGGTCGCGGACCCAGCGGTGCTGGGCGCGGGACGCCGCGCCGAAGCCTCCCTCGCTCCAGCAGCCGGTGCTGGTCGGTGTCAGGAAGCTCCGGCCGGGGTGCAGGACCCGTTCGACCCCTTCGTGCCCGGCGGCGGCGGTGACGGAGCACCGGCCGGTCGTGGTGTGCAGGGCGGTCATGCGCCAGGTGCCGCTGGTGGCGATCTGGACGGTCCAGGTCTCGCCGTGTTCTTCGCCGGTGCTCGTGTCGTCCAGCATCATCCAGGGCCCCGCGTCGTGTCCCGTGTGACCGCGGCGGCTGGTGAGGGTGAACTCGCCGATGGGCAGCTCCCCGCGCCGCAGCTGGCTCTCGCGGCTCCATCCGCCGTGCACGGAGCTCACCCGGTACGTGTCGCGATGCGGCAGCGTCCACTGGGCGGAGGCCCATCGGCCGAGGGTGATCGGGCCGTCCGCCGCGGTACCGGTGTGCTGGAACAGGGTCCGCCGCTCGATGACGGGGCTGTGTTCCCTGACGGTGTAGTGCAGCTCCCAGGCCAGGGGCCTGATGCTGTCGCGCATGCGGATCACGGCCCGGGAGCTGCCGACGTCGCAGCGGGTCGAGCAGTCCTCCAGGACGGGGGCGAGCAGGTGGTCGCCGTCGGCGAACCGCACGGCGAGGCCGGGTGGTCCGTAGCGTGGGCCGGCTTCGACGGCGAGTTCCTCCGTGCCGTCCCAGGGACCGGCGAAGCTGTCCTGGGGGCCGATGGGGAGGGGAGCGGCGAGGGCTTCGTCGAAGGTGAGCGCCGGCCCCCAGTGCACGAGGCGGAAGCCGCCGCTGAGCGGGTCGAGGCGTACGGCGTAGCTGGAGTCCGCGGCGGTCAGGAGCAGCAGGCCGGTGGCGGGGTCGTATCGGGCCAGGGGCACGCCCGTCTCCTCGGTGGCGTCGGGGCCGTCCCGGGGGCCGGCCGTCGGTCCCCTCGGGCGGCCGGTGCTGCGGGCACCGGCCGCCCGAGGGGATGCGGGTCAGGCGATGGCGTCGAAGGAAGGCAGGTATCCGTACTGCTGCCCCTTGGTGTTGGGGTGGTAGCTCTCGTCGACGGGGATGCGGGTGCTGTGGATCCATGCGTCGCCGGAGCAGATCTCGTGGCCCGTGAAGGGGCCGCGTACGTCGATGAACCGGAACCCGGCCGCGGCCGCGCGTCCGCTGATGACCGAGTTCAGGGTGTCGGCGGCGTCGTCGAGGGCCTTGCGCTTGGTGTCGCCGATGCCGACGATGCAGCTGCCGAGCTTGTAGAACCTGGGATAGCCGAGCACCATGACCCGGGCCCCGGGTGAGCGGGTGCGGATGCCGGAGTAGAGCTGGTCCAGCTGACCGGGAAGCTCGTTGCGCGCCTTGGCCGTGCCGGTGTTCACGGCGTTGATGCAGGCCTGGTCGGACTGCAGGACGCACACGGTCATGATGTCGGCGAAGCCGATGTCGTTGCCGCCCGCGCTGACGCTGACGAGGGTGGTCGAGCCGGTCAGGCTGCCGAGCTGGGTGTTGCGGACGGTCGTGCTGGTGGCGCCGGAGCAGGCGACGAAGCTGAACGAGGCGGGGGCGTTCGACGCGCTCCACAGAGCGGGGTAGGACTTGGAGCTGCGCTTGCAGCTGCCGCTGTCGGAGAGGTAGGAGCCGGCACCGACACCGGAGGAGTAGGAGTCCCCGAGCGCGACGTAGCGTTCGCCCGCGGCCTGGGCGGTGCCGGTACCGACCAGCAGGGCGCCGAGCGTGCCCATCAGGGTGAGTGATGCGGAGAACGTGCGGATTCTTCGCATGTGAAGCCTCCATGGAGGTGGGGGTGGTCCGGGGCGGTCCGTCCGTCCCGGAAGTCGTCGGCTCCTGGGGGAGCGGTCGGGGTGCGGGAGCCCGTCCGCCGAGCCGCGGGTAAGGTCACTGCTGGTGGAGCCGCTCCTGCCGCGCGCGAGGGGGCGGGAGCCATCGCCGTACGGAGCCTGTCGGCTGATCACAGGAGGGTTTGCCATCGCCAGAGCGGTCACCATGAGCGATGTGGCCAGGGCCGCGGGGGTTTCCTCGGCGACGGTCTCCTATGTGCTCAGCGGGAAGCGGCCGGTGTCCGCGGAGACGCGCAGGGCGGTCGAGGCCGCGATCGAGGAGCTCGGATTCCGGCTCAACACCGTGGCGCGCAGCCTGCGGACGGGCCGGTCCACCTTGATCGCGCTCGTGGTCCCCGACATCGCCAATCCCTTCTACGCGCAGCTGGCGCACGGTCTGCAGGAGGCGTTGCGGCCCGGGGGATTCCACGTGGCCATCTGCAACACGGGTGCGAGGCTCGCCGACGAGCGGGCGTTTCTCGACGAAGCGGTGCGGCAGCGGCTGGCCGGTGTCGTCATCACGCCGTTCCGTCTCGCGCCCGGCGACTTCGACGTCCTCGCGTCCGCCTCCATCCCGGTCGTGGTCAGCGCCGACCTCCCGTTCGGCGACCACGACCTGGTGACTCCTGCGGCGGACGGGGCGGTCCGCGCGGCGCTGGAGCACGTCGCCGACACGGGTCGTCGGCGGATCGGCGTCATCGCCGGACCGCGTGACGCGGCCGGCGGCGATCCGCGGCTGGAGCGCATCCGCGCACAGGCGCCGGCGTTCGGCCTGAGGCTGCCGGACGCGCTCGTGGTCCACGGCGAGCACACCCGCGACGCGGGGGCCGAGGGCTTCGGCCTCCTCATGCGGCACCGGCATCCGCCGGAGGCAGTGCTGTGCGCCAACGACGTGGCCGCGGTCGGGGCGTTGGAGCGGGCGGAGCAGCTCGGCCTCCGCGTGCCCCAGGACGTGGCCCTGGTCGGGCATGACGACATCGAGTTCGCGTCGATCGTCCGTCCACGGCTGAGCACCATCCGGTACCCGGCCGAGGAGGTCGGCCGTGCCTGCGCCAGGCTGCTGGCCGAGCGCCTGGAGGGGCGTTCCGAGCGCAGCACCGTCGCGATCGGTGCTCGGTACATCAGGCGCGCGTCGGTCTGACGCGGTCCGCTTCGGGTGGCGTGCACGACGGCACGTGACATCGATCCTCCAAGACGGTTGACGTCGGTCGAGGCGAGCGGACCGCACAGTAACGTAATCGATTACGTCAGCGGGAGTGGTCGTGCGTCGTTACTTTTGACGGATCGACAAATCGCAGTTCAGAGACGGTAAATGGCCCTCCAGGGCGAGGTCCGTCCATCACGGCGGGGTGTCGAACTGGTAACGACGACGGCGGGCCTGTTGACGGTCGTGGATCGCGGTCCCGAAGGTTGCCGCCATCGCTCCGAGGGGGCGGGTGGGAACGACGAGGAGCGAGAACATGGCGATGCACAGGGGACGTGGGCGGCGCGGGCGACTGGTGGCTCCGGCGCTGGCGCTGGCGCTCGTCGGGCTGACGGGCTGCGGTGGTGACGACTCCTCCGCCGGCGGCGGCGCGAAGGCGTCCGCCTGCGAGCCGAGCAAGGAGCCGGTGACGCTGGAGTACTGGTCGTGGGTGCCCGGCATGGAGAAGGCCGTGGCCGCGTGGAACGCGAAGAACCCGCGTGTCCAGGTGAAGGTGAAGACCACGCCGGCCGGCAACGCCGGGACGTACCAGAACCTTTCGAACGCCCTGAAGGCGAAGAAGGCTCCCGATCTCGCCCAGGTCGAGTACGACTCGCTGGCCAGCTTCCGTCTCAAGGAGGGCCTGCGGGACATCGCGCGGTGCGAGGGCGTGACGGCGGCGAAGAGCACCTTCGTGGACTGGACGTGGTCCCAGGCGACCTTCGGAGCCGACGGCGAGGACGGTGTCTGGGCCGTACCCCAGGACACCGGCCCCATGGCCCTGTTCTACCGCAAGGACGTCTTCGACAAGCTCGGCCTGGCCGCCCCCACCACGTGGGCGGAGTACGAGGCGGCGGCGCGCAGGATCAAGGCCGACGCCCCCGGCCGCTACGTCACCCACTTCTCCCAGACCGACCCGAACTGGTTCACCGGACTGCTGTGGCAGAACGGCGCCGGCATGTTCGACCGCCAGGGCGACTCGTGGAAGGTGACGGTCGACCGGCCCGAAAGCCGGAAGGTGGCCGCGTACTGGCAGCGGTTGATCGACGACAAGCTCGTCGCGACCGATCTGCAGGGCTTCTCGCCGGCGCTGTACAAGGCATGGACCGACGGGGAGGTCGTCACCTGGATCAGCGCTGCCTGGGGGTACAGCACCATCCGTGACAACGCGGCCGCGACCGCGGGCAAGTGGGCCGTGGCCCCGATGCCGCAGTGGGACAAGGGCGGCAAGGCCGCCGGCAACTGGGGCGGATCGACGACCGTCGTCACGGCCGATGCCGAACACCCCTACGAGGCTTCGCAGTTCGCCCTGTGGCTGAACTCGGATCCGCAGGCCCTGGAGATCCTCAACCGGGAGGGCGGGCTCTATCCGGCGGCCAAGGCCGGACTGAAGCTCCCGGCGCTGCAGCAGCCCGTCGACTTCTACGGCAAGCAGAAGATCTTCGACGTGTTCGCCGAGGCCTCGGGGAACGTGAACACCGACTTCACCTGGGGCCCCACCATGACCGACACCTACCGGTTCCTCAGCGACGGAACCTCGGCGGCCGTCTCCGGCAACGGCACACTCGGCGACGCGCTCACAACGGCCGACGCCAAGAGCGTGGCATCGCTGCGCAAGCAGTCCCTCGACGTCACCGACTGAGCTGCCGTGCACCCCGCACCCACCCGGACCGCCGCAGGCCCCGTGACGCCCGCGGCGGTCACCCGCCCGACCATGAAAGGTCACCTGACATGACAGCAGAGGTGGCCGCCGGCCGGCGCGCTCCGACGACCCCCGTGAGCGGTACGCACGCACGCCGCCGCACCCTCGCCCCCCTGGGCTTCCTCGCCCCCTTCTTCGTCCCGTTCGTCCTGTTCACGCTGATCCCCGTCGGCTACGCCTTCTGGCAGAGCCTGCACCGGACCGAACGCACCGGCGGCACCTTCGGCCGCACCCGCACCGTCTTCGCCGGTCTCGAGCAGTACGCCGTGGTACTCCAGGACACCTCGTTCACCACCGGCATCCTGCGCGTCCTCGCGTTCGGCCTCGTCCAGATCCCCGTGATGCTCCTGCTCGCGCTCACCCTCGCCCTCCTGCTGGACTCCGCCGTCACCCGGCTCAAGAGGTTCTTCCGCGTCGTCTTCTTCGTCCCCTACGGGATCCCCGGTGTCGTGGCGGCGCTGATGTGGGCCTTCCTCTACGACCCCCGACTCTCCCCGGTCGTCGACCTGCTCCGCAGCGCCGGGTCCGATCTCGACCCGCTGGGGCCCGGAGCCATCCTCTGGTCCATCGGTAACATCGTCACCTGGACCTACACCGGCTACAACATGCTGATCATCTACGCCGCCCTGCAGACGGTCCCCGCCGACGTCCTGGACGCCGCCCGCGCCGACGGCGCGGGCGCCCTGACCACCGCGCTGCGGATCAAGATCCCGATCATCCGGCCCGCCCTGGTCCTGACCGGGGTGTTCTCCATCATCGGCACCCTTCAGCTGTTCACCGAACCGCAGGTGCTGCGGGCCATCTCCACCAGCGTGACCAGCACCTACACGCCGAACCTCGCCGCCTACTCGGCGGCCGCGGCCGACAACTACGCCGAAGCCGCGGCCATGTCGGTCCTGCTGGCCGGCGCGACCTTCCTGCTGTCCTTCGGCTTCCTCACCTTCACCCGACGGAAGAACACATGAGCGTCCTGACCCGCACCGCGGGAGCCCACGCCACACCGCTCCGGACGCGTCCACGTGCCCGCGCCGAGGGCTGGTCCACGGCCGCGGCCATGCTCTTCCTGACCCTGGTCGCCTGCTACATGCTGCTGCCGGTGTACTGGCTGCTGACCGCCGCCACGAAATCGCAGAGCGATCTCGTCGGCACCCCCGGCCTGCTCCCCGCCGACTGGCACCTCGGCGACAACCTCACCGCGCTCTTCACCCACCAGGACGGCGTGTTCGGCCGCTGGCTCCTCAACAGCCTCGGCTACGCGGGCGCCGGCGCAGCCGTCGGGACCCTGCTGTCCGCGATGGCCGGCTACGCCCTGGCCATCTACCGCTTCCGCGGACGCGAAGCGCTCTTCTCCCTCGTCCTCGGCGGCGTCCTCGTGCCCGCCACGGCCCTGGCCCTGCCCCTCTTCCTGCTCTTCGCCCAGGTCGACGCGACCAACACGTTCTGGTCGGTCTTCCTGCCCAGCATGGTCAGCCCGTTCGGCGTCTACCTCTCCCGCATCTTCGCGACCGCCTCCATACCCGGCGAGGTCGTCGAGGCGGCCCGCCTGGACGGCGCCGGAGAAGCACGGATCTTCTGCACGATCGCCCTGCCCATGATGGCCCCCGCCCTGGTGACGATCTTCCTGTTCCAGTTCGTCGTGATCTGGAACAACTTCCTCCTTCCGCTGGTCATGCTCCAGGACGAACGGCTCTACCCCGTCACCCTGGGCCTGTTCACCTGGCAGTCGCAGATCAGCCGCCTCCCGGAGCTGCAGACCCTCGCCATCACCGGGTCCCTCGTCTCGGTGCTCCCGATCGTCCTCACCTTCCTCACCCTGCAGCGCCACTGGCGCGCGGGTCTTGCCGCAGGAGCAGTCAAATGACCCGCCGCACCGACGACCGCTTCGTCCGGCACCGCGACGCCCTGAAGACCGTCACCGACCGGCTCGGCGGCATCGCGTACGGGGGCGACTACAACCCCGAGCAGTGGCCGCGGGAGGTGTGGACCGAGGACGCCCGCCTCATGCGGGAGGCCGGAGTCAACCTCGTCACCGTGGGCGTCTTCTCCTGGTCCCGCCTGGAACCCCGCCCCGGCGACCACGACTTCGCCTGGCTCGACGACGTGCTGGACCTGCTGCACGCCCACGGCGTCGCCGTCGACCTCGCCACCCCCACGGCGGCGCCCCCGCCCTGGTTCAGCCACGCCCACCCGGAATCCCTCCCCGTCACCCGCACAGGCACCCGCCAGGTACCCGGCTCCCGCCAGGTGTTCTGCCCCAGCAACCCCGACTACGCGCGCGCCGCCGACGGCATCGTGCGCCGACTCGCCGAGCGGTACGCCGACCACCCGGCCGTGGTCCTGTGGCACGTCCACAACGAATGGGGCAACCACAACGCCCTCTGCTACTGCGACGTCAGCGCCGCCGCGTTCCGCCTCTGGCTGCGGGAGCGCTACGAGACCCTCGACGAGCTGAACACCGCGTGGGGCACCGACTTCTGGAGCCAGCGCTACGGCGACTGGCAGGAGATCCAACCGCCCCGCGACACACCCGCGTTCATCAACCCCACCCAGGACCTCGACTACCGGCGCTTCTCCTCCGACGCCCTGCTGCGACGCCACCGGGCCGAGAGCGCCCTCATCCGCGAGCACTCCCCGAGGACGCCCCTGACCACCAACCTCATGGGCACCCTGGAGAAGAAGATCGACGGGTTCGCCTTCGCCGAGCAGTGCGACGTCGTCTCCGTCGACCACTACCTCACCGCGGCCGACCCGCACGCCCACATCGGTCTGGCGCTCAACGCCGACCTCGCCCGCGGCATGGCCGCGGGAGCCCCCTGGATGCTCATGGAGCACTCCACCTCCGCCGTCAACTGGCAGCCCGTGAACGTGGCCAAGAGGCCCGGCGAGATGCGCCGCAACAGCCTCGCCCACATCGCCCGGGGCGCGGACGCGGTCATGTTCTTCCAGTGGAGGCAAGCCAAGGCCGGCGCCGAGAAATGGCACTCCGCCATGCTTCCCCACAACGGGACCCAGAGCAGCACCTGGCGGGAGGTCACCCGGCTCGGCCGACACCTGCGCGCCCTGACCGACGTCCGCGGATCCACCGTCGACGCCCGAGTCGCCCTCGTGTTCGACTGGCACGCCTGGTGGGCACTCGAGCTCGACGCGCGCCCCTCCGCCCATCTGCGCTACCTGGACCTCGTCCACTCCTGGTACGAGGCACTGTGGTCCCTCGGACACACCTGCGACATCGTCCCGCCCGGCTCCGACCTCAGCGCCTACCGGGCGGTACTCGTGCCGAGTCTCTACCTCGTCACCGACGACGACGCCGCGAACCTGCACGCGTACGCGCGAGGTGGGGGACACCTCCTCATCGGGGCCTTCAGCGGTGTCGTGGACGTCAACGACCATGTCAGGCCGGGACCCCAACCAGGAGCCTTCCGCGACCTCCTCGGCCTCACCGTCGACGAGTACCTGCCGGTGCGCTCCACGGACCGCGTCGCCCTGTCCGACGGCTCGACGGCACACACCTGGGCCGAGCGCCTGGTCCTGCACGACGCGACGGCGACACTCCGCTTCGCCGCGGGGGCCTCCGGCGGACCGGCGGCCGGCGAACCCGCCGTCACCGTGAACCGTGTCGCCGGGGGCACCGCCGAGTACATCGCCACCCACCCGGAACCCGCCGTGCTGCGCCGGACCGTGGCGGCGCTCTGCCGGAAGGCGGGCGTCCAGCCCGCGGCGGACGTACCGGTGGGCGTGGAAGCCGTACGGCGTCGCGCGGACGGTGGCAGCTTCCTGTTCCTGATCAACCATCTGGACGAGTCGGTCACCGTGCCGGTGCGGGGTACCGACCTGGTCAGCGGCCGCAGCTACGAGGGGAAATGCCGGCTGGGAGGCGGCGACGTGGTCGTCGTGCGCGAGTACGACTGAACGTCGAGAGCGGGAGGAGTCCCGGCGGACTCGCGCCCTCGCCCGCGAGCGAAGGCACACCGCGCCCGCCTCCCGTTCTTCCCCCGCTCGTTCCGTAACGCATGTTTCAAATTGCCTCTTGCTCTGGCAATGAGTAACGCACCATACTGCTGGTGTCGAGATGTGTAGCAGGCGTGTGGAGGAGAGGGCCGATGGCCGCTGTCAGGCGTGAGCGGGACCTGCTGGGTGAGCGAGATGTGCCGGCCGACGCCTACTACGGCATCCATACGCTGCGTGCCGTGGAGAACTTTCCGCTCTCCGGCGTCCCGTTGTCCGCTCACCCGGAGCTCGTCGTGGCACTGGCGAGCGTCAAGGAGGCCGCGGCGCTCGCGCACCGCGACCTCGCCACGCTTCCGCCGGACCGTGCGGACGCCATCGTGACGGCGTGCCGGGAGATCCGGGCCGGGGCGCTGCACGACCAGTTCGTGGTCGACGTCCTCCAGGGCGGCGCAGGTACATCCACCCACATGAACGCCAACGAGGTGATCGCCAACCGTGCGTTGGAGATCCTCGGGCACCCCCGCGGGGCCTATGGGCATGCGCACCCCAACGATGACGTCAATCGCGCGCAGAGCACGAACGACGTGTACCCGACGGCCGTCAAGCTTGCCCTGCGTGCGGCCGCGGGTGTGCTGCTCGACTCGATGACGGACCTGGCGCGGGCGTTCACCGAGCGGGGCGGCGCCTTCGCGAAGACCTACAAGCTGGGCAGGACGCAGCTTCAGGACGCCGTTCCCATGACGCTGGGGCAGGAGTTCGACGTCTTCGCCCTGACCGTCCGGGACGATGCCGCCGTGCTGCAGGCGGCGAGGGCGGAGACGTGCGAGGTGAACCTGGGCGGCACCGCCATCGGCACCGGGCTCAACGCGGATCCCGGATTCACCGCCGCCGTCGTGGCGCACCTCGCGCTGGTCACCGGGGTCCCGGTCCGGGAAGCGCGTGACCCGATCGAGAGCACCCAGGGTATGGGTGCCTTCCTGCAGATGTCGGCGGCGCTGCGCCGGTTCGCGTTGCGGCTGTCGAAGATCTGCAACGATCTGCGGCTGCTCGCCTCCGGTCCCGCGGCAGGGCTGGGGGAGATCCGTCTGCCGGCCCGGCAGGCCGGGTCGAGCATCATGCCGGGCAAGGTCAACCCGGTCATCCCGGAAGCGGTCAACCAGGTGTGCTTCGACGTCGTCGGCGCGGACGCGGCGGTGTCCATGGCGGCGCAGGCCGGGCAGTTGCAGCTCAACGCCTTCGAGCCACTCGTCGCCCACCTCCTGCTCACCGCGATACGCCGTCTGGGTGCTGCGTGCCGGATCCTCGCCGAGCACTGCGTCCAGGGGATCGAGGCGAACGAGAGTCACCTGCGGTTCGCCGTCGAGCGGTCGGCGGGGCTGGCGACCGCACTCAACCCCGTGATCGGCTACCCCAAGGCGTCCGAACTGGCGCGCCGATGTGTGACCGGCGGAGTACCGGTGCGGGAGCTGGCGCTGCGGGACGGGCTGCTGTCGGCGGAGGAGCTGGACGGTCTGCTCGACCTGCACAGGCTGGTGAGGCCACCACGCTGAGACGCGGCCGGCCGCCCCCGGGACACCGGGGGCGGCCGGGCGTTTCACGCCTGAGCGGAGCGGGTCTGCCGGTCAGGGCTCGTGGAGCCCGGCCGTCAGCTCTTGGCGAGCGTGCAGGTGTAGGTCGCGGTTCCGGATCCGCTGTACGCCTCCATCTCGGCGTAGTAGGTGCCGGTTCCCGTCGCGGTGCGGGTGAAGCTCACCGACTCGTCCGCTCCCGCACCGTTGTTGACCGAGCGGGTCAGGGTGCTGCCGGCGCTGTCCAGCCAGTACAGGTCCGCGTCGTAGGCGGTCGGAACGGCGCAGTTCACGGTGGCGGTCTGTCCGGAGGAAAGCGTGACCTTGAAGTAGTCCCGGTCGCTGGACGACTTCATGCCGCCCGTGAGCGTGGCGGGGGAGGACAGGCCCGTGGCGTCGTTGGCGGTGTCGCGGGTGTCGTTGGGCTCGGCCTCGGCGAGGCTGCCGCTGCCGGCGGCCCCGCAGTTCGTGACGGGTGTGCCGCTGTAGAGGTTGGCGTCGGCCACGCCGTTGGTGACGCTGCGCAGGTAGTAGCCGCAGGTGGGACGGTTCTTGAAGTCGAAGGTCGAGCCGGGGGTCAGGCGCCAGATCTTGTAGCCCGAGTAGGTGAGCGGCTTGCGGTCGACGGCCTGTTCGGGCTGGTGGTCGCCGAGGATCACATATGCGTCCTTGCCGTACTCGGTGGCCATGCCGTTGCGGTCGATGAACAGCGAGCCGCCGCCCTCCTCGACACCGACGGCCCAGGCGGCGCCGCCCGTGGTGAGCCCGTCCTTGAGGGCGCGGGCGACGAAGGCCATGCTGCGGCCCATGCGGTCGCGGGTGACGAAGTGGGAGTCGTTGATGACGCCTCCGTAGTTCGCCCACTGGAGCATGCCGGTGGTGAAGCTGATGTAGCGGTCGTAGGGGTTGGCGAGCGCCTCGGCGCTGGTGACGCTGCCGTTGCAGGCGTCGTAGACGACGGGGCTGTTGATGTGGTGGCCGGCGCTGCCGCCGCCCGAACCGCCGCCCTTGGCCACGACGGACTCGACGGAGGCTTCCAGTGCGGTGCCCTTCCATGCCGCGTACCGACACTGGTCGCCTCCGGCGAAGTACACGAACTCGGCGTTGCGCACGTCGGTGTTGACCTGGCTGTTGTTGCCGTCCGAGGCGGCCGTCAGGGTCCAGGTGGTGCAGGAGTTGACGCCGGTGAGGCCCATGACGGTGTCGCACTCGGGTGTCTGGCTGCCCGACGTGGGGGCCGAGCCGGACAGCACGACCACGTCCATGCTGCCCGTGCCGCCGCGGATCTCGTCGATGGCTCGGGTCATCGAGGCGGGCACGATCGCGCCGGCGCCGTTCATCGTGAAGGCGGGCCCGTTCCAGGTCGTGCGGCTGACGTCGGTGGCCGACCCGAGCCGGACGCGGTTGGCGGCCGCCTCCGACTGCTGTTGGGCGGTGAGGGTCATGGCCGCGGTCAGCAGCGCGACCGTGGCGAAGGCTGTGCGGGAGGCGGCTCGTGAAGCCATAGGGGTGCTCCTGGAAAAGGGAGGGGGCGGCGGGCGCGAGGGGAGTGGGCCGGACTTCTGGCCATCCCGCGGCGACCGAGGTTGGTAGCGGAACATACAAGCAGGCCATGACGAGCGGAAGATGTAAGGCGCCGATCTTCCGAAACGACAGCCATGTCACGGCGTTTTGCCCGTTAAAGCGTGTACTTGGCGAGGCTGGATCGACTGCCTCTGGCGCGTTACGTGAACGTAACGTGAGATACATCTAGGCAAGCTGCCTGTTGTTCTGTAACTTCCGTGGTGCGTGCTCGACGGCTTGAATCCGTCGGCAGATCACCGAGAGGCCAGATCCGATGACAGTTCGTTTGACTCGCCCCCTCGCCGTTGCCCTGGCGGTTTCGGCACTTGCGACACTGGCCGCCTGCGGCGACTCCGACCCGGCCCCCGCCGCCGGCGGCGCGACGTCCGTCGCTGGTGTGCAGATCAAGAAGGACCAGGCCCTGCACGACCTTCTGCCGGAGCAGATCAGAAAGGCGGGCAAGGTCCGCGTCGCCACCGACGTCCCCTACCCGCCCTTCGAGATGTTCGTGAAGGAGGGCGAGAGCGCCCTGACCGGACTGGACTACGACCTGGGCCAGGCGATCGGCGGGAAGCTCGGCGTGACCTTCGCCTTCACCCCGCAGAAGTTCGACGGCATCGTCCCGGCCATCCAGGCGGGCAAGTTCGACGCCGCGATGTCGGCCATCACCGACAACAAGGAACGCCAGCAGGTCGTCGACTTCGTCGACTACTCCCAGTCCGGCTCGGGCGTCCTCGTCGCGGAAGGCAATCCCGCCAAGATCAGCGACCTCGACAGCCTGTGCGGTCAGAAGGTCGCCGTCCAGGCCGCGACCAACCAGCTCGACCTCCTCAAGAAGCACCAGGCGGACTGCGCCAAGGCCGGCAAGGGCAAGATCGAGATCCAGACCTTCCCCAAGGACTCCGACGCCCAGCTCGCCCTGCGGTCCGGGAAGGTCGTCGCCCAGGTCCTTACCAAGCCGGCCGCCGGCTGGGTCGCGAAGACCGCCGACCAGGGCAAGGCCTTCGACCTCGTGGAGGACCCCGCGGCGCCCGGCGGATACAACGCCTCGCCCAACGGCATCGCGGTCGGCAAGCAGGTGCCCGGTCTCGCCGACGCGATCCAGAAGGCCCTGCAGTCCCTCATCGACGACGGCACCGTGAACGCCATCTACAGCAAGTACGGCGTCGCCTCGATCGCCGTGCAGAAGGCCACCAAGAACGCGGCGGTGGACTAGAAATGATCGACACCAAGCCCTCGCACAGCGACACCGCCGTGACCAGGCCCACCGGGGACGACTTCGAAGTGGTCCCCGTCCGCAACTACGGCCGCTGGATCGCCGCAGCCGTCTCCGTCCTGGCCCTCGTCGGCCTGATCGGCTCCCTGGCCAAGAACGACAACCTGCACTGGGACGTCGTCGGCCGCTACCTCTTCGCCGACCTGATCTTCGACGGCCTGGGCACCACCCTCTGGCTCACCGCCGCCGCCATGGCCCTCGGTCTGGGACTGGGCACGCTGATCGCCGTCATGCGCCTGTCCTCCAGCCCGGTGCTGTACGGCCTCGCCACCGCGTTCGTCTGGGTCTTCCGCGGCACGCCCCTCCTCGTCCAGATCATCTTCTGGGGCTACGCCGCCGCCCTCTACAAGTACGTGAAGATCGGCGTCCCCTTCACCGACATCACGTTCTTCCAGGCCGAGACGAACGCCCTGCTGACCCCCGCGATCGCGGCTCTTCTCGCCCTCGGACTCAACGAGGCCGCCTACGCCTCGGAGATCGTCCGCGCCGGCATCCAGTCCGTCGACACCGGACAGGCCGAAGCGGCCCATTCCCTCGGCATGCGCCCCGCCCTCACCATGCGGCGGATCGTGCTGCCCCAGGCGATGCGCGTCATCATCCCGCCGATGGGCAACGAGACCATCAACATGCTCAAGATGACCGCCCTCGTCTCGGTCATCTCCGCCCACGACCTGATGTCGAACATCCAGGACGTGTACGCCCAGAACTACCAGGTCATCCCGATGCTCGTCGTCGCCAGCCTCTGGTACCTCGCGCTCGTGACCCTGCTCAGCGTCCCCCAGGCGTGGCTCGAACGCCGCTACGGACGAGGCACCGCCCGCGCCGCACAGGCATCACCCCTGCAGCGCATGCTCGGCGGAGCCACCGGGCTGATCGCCAGGAAGAACAAGGAGACCCGCCGATGAACGCGCCCATGGTGCGCGCCGAGGGCGTACGCAAGCACTTCGGCAAGCTGGAGGTGCTCAAGGGAATCGACCTCACGGTGGAGCGCGGACAGGTCTGCTGCCTCCTCGGCCCCTCCGGCTCCGGCAAGTCGACGTTCCTGCGGTGCATCAACCACCTCGAGAAGGTCGACGGCGGCAAGCTCACCGTCGACGGCGACCTCGTCGGCTACCGTCAGCACGGCACCAAGCTGCACGAACTGCGCGAACGTGAGGTGGCCGCACGCCGACGCGACATCGGCATGGTCTTCCAGCGGTTCAACCTCTTCCCGCACATGACGGCCCTGGACAACATCGTCGAGGCGCCGGTCAAGGTCGCCGGCGTCTCCAAGGCGGACGCACGGGAGCACGCCCACCAGCTCCTGGACCAGGTCGGACTCGGTGACCGGGCCGGTCACTACCCGGCGCAGCTGTCCGGCGGCCAGCAGCAGCGCGTCGCCATCGCCCGCGCCCTCGCCATGAAGCCCAAGCTGATGCTGTTCGACGAGCCGACGTCCGCGCTCGACCCCGAACTCGTCGGTGACGTCCTCGACGTGATGCGCGGGCTCGCCTCTGACGGCATGACCATGGTCGTCGTCACCCACGAGATCGGCTTCGCCCGCGAGGTCGGCGACACGGCGGTCTTCATGGACGAAGGCGTCGTCGTCGAAGCCGGTGACCCGCGCCGGGTGCTCGTCGAGCCGGAGCAGGAGCGTACCCGTGCGTTCCTGTCCAAGGTGCTGTGACCGCGCAGGCCTGCCGGCAGTCGCTCACCGAGCAGCTGCTGGCGCTCGCCCGGGCCCACCAGGACCAGTACCTGAGCGATCTGCGCGAACTCGTCTCCATCGACTCCGGGTCCTACAGCCCCGACGGGGTCAACCAGGTCGCGGACTGGGTACAGCGCAGACTGCGCAAGCTGGGCTTCACCGTGGAGCGCATCCCGTGCCCGTTCACCGGGACGCACGCGGCGGGAGACGTCGTCGTCGGCCGGAAGATCGGTTCCCTCGGCGCCGTCGACGGAGGACGGAAGATCCTCCTCGCCGGGCACATGGACACGGTCTTCGACGACGGAACGGCGGCCGAGCGGCCCTTCCGGCGACATGGCGGTCTCGCTCACGGCCCGGGTGTCAGCGATGACAAGGGCGGACTCCTCGCCGGCCTCGCGGCCCTGGAGATCCTCGACGCGGCAGGCGTCGACGGCTACGACGAACTCGTCCTCCTGGCCACGCCGGACGAGGAGATCGGCTCCCCGGCCAGCCGGCCGATCATCGAGCGGACGGCCGCCGGCATGCACTACGGCCTCGGCCTCGAGTGCGCGCGGGAGAACGGCGACCTGGTCGTGGCCCGCAAGGGCGTCGCCGACTTCCGCCTCACCGTCACCGGCAAGGCCGCCCACGCCGGGATCGAGCCGGAACGCGGAGCCAACGCCGCACTCGCCGCCGCCCACCTGATCGTCGAACTCCAGGCACTCAACGGGCACTGGGACGACGTCACCGTCAACGTCGGCGTCGTGCGCGCCGGGACCCGCCCCAACATCGTCTGCGCCGAGGCCGAACTCCGCATCGAGGTCAGAGCCGCCACCGCCGCCGCGGTACAGCGCGTCGACGAAGCCATCCGGCGGGCCGCCGCGCACCCGGCCGTGGCGGGCACCAGCGTCACGGTCGAGCAGCTCGACCTGTGCCCGCCGATGGAGGACACCGCCGTCTCCCGTCGCATGTTCGATGCCGCCCGCCAGATCGCCGACAGGTTCGGCGTCGGCATCGGAGCGGCGGCCACGGGAGGCGTCGGTGACGCCAACCTCATCGCGGGGATGGGCGTCCCGACCCTGGACGGGCTCGGACCCGTCGGCGGCGCGGACCACACCGCCGACGAGTGGCTCGACGTCTCCAGCGTGCCGGAGCGCGTCGCCCTGCTGGCCGCCCTCGTCGCCACGCTCGGCACCACCGGCACTCCGTAGGACGCGGAAAGAAGCGTCGCGGAGTCCCCCCAACTCCGGCAGTGCGTGCTCCGCGCTGCCGGACCCGGTCAGGGCCGGTCCCACGGAAGCCGGCCCTGACCTTCCCCGATCCGAACCAACGGAGGCACCATGCGCGCCCAGACCCCTGCACGCCGCGCCATCATCGCCGGCAGTACCGCCCTGGTACTCGGTGTTCTCTCCGCGGCACCCGCGGCCCAGGCCGCACCCACGCACCGCACCCCCGCCCACGGCTCCCTCGTGCTGGTGGGCGGGGGCCTGAAGGACGACAACACCCAGGTCTACGGCGAGATCATCCGGCGTGCCGGCGGTGCCGAGGCCCGCATCGGCGTCATCACCGCGGCCTCCGTCCCCGCCAGCCAGGACCCCGACGCCGGCGACCCCGAGCTGTGCAGCAACTCGGAATGCAACGGCGCCTACTACGCGGGCCTCTTCAAGAGGCACGGCGCCGCCGACGCCCAGTGGGTCCCGATCGACCTCGACCACATCTCCAACGCCGACTCCGACACCGTCGTCCGCCAGATCGACTCCATGACCGGCTTCTTCTTCGGCGGGGGAGACCAGTACCGGTACATCACCACCCTCCTGCACGGTGACCGGCACACCGACTCCAAGGTCCTCGCGGCCATCCGCCGCAAGCTCGCCCACGGCGCGGTCGTCTCCGGCTCCTCCGCCGGCGCGCAGATCGCCTCCGGCCGCGACATGGTCAGCGGAGGCGAGTCCTACGAAGGCCTCCGCGACGGCAGCTCGCCCGGCTACTTCGAGGACCCCACCCGCCTCGGATACATCCCCGAGGGCGGATTCGGCTTCCTGCGCTCCGGCCTCATCGACACCCACACCGGCGCCTACGGCAGGGAGGGACGCGCGCTGCGCCTCGCCGCGGACACGCACCACGACCGCGTCTACGCCCTGGAGGAGAACACCGCCCTGGTCGTCGACAACCCCGGCACCACGGGCGAGCAGCTCAGTGTGCTCGGCCCGAACGGTGTCGCCGTCCTCGACCTGCGCCACGCCCGCGCCCGTACCGACGCCTCCGGTTGGTCCCTGCGCGGCGCCCGCTACAACTACCTCACGAACGGCGACCGCTACACCGCTCGCACCTGGCGCGTCTCCGCCGCCCCCGGCAAGACGCCCGCCACCGCCGAGGACACCACGGCCGTCCCCGCGAACACCGACGTCTTCTACTCGGCCGCCAACCCCGACGGCACCCCGTACTCCTTCCGCACCACCGCACGCGCACTCGCCACCAGGACGCAGAGAAGCGTCACGGCGACCACGTACGAGACGCAGCCGCAGTACGCCGTCACCCTCACCAAGGGCCACGGTTTCGTGGCGCTGACCGACACCTCCGCGAGTGCGCGGACGCTCATCGGCCTCGAGGTCGGCATCAGCCCCCGATAGCTACCGCCCCGCCGTCGTCCGGTCGGCGCCGCCGACCGGACACACCCTCCGGCCAGGAGGTCCGAGGAACCCACCGGAAGGACGACCCCGCCCATGGCCTCCGGCTCCCTGGCCGACGACATCCGCCTCAAGCTCGGCACCCTGAGCCCCGCCGAACGCAAAGTCGCGCGCGTTCTCCTCGCCGCCTACCCCTCCGCGGGCTTCGAGACCGTCGCCACCCTCGCCCTGCGGGCCGCCGTCAGCGCTCCGACGGTCCTGCGCTTCGTCGCACGACTCGGCTACAGCGGGTTCCCCGACTTCCAGGCCGCCCTGCGCCGCGAACTCGACGCCCGCAACGCCTCCCCGCTCACCCTCTACGACACCCCGGCCAGATCGACCGCCGGCGACTCCACCGACGGGCTGATGGCTCGCATCAGCACGCTGCTGAGCTCCGCGCTCACCACGACCCTGACCGAGATCCCGCCGCACGACCTGAACACCGCCATCGACCTGCTCGCCGACCGCAGGCGCCGCATCACCCTGGCCGGCGGCCGCTTCACCCATCTCCTCGCGCACTACCTCGCGCTGCACCTCATGCAGCTGCGCGACGACGTCCGATTCCTGCCCGACCGCGACGTCGAACGCACCGCCGCGCTCGCCGGAATGGGGCGACGCGACGTGGTCGTCCTGTTCGACTACCGCCGCTACGAGGACGACAAGCTCGCCATCGCGCAGCTCGTCGCCGACCACGGCGGACGCACCGTCATCTTCACCGACACCTGGCTCTCACCCGCCAGCGCCCACGCCGACGTCGTGCTCCCCAGCCGCGTGGACACGCCCTCGCCCTACGACAGCCTCGTGCCGACACTCGCCGTCATCGAGACGGTGGTCGCCGGGCTGCTCATCGCCCTGGGCGACGAAGCCCACCGGCACATGACGCACGGCGAGGCGACCGCTCGCCGCATCCAGCTCTTCCGAAACGCCGATCCCACACCCGCAGGAGGCCCGCCATGCCCGCCCGCCGCATCACACCCGCTCTGCTCCTGATCGCCGCCACGGCTGTGCTCAGTGCCTGCGGCACCTCCGGCACGACGCCGGCCGCCGACGCCAAGCCCGCCCAGGCCGGCCCCGTCGAGGTGCAGCCCGGACTGACCGTCAAGCCCGATCCCGCGCTGCAGGCCAAGGTCCCCCAGGCCATCCGCTCCGCGGGTGTCGTACGGGTGGCCACCGATGTGCCCTACCCGCCGTTCGAGATGTACGAGAACGAGACCAGCAAGCAGATCACCGGCATCGACTTCGACCTCGGCCAGGCCATCGGCGCCCGCCTGGGCATCAGATTCGAGTTCCAGGCACAGAAGTTCGACGGCATCCTCCCCGCGGTCCAGGCCGGAAAGTTCGACGCCGTGATGTCCGCCATGACCGACAAGAAGGCCCGTCAGGCGTCGGTCGACTTCGTCGACTACCTCAACGCCGGCCCGGGCTGGCTCGTCAAGAAGGGCAACCCCGAAGGCATCAAGGTCGTCACCGACGTCTGCGGGAAGCCCGTCGGCGTCCAGACGGGAACCAACCACCAGAAGCTGCTCCAGGAGCGCCAGGCCCTCTGCAAGGCCGAGAACCTTCCGCCCATCAAGATCCTGGCCTTCTCCAAGGACTCCGAGGCCCAGCTCGCCCTCCGCAGCGGCAAGGTGGTCGCCGACTACCTCGACGAGGTCACCGCCGGCTACGTCGCGGCCACCGCCGACAACGGCGCGACCTTCTCCACCGTGACCGGCAGGCCCGCGGTCGGTGACTACAGCGCCTCGCCCATGGGCATCGGCGTCTCCAAGGACCGCCCCGGTCTGAAGGAAGCCATCCAGGCCGCGCTGCAGTCCCTCATGGACGACGGCTCCTACGAGAAGATCCTCACCACGTACAACGTCCCCGGCATCGGCATTCCGAAGGCCACCGTCAACGGCGCCCTCGACTGAGCCGGCGGCCGGGGCGACCGTAACCGACGGGAGCCCCGGCCTCCGTGGCACTCACAGCAGGCCGAGCTCGCGGGCCGCCGCCTCGCCGTCCTTCATCCGGTCGTGCGCGGTGCTCCCCAGTCGCGCGAGGACGGCGGTGACCAGCGATTCGACCAGGGCGAGGGTCGGCGTCAGACTGTCGTAGGGCGACTCCGACGTCACCTGGCTCGTCAGCACCACGTCGGCCTGAGCGGTGGCGGGCGACAACCACGGGTCGGTGAAGACGATGACTTTCGCGCCCCGTTCGCGCGCGAGCTCGGCGATGGCCGTCTTGTCGTCCTCGTAGCGGCGGAAGTCGAAGATGACGACGACGTCCCGGCGTGCGAGCTGCGTCAGGGCGGAAACCCGCTCCACGTGCCCATCGGGCACGAAGGCCACCCGCTCCCGCAACTGCATCAGGTGGAGTCCCAGGAACTGCGACAGCAAGTGCGTGAACCGCCCGCCGACCAGGTGCACCCGCCGCCGCGAGTCCGCCAGCAGTGTCACGGCCTCGTCGAACTCGTGGGCTGTCACCTCCCGGAAGGTCTGCTCCACCGCCTGCTGCACGACGGCCAGTCCCGGCAACGCGGCCCTTCCGGACTCCGGACCCGTCGAGGCCCGGCGCTCGTGAGGGCTCGACGCCTCGTAGAGCGTCACGGGAGAGGCGGTGCGCGCGTCCAGCTCCGTCCGCAGGGCGGCCTGCAGGTCGGGGAAACCCCCGTAGCCCAGCCGCGAAGCACAGCGCAGAACCGTCGGCGCGGAGACCGAGGCACGCTCCGCGATCGTGGCCACGGTCTCGAAGACGGAGGCGGGATAGCCGGCCAGGAGGACCCGCGCGACCTTGCGTTCGGCCGGACTCAACTCGCCCAGACGACTGCGGATCTCGTCAGCCAAAGTGCCGCTCACCCAACGCTCCTCGTGTCGCCTACGAGCCTCGCCGCTCGTGTACCAGAGTACAGGACGCGTGTCCCGCGGCCCCAAATGTATCGCCTGTTACTGCGGGTGGGAACGGTCGGCGACGGGTCGTGAACGCCGGGACCTCCGGCAGGTCTGGAGACGGGCGGCGCGCTGCCGCCTGGGCCTCTGACCTCCGGCACGGTCGCACCGGCCGGGTGGTCACGCTCGTGTGGGTGTGCCGAACCTGACCCGGACACCGGGGGAGTACAGCACGCTCGCCGGCGTGCGGGCGGCCACCTGGAGCCGGGTGGCCGCCTCCACCAGCCGGTCGTCGAGCGACAGGAGCGCCACTTCCCGGAACGTCCACGGCGCGTGGTGCACGGGCCAGAAGTACGTGCGCCCCCAGGCGCGTGCGTGCAGGCCCCACCGCGCGGTGAGGAAGTCGTCGAGCTCTCCGGGGACGTACGGGCGCTCGCTCCGGGCGATCCAGACCCGGGACACCGGCCCCCGGATCCGTCTGCGCCGGGTGGTGAACAGCAGCCGGTCGCCGAAGTGCAGCGTGCGGGTGGAAGCCCAGTGATAGGGAAGTCGCCACACGCTCCGTGCCACCACGGTCGGGAGCAACCGCTCGCAGTCGAGCGTGCGGAACACGACGCCGCGGCGTCCCTCCTCGTCCACGCTGTACAGGCGGACGTTGACCTCCGTGAAGGACCCGACGACGGGGAGCGCCGGACCTCGACCCAGCGCGAGCCCCCTCATCCGGAAGAAGACGAGTCCGACGTAGGTGTGCGCACCGACCACGTCCGGGCGGGTGCCCTCCGGGAAGTGGTGAGCGACCGCCCCGGGCGCCACCGGCCAGTGCAGGAGGACGACGTCGTCCCAGAACTGACTGAACAGGGGGCGGGCGATCTCGTGCGGTGCGGCACGGGACAGGGGCTCACCGGGTGCGGGCGCCGGGGGGTGGGCCATGAGCACCTCCTGCTGGTGACCGGGTGTACCGCTTCCTTCCGGACGTCCGACGCGCTCGGATGCGGTGCCCGCCGTGCCCTCTCCGAGCGTCGCGTCCGCGGTGCCGGCAGGGGGGAAGGGCGGACTGAGCACCACGACGCGCGGCATCTCGCCTCCCGCGGGAGCGGAGCCGCTCCCGGCCCAGAGCCCAGCCCTTCGCCCGGAAGGCGCCGGCCGGATGCACGCGTACGGCACTCCTCGAACCCCGCGCCCGCTGCATCCCTGGGACGGCGACGGAAGGAATCACCACGGCTCGAACCCTTCCTCCCGAGGAGCAAGCATGGATCCCGCGATCGCCGTGGCGACCGCCGACGGCCGCACGAGCAGCGCTCCCCCCGGTGCTCCGGGGGGAGAGGACGTCTTCACCGCCTTCCGGCAGCGCTACTGGCAGGCGCCGTCCGCTGCGGACCCCCTCCCCGACTCGGTCCGCATCCGCGCATCCGGATCACTTCTGGCCGACCTCCTGGCGGCGGAGTACCGGGCACCGGAGGGAGACGCCGGCGGGAGCGTCCGGCTCGGCGCGGAGGACCGGGCCGTCGCCCGCCTGCGCGCGGACATGCGGGCGGGGAGGACGCCGACCCCCGAGGAAGGCGTCCTCGGCTGCGCCGGCAGCCCCCTCCGCCGGGCGGCCGTCGCCGCCCTGTGGGCGGGAATCGCGGAATGCCACGGCGCAGCGCGTGCCGCGGCGGCGCTGCACGCAGGTCTGCTTCACGAACAGAAGCCGGAGGCGCGGGCACTGCTCCTCGACCTCGCGGCCGCGCACGAACAGGCGGTCCCTGCGCTCCTTCCCGTCCGAGAGGTGATCAGGGACGCCCACAGCGAGGTCCGAGGGCTCCGGCATGCCGCCTGGCGCGCACTCGCGGCACATCTGCCCGCGGTGGCGGCAGCGCTGCGGGGCGTGCGCGCCACCGACGTGTACGAGCGGCTGCTTCTGGAGGCCCTGACACCGCTTCCCGGGGCGCCCCTGGCCGCCGAGCGGGCGGGCGCGGTCGTGGTCCAGTCCATGCTGATGGGCGGACTCGATACGCCCGGGCAAGGGCTCAGCGGGGGCCTCGGCGTCCTTCTCGGGTCGCTCGGTGACGCCCTGGTCCGCACGGAGCAGGTGGCCGCGGTCGTCACCGTCGTCGGTGCCTGCCGACCGGAGCTGGTCGAAGACCCGGTTCTGCTCCGCCGGCGAGGTCCCGGCCACTGGGTCGTACGCCTGCCCGTGGACAGCGACCGCCCCCTCGGCCCCGAGACCATGGGCCTCCACCGCGAGGCTCTCGCCTGGTGGGCGGTACGCCTGCTCGGTTCGCTGGGGCGGTCCGTCGATGTCGTGCACGTGCGCTACGCCGACGACGGTTCGCTCGCCCTGGCGGAGTCCGCGAGGCGTCTCGGCGCCTCTCTGGTGTTCACCGCCACTCCCGATCCGCACCGCCAGATCACCGAGCGGCACGGTATCCCCGGAGCCGATCCCGACGCCCTGCGCCTCGACCTCCACCGCGTCTTCCTCGCCGACTGCCTCGTCGACCGCGCCGACCGCGTCGTCGCCCTCGCGGGCCGCGGAGGCGGGACGAACGAGCTGCTGCGCCACTTCCCGCAGCTGCCCTCCGGCTCCGCCGGTCCTCTCGCCGTCCCGGAGGGCATCGGCCCGTACGACCCCGCCGGGAACGAGAAGGCGAGGCGGCGTTCACTGCTGCGCCGGGTCGGGGTCCGGCCGGCCCCGGTCGCGGCCGGCGAAGGGACCCTGCTGCTGAGCGTCGGCCGCCTCCACCCGGTCAAACAGCAGGACCTGCTGGTGCGTGCATGGCTGGAATCCGGCAGCCACGAGGATTCCCGCCTGGTCCTCATCGGCGGAAGTCCCGGAGCCGACGATCCGGTGGAACAGCGGATGCGTGATCGGATCGAGGAATCCCTCGCGTCCTGTCCCGGGGCCAGGAGCCGCATCCAGTTGCTCCCCGCTTGGTCGAACGCCGAAGTCCGCTGCCTGGAAAGGGCTTTGGCCGATCCCGCCACCGGCGTACGCGCCAGATACGTGTGCCCGAGCGCCAAGGAGGAGTTCGGGCTCGCCGTACTGGAGGCCATGGAATCAGGGCTCGCCGTGGCGGCCCCCGCCCGCGGCGGCATACCGACCTACCTGGTCGACGGCGTCAACGGACTGCTCCTCGACACGTCGACCTCACGCTCGCTCGGCGCCGGCCTGCGCCGGCTGCTCGCGCTCGACGAACCCGCCGCCCGTGCGATCGGTGGCCGCGCCCGAAAGCTGGTCCGCGACGCGTACTCGGTCGAGCGCATGGCCAAGACCCTGGCCGACGACTACCGGGCTCTCGCGGCGGACCGGCGCGGTCGTCCGGCCAGGGGGGTCCGCCCCAGGTAGGGGCGCGCGCCCCGTCGGCGAGCTGCCCACCGAGGCGCACGCGGTGGTCGGTGCCGGCTGAATCCGAAAGGCACAAAACGTGTGAAGTGTGCTCAAAGACTCTCAAGCATCGTCCGAGGAGGGCGCATGATCGTCAAGAAGCTGCACGACTCCGGTGTGCGCAGCGAGCACGCCTACCTGGCCGCGATCGGATCGATCGGCCTGTCCCTCGCCTCCTGGATCACCTCGAACAAGCAGGAGAACCTCGAGAGGGCGGACCGATGGGGCATCTTCGTGGGGGAATGGGCTCCCACCTTCTTCGCCCTCGGCCTGGCTCTCGCCAACTACGAGCAGAGCGATCTCGCCACGGAGGCCAGCCTGTACAGCGAGGAGGCGTAGGAGGCGAGCCGGTCCCGCCCTCCGAGGAGGAGGGATCCGAGTCCGCACCGCACGAGGGGCGACAGAGCCCCGACCAGCGGCGGGCGCGGGGTGCACGGGCTCCCCGCGCCGACGCACTCGACGTCGGGACATGAACAGAAGGACGGTAGGAGTCGTCGGGCTCACGGCTCGGCGTCCGGTCACAGGGACAGGTGAGCGAGCCATGGCCATGCATACGTCGCTTCTCGGGGAGCCGGCCCTCGCGGCCGGTGTCTGGCAGTCCGGACTGGCCCAGGTCCTGGGCGGGCTGCTCGTGGTGGCGGTCCTGATCGGTGCCTTCATGCTGGGGATCCGGATCAAGAACCGGGAGCTTCCCCCGCCTGATCCGGCATCACATCCGCACCGGCCCGACACGGACCAGCTTCCCGGCGAGGTCTCCGAGTACCGCAAGGCGTCGGAGATGCCCCACACCGACGGAGAGCACCGGCTCATGCCCTACAACCTCCAGAGCTCGGGTCAGGCCGACCCGGATCCGCAGAGCGAGGAGAAGCGCAAGTGGGGTGGCATCTCCAGTGGCGGCTTCGGCAGTGGCGGTACGGGCCACGGCGACTGACGGGGGCGCCGCCGGGCCTCGCGCTCCCGGCGCCGGGGACTCCTCGACGATACCCGCCTCCCCTCCGGGACGCGTTGACAGCCACTCGTCCCACACCTGATCATGACCGGGCGGTCAGCCAGCCGCTCGGTCGTCTCGGGGAGTGCCCATGCCCACCACCACCTGGTCGCACCTGTCGCCGGAGCGTCGCGAACGCGTGCTGGTCGCCGCCATGGACGAGTTCGGCACCCATGGCTACTCCACCGGCAGCCTCAACGTCATCGCCCGCGAAGCGGGTGTGGCGAAGGGCTCCCTCTTCCAGTACTTCTCGGGGAAGCTGGACCTCTTCACCTACGTGGCCGAGCAGACCTCGCTGCGCATCTTCGAGGCCATGCGCCCGTGGCTCGACGACTACGACGGGACGGTCGCCTTCGACGCGCACCTCGTCGCCGCCATGGACGCTTGGGTCGACTACTTCGAGAAGAACCCGCTGGAACGCGGCGTGACCGCCGCGACCAACATGGAGATCGACCCGCTCGTGCGCCAGGCAGTCCTGGAGCCCGTCCAGGAGCTCTACCTCCTCGGTCTGCGCCCCCTGCTCGCCCGGGCGCAGTCGGCCGGGCACCTCCGTCCGGACGCGGACGTGGACGCGCTCCTGTCCCTGCTCCTGCTGCTGCTGCCGCACGTCGCGCTGGCCACGTTCTTCCCGGCGGTGACCGGACCCGTGGTCCTGCCGAAGGGGGACCGGAGCACGCGCCGAGCCGCGATCGAGCGGCTGGTCCGGCCCGTCGTCGGCGGTTTTCAGGCCCGCTGACCACCGGCGCCGAAGGCGAGGGTGAAGTCCTGCAGGCAGAGACTGAACGCGGGGGGCCGGGCGGGGAGGGGGAGGCCGCCGCGCCCGGGGATCTCCCAGACCCCCCGGGCCGGACGCAGGGTGCTTCGGCAGCGTACGGGGCTCGCCTTGAGCCGGCCGTCGAGGGTCTGGCACACGTGGTACGACGCGGACCACCGGCCGGGCAGCCGGCGTCCGAGGCGGAAGGCGGCTGAGGCCAGGGGAGTGCCCTCGCTTGCGGCGAGTGTGGTCCGTGCGCCGCCGCGCGTGACGGCGAAGCGCGCCATGTCCTTGGGAATGCCCCACAGTTCGCGGCCGCCGGTCCTGGACTGCTCGCTGTCCACCCAGATGTCCGTGATGGTGACGCGCGGCCGCATCCCGTCGCGGACCAGGACCGCGGTGAGGAGTTCGTTGTAGCGCAGGACGCTGTCGTGTTCGTACACCACCCATGCGCCGCCGATGACGGCTCTGCCCGCCACGGTCAGAGGTGTGACCGCGTCCGGCAGCACCGGCAGTTCGCGCTTCGGCACGACCCACAGGGAGACGAACATCTGACCGGCGAGATGCCAGGGTTCAGGCGGGTAGGCCGGCATCGGGTTCCTCCTCGTCCAGGGGGTGCGGTGCGAGTCTCAGCCCGCCCACGGCGTGCTCGGGCACGGCCGGGTGGACCGGTGGTACGGGAGACACGTGCCGATAGGGCGCGCCCGGCTCGGGGCGCGGATCGGTCCCGCCGCGGTTGGGCCACAGGGCGACGGCCCGTTCGGCGAGTGCGGCGATGGTCAGCGAAGGGTTCACCCCGAGGTTGGCCGAGAGGGTGGAGCCGTCGATGACGTGAAGTCCGGGATGCCCGTGCAGGCGATGGTAGGGGTCCACGACGCCCTGCTCGGGCGTCTCGCCCATGGCGCACCCTCCGATGAGGTGGCCGGTGGAGGGGATGTCGAGAAGGTCGGCCCATGTGCCGCAGGCCAGCGAGCCGTTCTGCCGCGCCGCGGTGCGCGCCAGTTCGTGGCCGGCCGGAATCCACGTGGGGCTGGGCGGCCCTTCGCCGGGGCGGCTGGACAGGCGGGATCCGAAGAGCCCTTTGCGCAGGAACGTGGTGAGGGAGTTGTCCGCCGATTGCATGACCAGCAGCACCACGGTCTGTCTCGCCCAGCGCCGCGGGCGGTGGAGGGCCGGCAGGAGCGACACGTTCCGCGCCATGTGCGCCAGTGCTGAGAGCAGCCGCGACCGGCCGGGGACCGGGTCCGTCAGGGGCGCGCCCAGCAGGGCGAGGAGGTCGCTGCCCGGACCGTAGCGGACGGGTTCGACGTGCGTGGCGTCGTCGAGGTGTACGGACGAGGTGATGGCCACGCCCGTCGTGAAGTCGGCGTCCGCGCGGGGGGAGCGGACGGCGAGGAGGGCCTCCGAGTTGGTGCGGGTCAGATGCCCGAGGCGTGGTGAGAGCTCGGTGAGGGCGCCGGTGGACCGCAGCGTGTGGAGGAGGCGCTGGGTGCCGAGGGCGCCGGCCGCGAGAACGACATGCCGAGCGGTCGTCGTGTGGCGGGCGCGCCCGGGCCGGCCGGTTCGGGTCGACGTGACGTCCCAGCCGGCGGGACCGCGCCGGATGTCGACGACCGTGCGTTCCGGGCAGACGGTCACCCCGGCCCGCTCCGCCAGGCCCAGGTAGTTCTTCGGCAGGGTGTTCTTCGCTCCGTGGCGGCAGCCCGTCATGCACTGGCCGCAGTGCAGGCATGTCGTCCGGTCCGGTCCCGCCCCGCCGAAGTACGGGTCCGGCGTTCGTGTACCGGGCGCGGTCCGGGGCGGCCCGAAGTGCACCCCGACGGGTGTGGGGCGGAAGGTGTGCGCGCGGCCCATCTCCCGTGCGGCGTCCTCGAGGAGTCGGTCGGCGGGCGTCATGAGCGGGTTGACGGCCACTCCCAGCATGCGCCGGGCCTGGTCGAAGTAGGGCGCGAGCTCCTTCTTCCAGTCGGTGATCGTGGCCCAGTCCGTACCGCCGTAGAAGGCCTCGGGAGGGTCGTAGAGGGTGTTCGCGTAGCCCAGGGAACCGCCCCCGACGCCGGCTCCCGTCAGCACCAGGACCTTGCCGAGCAGCGTCATGCGGAGGATGCCGCGACATCCCAGCCGCGGGGCGAAGAGGTAGTCGCGCACCTTCCAGGAGGTGCGGGGGAGATCTGCGTCCTCGAAGCGCCTGCCGGCTTCGAGGACGGCGACCTCGTAGCCCTTCTCGCGCAGGCGCAGCGCGGCGACGCTGCCGCCGAAGCCGGAGCCGACGACGAGGACGTCGACACGTCGAGGTGGTGCGCTGCTGGGTGGCGCTGGCTGCATCGCGACTCCCGCCCGGGCTCCCTGGCCGGCACACCACGGGTACGGGGGAGTTGCCCCGTGGTGTGACCGGGCGGTCATGTGACCACCCGGTCATAGTGGTGCCGTCCCCGGCCGCTGTCAATGCGGCGACAGCCCCCGGCCGCTCGCCGGCCCCGTCCAACTGCCATGGCAGGCACGGTGATTGACAGACGGGAGGGAATGGCCGGAGCCTATGACCAGCCGGTCATGTGACCGGGTGGTCATAGGGGAGGTCGACGTGAAACGTGTCTGCGTGATCGGAGCCGGTTCGTCCGGCATCGCCGCGTGCCAGGTCCTGTCGGAGCGGGGCATACCCTACGACTGCTTCGAAAGCGGATCCGAAGTCGGCGGCAACTGGCGCTACATGAACGACAACGGCATGTCCTCCGCCTACCGCTCGCTGCACATCAACACCTCCCGCGAGGTCATGGAGTACGCCTGCCATCCCATGTCCGGCGACTACCCGACCTACCCGAGCCACTTCCAGATAGCCCGCTACTTCGACGACTTCGTCGATCACTTCGGACTGCGCGCGGCCATCACCTTCCGAACCGAGGTGACCAGGGTCGAGAAGCGCCCCGACGGGCGGTGGTCGGTCAGCGTCCGCGGCCGGGACGGCGGGACGGAGGCCGCGCACCTCTACGACGCGGTGCTCGTCGCCAACGGCCACCACTGGAAGCCGCGCCACCCCGACCCCGCGCTGCCGGGTGCGGACTCGTTTCCCGGCACGCAGGTGCACTCCCACCACTACCGGACGCCCGAGCCCTACCGGGACCGCAAGGTGCTCGTCCTCGGCATCGGCAACTCGGCGTGCGACATCGCGGTCGAGACCTCCCGCGTCTCCACCCGCACCTTCCTGTCGATGCGACGCGGGGCGCACATCCTGCCGAAGTACCTCTTCGGCGTGCCGACCGACCACCTCACCGGGTCATGGCTCGCCCGCGCGCCGCTCGCCGTGCAGGCGGCCGGACTCTCGGCCCTGCTGAGGGTCAGCCGGGGCCGACTCGGTGCGTACGGCCTGCCGGAACCCGGCCACGGCATCCTCGCCGCCCACCCCACCATCTCCGACGACCTGCTCACACGCATCGGCCACGGAGACGTCACCGTCGTGCCGATGATCACGGGATTCGACGGCGCGCGCGCCCTGTTCGCCGACGGCAGCCACCAGGAGATCGACAGCGTCGTCTACTGCACGGGCTACGACATCGACTTCCCCTTCCTGGCCGAGGACCTCATCGACCCGGCCGGCAACGAGGTCGGCCTGTACCGCCGCGTCGCCTCCCCCGACCACCAGGGGCTGTTCTTCATCGGCCTCATCCAACCGCTCGGCGCCATCATGCCGTTGGCCGAGGCCCAGTCGCACTGGGTCGCGGACATCCTGTCGGGCAGGGGCGTCCTGCCCTCGCCGCGCGCCATGCGGGCGGAGATCGCCGCCTATCAGGCCCGCACCAGGAGCAGGTACGTCACGTCGGCCCGCCACACCATCCAGGTCGACGCGCTCGACTACGTGAGGGAACTGCGCCGCGAACGCGCGCGAGCCCGCAGGTCGGCGAGATCCGCGGCGGTCCGCGTGCCCCGCTGAGGGGGCCGAGCGGGGTCGTGCCGGGGTTCCGGCCGCCGCGCCGCTCCCGCTGCGGACGGGTTCACGCGACGACTCCTCAGTGGCTCCGGAGCAGGCTTCCCATCCCGGTGACGCGATCGTCCAGACCGTGCTCGCGCAGTGCGTGCCACAGGGTCGCCGCGTTGATCGCGACGACCGGCTTGCCCAACTCGGATTCGAGTTCGTCGGCCTGGGCCGTGAAGGACAGGTTGGTGCCGACCTGCACGATCGCCTCCACCGAACCGGTGTCGAGCGCGCGCACCGTCTCCAGGATCCGCTCCGGCCCCACGCGGGCGATGTCCGTGGCCGTCGGACACCTCAGTCCCGTCACCGCGGCCACGTCGAATCCGGCCTCCGCGAAGTACCGGCCCACCTCGCGGTCGGCGACGGGCTGGTACGGGGAGAAGACCGCGATGCGACGGCACCCCAACTCGCGCAACGCCGCTCGGCACGAGCTCGCGCCGGTGGTGACGGGCAGCCCCGTGCGCTCGCCCAGCCTGCGCTCGAAGGCCTCGTTGCCCGCCACGCCTCCCCAGAACGTCTCCGCGGACATGCCCATCACCATGCGGTCCGGCTCCGCGGTGAGGGCGTCGCGGACCGCGACGTCGATGGAGGAGCGGATCTGCCCGAGCAGGGCCTCGAAGTCCCGATCGCTGCCCATGACGGGATGCGGGATGTGCATCGAACCGGCGCGATAGGCGACGCCGGGGACTCGCGCACTCCAGTAGTCGTGCTCGACGACGGTGTTGGTGCTCGGGACGATCACTCCGAAGACGGCCCGAGGGCCCACGCTGTTGGTCACTTCGCATGCTCCAGTCCGGATGCCGTGAGGGGGTCGTGGGTCGAGGGGCACAGCCGGCGGGGCGCGGATGTGTTTCCTTCGTTGGAACGATGTTTCGCCAAACTAGAACCGGGTCCCTCGATCGTCAACGGGTGCCGAGCCGCCCGGGAGGGTCAACTCCGCGCGTCATGGCGGTGGTTGCGGTTCCGGTCGCGGGCGTCGGTGCGGTCCGGTTCATTGACAGGACCTCGGAGGCGCCGCACCATGACCGGGCGGTCACATGACCGCCCGGTCATGCCAGGCACGGGGCCGCTCCAGCGGTGCGGCCACCGGCCCGTCGGCCGCACCGCTCGTCCCCGGGCGAAGCGCACGCGGTCGAGCGCCTCCGACGACCCTTCTCCGCGAGGAGTTCAGATGACGCCATCGAGCACGATGCCGACCGACCTCTGCGAGGCCTTCCGGCGGACGGTCGCGGAACGGCCGCGGGAGCCCGCCCTGCTCACCCTCGCGGGCCCCGCCCTGACCTGGAGTCAGTACGCCGACCGCGTCGCCTCCGTCGCCGCGGCCCTGCGCGGCCTCGGCGTGCGGCGTGACGAGCCGGTGGCCCTCATGCTCACCAACCGGCCCGAGTTCCACGTCGCCGACTGCGCCGCCCTGCACCTGGGGGCCGTGCCCTTCTCCCTGTACAACAGCCTGCCGGCCGACCAGGTGCACGAACTGCTGCGCTCGACCGCTGCCCGTGTCGTCGTCACCGAACGCCGCTTCCTGCCGGTGCTGCGCGCCGCCTGCTCGGACACCGCCGTGCACTCCCTCGTGTCCGTCGACGGCTCCGAGGGCGCGGCCGCGGACGGTGTCCTCTCCCTCGCGGAAGCGGAGGCGCTGGCGCCCGAGCCCGTCGATCTCGTCGCTGCCCTCGACGACGTGCGCCCCGATGCCGTCATCACCCTGATCCACACCTCGGGCACCACCGGCCGGCCCAAGGCCGTCGAGATCACCCACCGCGCCATGCTGAGTCAGCTGTCGGGAACCCAGAGGGTGCTCGAGGTCACCGGTGACGACAGCCACCTCTCCTTCCTGCCGGCCGCGCACATCGCCGACCGGTGGGGCTCGCACTACACCAACCTCCTCTGCGGGACCAGGCTGACGTGCCTGGACGACCTCTCGCTGCTCGCCGAGGCGCTCGTCACCGTGCGGCCCACGCTCTTCGGGGCGGTACCCGCAGTCTGGCAGCGTCTGCGCACCGGCCTGGAGAACGCGCTCGCCGAGACGGACCCCGGGCTCCGCGCCCTCGTCGACGATGCCCTGGCCACGGGCCGCCGCCTCGCCCCGCGCAGATGGGAAGGCTCCCTCGGCGAAACGGAGCGGAGGGAGCTCGACCAGGCCGACGGCATCCTCGCCCGTCTCCGCCACCGTGTCGGCCTCGACCGCGCCCGTGTCTGCATCACGGGGGCCGCGCCGGCGCCCGAGGGGCTCCAGGAGTTCTTCCACGCACTCGGCCTCCCGCTCGCCGACGCCTGGGGCATGTCCGAGCTCAGCGGCATCGCCCTCATCGCCCCGCCCGGCCGCCCGCGGCCGGGAACCGTGGGCCGGCCCGTCCCCGGCGCCGAGATCCGCATCGCCGCCGACGGTGAACTCCTCGTCCGCGCCCCCTTCCTGATGCGTGGCTACCGCGGCGAGCCGGAGCTCACCGCACGGGCCGTCGACGCGGAAGGATGGCTGCACACCGGCGACCTCGCCACCGTCGATCCCTCCGGCGACGTCCGCATCGTCGACCGCAAGAAGGACCTCATCATCAACACCGGGGGCAAGAACATGGCTCCCGCCCGCATCGAGGGCGTCGTCAAGGAAGCCTCGCCGCTGATCGCCCACGCCGTCGTCATCGGCGACGGCCGCCCCTTCAACATCGCGCTCCTCGTCGCCGACCGGGAGGCCGTCGCGGCCTGGGCCCGGGGCACGGGCATCGAATCGACCGCGCCCTGGGACACCCACGCACCGGAACTCGCCGCCGCCCTCGGCGAAGCCGTCGCCCTCGCCAACACCCGCCTCTCGCGGCCCGAACGGATCCGGGCGCACGAACTCCTCGCCGAAGAGTGGATCCCGGGCGGACCGGACCTCACCGTGACGCTCAAGACCCGCCGGGCCGCCGTCATGAGCCGGCACGCCGAGACGATCGAGGCGCTGTACCGGCGGGCCGGGGACGGGCGGTGATCTCCGCCGCGCTGGCGCTGCTCGCCCTCATGCAGCTCCTGCTGGCCGCCGTCGCCCGGCGCGGCGGGGGAGCGGGACGGCTCACCGTGATCCTCGGATGCGCCCTCGCGTACGACTCGGCCGTGGTCGCGGCCGGAGCCCTGATGGGCGAGGGCCGGGCCCTGGAGGCGCTGAGCGTCGGGCGCTTCGTCGTGCACGTCCTGGCCACACCCCTCGTGTTGCCCTGCGCGGCTCTCGTGCTGCGCACCGGTCGCGCCGCCCTCCTCGGGGCCTGGTCCACCGCCGGCGTCCTGGTCGTGCTCGGCGCTGCCACCACCCTGCCGGGGCTGCACCTGCGACCCCGGGTCTGGGCTGACACCCTGCGGTACGCGGACGCCGAACCCGGCGCCTTCCCCGTCGCCGCCGTCCTCGCGATCGTCGTGCTGCTCCTGATCGGGCTGATCGCCTGGATACGGCGTTCGACGCCCTGGATCGCCCTGGGCGCCCTCGCCGTTCTCGTGGCGTCGGCCGCCGCCGTCGCGGCGCCGCCCCTGGGGAACCTGGGGGAGGCGTTGATGCTGGCGGGGCTCGTGTCGGCGCTGCGCGACGAGAACGCTCCGGCGCTCGCACGCCCGTAGGTTGTTCGCCCTGAAGCAACACCGTTTCACTGAAAGAAACGACAGAAGTCTTGGCGTGTATGCGCCCATGTGCTGAAGTGGGATACAGCGTTTCCCTCTCCGATACCCCACACGAGGAGACACCCGTGTTACGCACCCTCGCCCGCGCCGTCCCGGCCGTCGCACTGGCCATCGCGGCCACCCTGGCCGGACCCTCCACCGCGTCGGGCGCCCCCGACACCACGCCCGCCGCCGCGGCCGACCCCGCCGCGCCCGGCGCCTACCCCGTCGCCTACACCGACCTCACGGTCTCCGCCTCCGGACGCACCTACAGCGCCCGCGTCTGGTACCCGGGCAACGCCGCCGGTGCCAACGCCCCCGTGGCACCGGGGCTCCACCCCGGCCTCGCCTTCGGCCACGGCTTCTTCCAGGACATCTCCAAGTACGAAAGCACCCTGCGGCACTACGCCTCCTGGGGCTTCATCGCCGTCGCCCCCAAGTCCCAGGGCGGCATCGCACCCAGCCACACGGGCTTCGCCGACGACCTCAACGCGGCCCTGACCTGGCTCACCACCCAGAACTCCACGACCGGATCCCGCTTCGCCGGAGCCGTCGACACCAGCCGCTACGCCCTCTCCGGCCACTCCATGGGAGGCGGCGCGGCCCTGCTCGCCGCTGCGCGGAACCCGGCCGTCAAGTCGGTCAGCACCCTCGCCGCCGCGGAGACGAACCCCTCTGCGGTCAGCGCCTCCGCCACCCTCGCCGTCCCCTCCCAGTACGTCGGGGGCAGCAAGGACACCGTCGCCGGAGTCGACGGCCACCAGCGGAAGATGTACGACGCCAAGCCCGCCCCCACCCAACTGCGCGTCGTCACCGGCGGCTTCCACTGCGGCTTCACCGACAGCGGCGGCTTCGGCTGCGACAGCGGCTCGGTCACCCGCGCCGAACAGCAGCGGCTCACCCGAGCCGTGACCACCACCTACCTCCTCTACACCCTCGGCCTCGACACGTCCCTGCGGGACCAGGTCTGGGGCAGCGCCGCCCAGACCCTTCCGGGCGTCGTGTACACGGCCAAACCCTGACCTCCCCTGCCCACCGCCCGCCCGGAGGAGCCTCATGAGCCCGACCGTCTCCCGCTCCGAACCCGACGAAGAGCCGGCTGCGTTCAGTCCCTTCCCCGGGCGGCCCCCGGTCACCGTTCGACGCGGTGCACCCGCACCGTTCGGATGGTGGCCGGCGGTCTGCATCGCCCTCGTCGCCGCGATCGACCGCATCGAGTACAACCTCCTCGCCGGTGCCCTGCCCCGGATCCAGGAGGAGTTCGGCTTCGGCGACGCCGCCGGAGGGGCCATCGCCACCGCCGGCTCGCTGGCCGCCGTGGTCCTGCTGCTCCCGGCGGGCCGGCTCGCCGACAGCGCCCGCCGCACCTGGACCATCGCCGCCGTCGTGGCCGTCTGGTCCCTGCTGACCGTCGGCACCGGGCTCGCGGGCGGCTACCTGACCCTGTTCACCGTCCGGGTGTTCCTCGGGGCCGCCGGACAGCTCTACAACCCGCCCGCCTCCAGCCTCCTCGCCGACTACTACCCGGGCCCCGGCCGCACCCGCGCGTTCGGATACGAGCGCATGGCCTACTTCGGCGGTCTGCCCATCGGGGTCATCGCGGGCGGCGCCCTCGCGCAGAGCGTCGGCTGGCGCACGGGCTTCTTCCTCGTCGCCGTCCCCGGCCTGCTCGTCGCCCTGCTCGTCCTCACGCTGCGCGAGCCGGTCCGCGGCACCGGCGACCGCCTCACCCTGTGGTACCGGGGCGACAGCGGCACCCCGCCTGCCGCACGAGCGGTCCCCGACGCGCGCGTCGGCGCCGCAGCCGTCCCGCTGCGCGCCCAGATCCGCGAACTCCTGCGGATCCGCACCCTGCGCACCGTCGTCACCGGTCTCAGCATCCTTTTCTTCGGCCTGGGCGGTCTCTTCTACTGGATGCCCTCCTACTACGGCCGCTTCTTCGGCCTCGGCGAGGCCCAGGCCGCCGCCGTGGCAGGCGGCACCGGGCTGGTCGGCATCGTCGCGGGCATCATCACCGGCAGCTGGCTGGGCGACAGGCAGGGCAGACCCCGCCGTGGGCGCCGTGTCGCCCTGGGCGGGGCCGGACTGATGCTGGGAACCGTCGCCCTGGCCGGAGCCGTGGCGGTTCCCGTCCTCGTACCGCAGGCCCTGTGCTTCGGCCTCGCCAACTTCGGCTTCGCCGCCGCGCTGGCCAACCTCACCGCCGCCAACGCCGACGTCGTCGCGGCGGAGCGACGCGGGCTCGGCTTCGCCGTACTCCAACTCCTGGTCACCCTGGGCGGATCACTGGGCCCCTGGCTCATCGGGCTCGCCTCCGACGCGACGGGATCGCTCCGCTACGCCTTCGCGGCGGTACTGGTACCCCTGCTCGTCGGATCCGCCGTCGTCCTGCGCGGCCGCCGGCACTACGACGCCGACGCCGCCGCGGCCACCCACCGTTCCGTCTGACCCGCATGCCGAAGACCCCGAGAAGATTGGACGACCGATGGAGTACGCCTCACACACGCCACGCAACCGCACGCTCCGCAGCAGGAACCGAGGCATCGCCTTCGGCCTGCTCGGATGCGCCCTGCTGACCGCCGCGAGCATCGCGAGCCCGGCGGCCGCCGCCGAAACGCCGCAGAGCCCCACCCCCGTCCCGACACTCGTCTACGCGACCTCGGTCGGGGCCGACGCGGCCGACGTCTACTACCCCGAGAACGGCGACCGCCTCCCCGTGGTCCTGCTCCAACAGGGCGCCAACGTCGACAAGAGCCACTACGAGGGATACGCCCGCACCGTCGCCGCGTTCGGCTTCGTCGTCGTGGTCCCCAACCACGTGCGCTCCGTCTTCGGCATCCCCGGTCTGTGGGCCTCGGCCGATCAGGGCCTGACCACCGTCGCCTGGTCGAAGACGGAGAACACCCGGACGGGCAGCCCCCTCGCGAACCGCCTCGACCCGGCGAGCTTCGCCCTCCTCGGCCACTCCTTCGGCGGCGCCGCCGGCGTCGCCACCGTCCAGGGACAGTGCGCCGCGCCGTTCTGCTTCGGCCTGCCGCCGGGCGCGGTCAAGCCGGCCGAGCTCAAGGCGGCCGCCTTCTTCGGCACCAACAACGTCCCGCCCGGCGGTGGCCCCGTCGCCCCGGTGAACAACACCGTGCCGGTCGCCCTGATCCAGGGATCCGCCGACGGCGTCGCGGCCCCGGCGGCCGCACAGGCCACCTACGACGCCCTGACCGGCACGCCGAAGGCGCTCGTCACGGTCGCCGGGGTCAACCACTACGGCATCACCGGCGTGCAGAACCCGCCCGGCGCCGCCCCCGACCCCTCACCCCAGACCACCGACCAGGTGGAGGGCATCCGCACCTCCGCCCGCTGGTCCGCGCTCTTCCTGAAGGCCGCCCTCGGCGACGCCTTCGCACGCTCCTACGTCCACTTCTGGGGCGACGGAGCGGACCCCGCGGTCACCGTCCAGCAGGTCTCCCAGAGATCCTGAGCGCGGTCACCGACCGGGTGACGGCAGGTGAAAGGCGCCGGCGAGGCCCGCGGCCGAGCGATGGGGCATTGGCTCCGAGCCGTTCGAGCGAAGGCCTCACCGGCGCCTAGGGCGTGTTGCGAAAGTAGCGCCGTCCGCCCGGAGGGCGGGCCTGGCGGCGTCTGGTGCGTGCGCTCGCAAGGCGGAGGGTCGCCCTCGTACCGGGCGTACTCGGGCGATCCCGACAACGCGGTGTGGGGGCCCTCCCGTGCCCGAAGGGCTACGGGGGAGTGCGTGCCAGGCGTCGCGAGGTGGGGGGCACCTCCCGGGCGAAGCCCAGGGGGAGGGACTTTCGCACCAGGCCCTGGTCCTGTCGGACGCGACGTCTCGCTCCGAGCGCGCGCGGTGCCGATCCGGCGGACTGCGCCGAGCCGATCCCCGGTGGGCACCACCGGGGATCGGCTCGACGCCCTGCGCGGCGGCAGCGGGTCAGTCGCGCGTCCAGACCACGAGGCTGTCGGACTCGAAGACGGTGAACACGGCCTCGTTGCGCAGCGGCCACGCGTGGTCGAGATCGGTCACCACCGCTCCTCCGGCCTGACCGGCGCCGGTCGCCAGGACATGGGTGGTGAAGCTGCGACCGTCCCCCTGTTCCAGCCAGAACAGACGGTCGTCACCGTCGCCGGACACCAGGAGGTCGGTGTCCCGGTCCCCGTCCAGATCGCCGCTGCCGAACACACCGGGCGCGGCCTGGCCGGCCCGCCCCCGTGACGTGATGCCGCTCGACAAGGCGATCGGGGTCCACGCGGTGCGCGGATCCACGGGCACGGTGAAGGCGACCACCTGGGAGGCCGGCTCGGTCGAGCCCGGAGGGAACGCCGTGTTCGTGTGGTTGGCGCCCACCCACGTCGTCCGGCCGTCGCCGTAGAGGTTGCGCACCGGCCGTAGCGCGATGGCCCGGCCCTGCGTGGTGTCGATGACGTGGCGCGCGAACTCGCCCATGGGGTGCCGCGGGCTTCGCGCGGCGGTGCGCTCCAGCCACATGTAGGCGGCGCCGGGTTCGAAGTACTGCGGGGAGGCGAGGTCGAGGTCCCCGTCGTGGTCGATGTCCTCCACGACGGGGAGCGCGCCGCCACCGGGGGCGATGTCGACCGGTTCGCTGCTGAATCGCTCGGGGCCGTCCGTACCCCGGAAGACCTGGATCCAGGAGTTCGCCGGTGCCTGGCCCTCGATCCGGGTGACGGGCCGGGCGGACTCGCCGACCGTCACCAGGTCGCGCCGGCCGTCACGGTCGAAGTCGACCAGCAGAGCGCGGTGGTAGAACAGCGGCGAGCTGCCCGGCGCCACGACGTCATGGCGTCTCCAGGTCCCGGCGCCTCGCTGCTCCCACCAGGTGAGGGACCCGCACGGGGTCGAACACCGGAAGAACCCGCCCGGGACCACGATGTCCCGGTCGCCGTCGCGGTCGACGTCCGACAGGGCCGGTTCGTTGGGAAAGGGGATCGCCGCGTCGGTGTCGAAGACCAGCCGCTTCGACCAGGAGTCGAGCCCTCGCCCGCTCTGCCGGTAGACAGCGAGTCGACCGGCCGCGGGGGGCAGGGGCGGGCCGCCGGGAACAGCCGTGAAACGGCCGAACCCCGTGGCGACGATCTCCTGCCGGGGGTCCCCCTCGACGTTGCCCGTCACCGCGAAGGCCGCGCCGGCCAGGTCCGGGTCGACCGTGTGCGGGGAGAAGGAGGGAGCCGCGGAGGGCGGCGCGGAAGCGCCGGCGGGTGTGGCCGCCAGGGGCGCGAGAGCGATGAGCACGGCCATGGCCGGGCGGAGCAGTGCGGGCACGAGGTACCTCATCGGGTTGTGGGGGGTGGGAGAGCGGGCGCGGCGGAGCCGCGGGGTCCGGGCTCAGTGCTCCCGCAGCAGGGTGCCGTGGCCGTGCAGCGTGTCGTGGCAGCCGTTGTCCCGCAGCGCCATCCACCACGTGGCGGCGTTGATGGCGATCACGGGCAGCCCGAGCCACCGCTCCGCCTCGTCGGCGAGCGAGACCATCGACAGGTTCGTCCCGCACTGCACGATCGCGTCGACGTCCGGCAGCGCCGCCAGCTCGACCAGAGCGGAGCGCAGTTCGGCCTCCGTCACGTGGGCGATGGACACGGCCGTCGGGCAGCGCAGGCCCGTGATGCCGGCCACCTCGAAGCCGAGCTCGGTGAAGAACCGGTCGACGTTGGCGTCGCCGACGGGCTGGTACGGGGTCACCACGGCGATCCGCCGCGCCCCGAACAGGCGCAGTGCCCGCTCGCAGGCTTCGGCGCCGGTGGCCACCCGGAGCCCGGTGATGTCGTGGATCTGCTTGACGAACGCCCTGTTGCCCTCGACACCGCCCCAGAAGGTCTCCGCGCTCATGCCCATGACCATGTAATCCGGCTCGCAGGTCAGCACCCGCTCGCAGGCCGCGCCGATCTCGTCGCGGATCTGCTCCAGGAGTCTCTCCATGCCGGCGTCCCGGTCCATGTTCTGGTCGCGGATGTGGATGCGCGAGAAGTGCGAGGTCACCCCCGGCACGGCCATACGGGCGAAGTCGGGTTCCACGATGGTGTTGGTGCTGGGGGCGATGACGCCGAACTTGCGCCGCCAGCCGAGACTGTCCGTCATGCGCGCCGCCGTTCGGCCGGAGGGGAGGAGGGGGAGGGAGCGGGGGACGGGGCCGTGCGCCGGAGCCTCGCCAGCCGCCACGCGAGCAGGACGAGCGCCCCCTGTGTGAGGGTGTTCGCCGACTGCTCCACCCACTGGAGCGCCACGCTCTGATCGGGGCGGGCCGCCAGCGGGCCGAGGACGTACATGCCGGTCAGCCACAGCCCGCCCGCGGCCGCGGCCACCGCGTCCCGGTCGGAGCGCGCCAGCAGGATCAGCCGCACCGCGCACACGGTGACCGCCACGATGGTCAGCACCAGGTGCGGCGCCGTCGACGTCAGCAGCAGCCCGACGACGCCGGTGGCGGTCCAGGCCGCGGCGAACCCCCACAGCGGCGGCGTCAGGCGCCCGCCCGCCGGTTCGGGACCGCGGGCGGCGGGCAGGGTCAGCAGCGCGTGCGCGAGCAGCAGGAAGCCGGCCGAAAGGCAGGGGAACAGCGCCTTGTTCAGGACCTGGAGGTCCGGGCCGTCCAGGGCCACCACCAGCTTCCAGACGGCCTTGGAGAGCCCTCCCAGGAGGATCAGCGCCGTGCCGACCGTGCCGGTGAGCCCGGTGCGCGCGCTGTGCCGGCGCAGCGGGCCTGTCAGCAGGGCGGCTCCCAGGCCCGTCAGGACGACCGGGACGAAGTCCTCGACGGCGAGCGCGAGCGGATAGTCCAGGGTTCCGCTCATGAGGCCCCCTCCGGGTCCGCCGGGGAGGGCAGCTCCCGCGGCAGCACCGACCGCTTGCGCAGCGCGGCCGTCGCGAAGCGTCCGGCCGCCCTGCGGCGCGTCAGCCACGCCACCCGGCCGCCGTTGGCCGTCCGGTCGGCCAGCACCCGATCCGCCAGCCACGGGGTGACCGTCTCGACCCGGTCGGCCAGGATGTTCAGCACCGGCCGGGCCGTCGCGTACTCCGCCGGGGTGTAGTCGTGCAGCAGCAGGTCGGTGACCACGATCCCGGGCGACAGCAGCAGCGCCCGCACGTCGTGGGGGCGGGTCTCCCGCTCCCGCTCCAGGTCGGCCGCCAGCGCGCCGGTCAGGTAGGTGACGGCGCGTTTGCCGGCCCCGTACACGCTGAGGCCGGGCAGGGTCCGGCCGTCCGAGCCGAAGCCCTCCATGTTCCACAGCCGGCCGCGGCCCTGGCGCAGGAAGTGCTCGGTGGCCACCGCGCTGCCGTTGACGACGCCGCGCAGGTTGACCGCCGTCACGGCGTCGGCCTCGCCGGGGTCGAGCTGCCACAGGGGCTTGCGGGCCGTCGTGGCCCCGGCGTTGTTGATCCAGACGTCGACCGGGCCGAACGCCTTCTCGGCAGCCGCCCACAGTGCGGCGACCTCGGCGCGGTCGGTCACGTCCGCCGTGTGGCCGACGGCGTCGGCGCCGCTCCCCAGGCTCGTGAGGGCGGCCTCGACACCGGCCGGGCTCCGTCCGCAGAAGGCGACCCGGCAGCCGCGGTCGAGGAACGCGCGGACCAGGCCGTGGCCGATGCCGCGGGTGCCGCCGGTGATGACCACCGTCGAGGTCATGACGCGGCCTCCCAGTCCAGTACCCCGTGCAGGACGGCCGCCAGCACGTTCCCGCCGAACAGCTCGTAGGTGACGGCCAGGCGGCCGCCGGCCGCCATCCCGGGGCGGGCGTCCAGGGCGAACTCCCGGCCGCGTACGCGGTGCACGTCCCCGTCCGTGAAGTGCCACAGCGGGAAGGAGGCCCGCCCGAAGGCCTGTGCGTTGCCCCAGGCGTCCGGGCCCTCCCAGAACTCGCGGGTCCCGTCGCGGCGCCGTTCCACCGTGAAGGACCGGTCGAGTCCGGCCCCCCGCCAGGTGACGTCGTGGCGGGCGCGCAGCAGGTCCACGGGCCGCACCGCGATCTCCACCTCCACCTCCCCCAGGTGCTTCTGCTCCGCGCTCCACAGCTCGCACGAGCCGGTGAAGGCGCCGGGCTGCTTGGTGGGCAGGATCCACGGCACCGGGCCGGCGTCCGTCTCGGCCGCCAGGTGGCGGGCGACGTGCGCCCGGGTGGCCTCGTCGGTGTCGTGGTCGGTGGTCCGCACGTACACGCCGTTGAAGCAGCCGATCACGGTCCAGCCCTGGTGCAGCACCGAGGAGTAGACCTGGGTCCGCCCGTCCGGCAGGACGTGGTTCCAGGTGTTGAGCGCCACCTGCCAGCCAGGGCCGTAGTAGTGGGCGTCGACGAAGGAGCCGTACGGCTGCCCGCTGCCGTGGAAGTCCGGCCCGGTGTAGAGCCGGTTGTCGTCGGCGTCGCTCACCCCGAAGGCGAACGGCGCGGCGAGCTGGAACCGGCCGGCCAGCGGGCCGCCCTGACACAGACCGCCGTCCATCCGGTAGAGGGTGCGGCCGTCGCTGAACTCGGAGGAGCGGCGGATGTCCTCGTACCCGCACCACGTCCCCTGGGCGTCGAAGAGGGAGGGCCGGCCGTGCCATTCCCCGGCGATGCGCCGCTGCCACGTGCTCGGACCGGGGGCCGGGGCGGTCCTCCCGTTGCCGCTCATGCCCCGGCCTCCTCGCCGGCGAGTCTGCCGGTGGTCAGCAGCCCGCGCAGGCCGTCGGTCGTCGCCGGGCCCAGCAGCCGGTCCACCTGCGCCCACACCGGGTCGATCTCCCGGCTGAACAGGGCCTGGCGCAGCCGCCGGTCGCGTACCGGCGCGTCGCCCTCCTCGGCCTCCCCTGCGGCGTCGGCGGGGAACGCCCGGGCAAGCTCCAGCCAATGCCGCAGGTACTCCGCGGCGATCGGGGTGACGGCGGACAGCGCCGGCTCGTCGGCGCGGTGCACGAGCATCCACGGGGACATGAGCGAGCGCTGGCGCGGGCTGATCGCCGCCGGGGTCAGGCCCGGGATCTCCGCCGCGCGGGCGAACGGCGCGGTCAGCGGCCCGTACACGAGGTCGGCGTAGGCGGGGCTGACGGCGAGGTCGACGCGCTGGACCAGGTCCAGGTGGAAGGCGTAACCGCCGCCCGCCTGCACGGAGTCGAGGGTGAAGTGCGGCAGCGGGCCGTCGCCGTCGCCGAAGGCGAACACCATGTGGCTGTCGAGCCCGAGGGCGGGCACCACGAGGGACACGGCGACGGCCGCGTCGACGCCGCTGTCCCGGTCCGCATCGCGGAAGTAGCGTACGGAGCCCACCGGATCCGGCGATGCCGGGGAGGTCAGCACGGTCCAGGGCGTGGGCCGTTCCCGGAGCGCCGTACCGGCCAGCAGGGCGTCCAGCACGGTCCGGGAGAGCCGGGCCGCGGGCGTCGAGGCGCCGGCGGAGGGGGCGAGGGCGGGAAGGGGGGACGTCATGGGGCTACTCCTTCTCACGGTCCGGTGCCGGGGACTGGGCCCCCTCGACCGTCGGGTGGAAACCTTGGGCCTTCTGCTCCCAGGCGCGGGCGAGCTCCGGGACCGCCCGCCGGGCCGGCGAGGCGATGACGGTGGCGCTGCGCGCCGGGACGTCACCGAGGATCCGGTCGGCGTCGCTCACCGCCCAGCCCTTGGCCGCGAGTTCCTGGCGGCGCCGGCGGTAGGCGACGGAGATCATGTCGGAGCGCAGGTGCAGCTCGGCGCCGAGATCGGCCGGCAGCAGCTCGGGACGGGTCCCGTCCACCACCGGGGCGTCCTGGTCGAAGATGCCCAGCACCCGCTTGCGGGCGTTCTTGTCGGCCCAGTCCCCGGTGAAGAAGTCGCGCAGCGCCACCCACTTCACCAGGGTGGTGGTCTCGTCGACCGGGATGTTGGTGTCGTAGATGACCATGTTGCCGAGCGGCAGCCGCACGTGCAGTTTGATCAGGTTGGGCAGCATCCATCCGGCCGTCGTCACCACCGGAGGACGGTCCTTGCCCTGGGATCGGCGGTCGGTGTAGAGCTTCGCCCACAGCCCCTTGGCGGCGGGCGGGTGCAGGGCCACCGTCGCGAAGGCCGACCACTCGTCGGGCTGCTCGACCGTGTACTCCTCCACGTCGGGTCGGTCCGGGTTGCCGAAGGAGCCCGCGTGGACGAAGGGGGTGTGCGCGATGTCGCAGCCGTTCTCCAGCACCCGCTCGTAGTTGGAGTGCCACAGGAACTCCCCGGTGACCGCCTTGAACCGGCCGCCGTCCCGGACCAGGTCCTCGAACTCCGGCCAGTGGGGGATCGGCGGCCGCTCCTCCTCGGGAAGGTCGCCCAGGAAGACCCAGAGGAAGCCGTAGCGCTCCTGGACCGGGTACGAGTCGACCCGCGCCTTCCTCGGGATGCCGCGGCCCGGCTGGTTGGCCGGGATCGCGGTGCAGACGCCCTCCGGGTCGAAGCGCCAGCCGTGGTAGGGGCAGACGACGCAGTCGTCCTTGAGGGTGCCCGCGGAGAGCGCGGCCCCCCGGTGCGCGCACAGGTCCGACAGCGCGACCGCCCTCCCGGCCGCCGTGCGGTACAGGACGAGGGACTGGCCGAGGCACACGGCCTTCAGCGGCTTGCGGGTGACACGGTCGGAGAACTCGACCGCGTACCAGAAGTTCTTCAGCATCAGTGGAGCACCTCGCGCTCTCGGGAGGTTCGGCTTCGGTCTCGGCACGGCGGGAACGGCCGGCGGGGGACGGGGGCGGACATCAGCGCCGCCGTACGTCGAGCAGTCCGGGGTGCGGCGGCGCCAGCAGCGCGCCGAACTCCGCGTCGTCGTCGGGGTTCGGCGCGGCCGGCCGCCCCGGCGGCATGACCGCCGCGCAGAACGCCGCCACCAGGTGGCCGGCGAGGGCGCGGGCGCCGCTCCCTTCCGGCTCCGGGGCCTCCAGGAAGCCGCGGGCGCTGGTCGCGTCCACCGGATCGCAGAGGGTGAAGTGGCCCGCCCCGGCGATCCGGACCCAGGCGTGCGCACCGCCGGCGTCCGTCAGCGCCTCGTGGAAGGTGCGGGCGACGGGGTCGGCGTCCGCGTCCGGCGCGGCGTAGCGGTCGGCGCTCGCCGCGATCACCCCGTCGTTCTCGCCGGACATCAGCAGGACGGGCACGTGCGCGCCGACCGGGAGCACCGTGCCCGGCGGATGGCCGAGCGCGGCCGCCACCTGCGTGTGCGCGCCGTAGGCGAAAACCCCGCGCAGCCCGGGCACATGGGCGGCCGACTGCAGCGCGACGGTGCCGCCGGCCGAGTGCCCGCCCACCACCACCCGCTCCAGGTCCAGCAGCCCGTCCAGCGGCGAACGCGGAGCCGACTCGGCCAGGGCCCCGAGCACCGCGCCGATCAGCGGGGTCGTCGCCCGGCTCCCGTAGGTTCCGGGGGCGCAGGCCTCCAGGTCGATGCCGGGGGTCACCCCGTGGCTCCCGCCGAAGAGTTCCCCGACCAGCTCGGGCGTCACCGCGACGAAGCCGCGCCGGGCCAGCAGCACCGCCAGCCAGCGGTAGGAGTCGGCCGGGACGTTGATCCCGGGCAGCAGCACCACCAGCGGGAAGGGGGCGCGCCCGGCATCGGCCGCGACCACCCCCGTCAGCCGCTCGGCGTCGGACCCGGTGGCGCGGGCGGGGTAGAAGACCCGCAGGTGCGCGGTGTCGTAGGGCTCCTTGAGACCGGGCACCCGGCAGGCCCGCCACTCGGACCGGACCCGGCTCACGACGGCCTCGGCAGGTTCCGGTCGCCGCCCCACAGGGCACGCACCAGCCGGTCGGTCACCTGCTCGCCGAAGTACCGCACGCCCATCACGTTCGCCGGATCGCGCTCCACGATGTTGCGCCGGATCTCCAGGTCGGCGGCGGCCAGCACCCCGCGCTCGGCGGCCGGTACCGGCTCGGCCTCCTGCACCCAGGTCAGCCAGCGGTCGACCTGCTCGTGCATCAGGCGGCGCACCAGCCCGATGTGCCGCTCGTCGCGGGGCATCGAGTAGCAGTAGGCGGTGGGGGAGAGGCTGCCGCGGATGAAGCCGGCGCGGCTGGTGAACCAGGTCAGGTCCTTGTACTCCTCGCGGACCGCGAGCCACTCCTCCTCGGCGGGGGCGTAGTAGCGGTCGTAGTAGTCGCCGTCGGCCACCAGGCTCGCCCGGGGCACGGAGTCGAGGTAGAACCAGCCGCCGGGCCAGCACAGCAGGGCGATCCCCAGGTGCGGGACGCGGACGTGCGGGCCCAGCCAGACGGTGAGGTGCAGGTTGACGAAGCCTCGCTCCGGGTCGCCGACCCAGGAGTGGATCATCCAGTCGATCTCGGGGCCGGTGTAGCCGGCCAGGGAGCCGCGCGGGCCGTCGGCCCGCGCGCCGAAGGTCTCCAGCTCCTCGGTGGAGGGGTCCCGGCGCAGCTCGAAGCGGGCGTCGATCTTCTCCTTGAGTTCGGCAAGCAGCTCCTGCCACTGGACGAACGTCTCGGTCACATCGGTGACGGGAGCTTCGTCCGTCATGTCCTGGACGGCCTTGAGTGTCTCCGACACGTCGCTCACAGCGCTCCTTGGATGGCGGGATGGCGGGCGTGGGTCATCGATCGGTCGTGCGGTGCGCGAGGGCCGCGGTCGGCCGGGGCGCCACCAGGGCGTCCGCCAGCCTCCAGGGCCGGCCGTCGACCAGGTCCGTCGCGCGCGAGACCAGCCGCCGCTCGGCCTGGCGGGGCCGTACGGGGGCGAGGGTCAGGCCGGGACCGGCCTCCGTGGTGACGGGCGTGCTGATGACGCCGTCGAAGGGCGCCTCCCGCGTGCGCCACAGGCCGAACTCCACGGGCAGGGCGTGCACGGCGCCGGCTCCGTGGCCGGCGGCCACGAGGTTGATCCGGTTCTCCGCCGCCCGCTCGGGCAGGCCGAGGGCGTACTCCCAGGGCTCGGCCGCGCCGCCGAGGCAGACGGCCGCCGTGTCGACGCCCGCCAGCGCGGCGAGGCGCAGGGTCTCGGGCTGTGCCGCGTCGTCGCCTGTGACGACCGCGATCCGGCCCCAGGGCGCGTCATGGGTGCGCAGCGCCCGCGCCTCGCCCGCGCGGGCCCAGCCGCGGTGGCGGGCGCCCTCGTGCAGCTGGTGCTGCGTCAGCACCGGTCCGTCGGGGCCGAGGAGCAGCGCGGCGTGGCCCTCGGGCAGTGGGAGCGTGCAGGCGAGATACGACGGACTTCCCGACAGCGCCTGGCGCAGGGCGCGCAGGACCGCCCGTGCGTCCTCGACGTCCGGCCGTAGCGGATCGGGCAGGACGCCTCCCGGGTACCAGAACAGCTCGGGCAGCACGATCAGCGCGGCTCCCCGCCCGGCGGCCTCGCCGACCAACCGCGCCGCGTCCTCGACGGCCGCGCGGCCGCTGCCGGCCGGCCGGACGACCGCGGTCTCGATCCGTTCGGCGCGGGTCCGGGCGAAGGCGGGGGCGGGGGCGGGCGGGGAGGCGAGGGGCCGGTAGAGGGCGGGGCGGCGCACGGCGAAGGTGTCGGTGCCGTCGGCCCTGCGCTTGTCGGCGGCCGCGGCCGGCCGGATGTCGGCCGTGACGACGGCCTCCCCGTACCGGGGCGCCTTGGCGACGACCGTGCCGTCCGGGGCGACGATCTGGCTCTCGCCCGCGCCGTCGAGGGCTTCGGCCGGCACGCCCATGGCGGCGCTGATGGCGCCGATCCGGTCCGCCGGGAGCAGCGGCCCGACCTTGTTGGCCGCGACCACCCACACCCGGTTCTCCGCGGCGCGCACCGGGATGTGCAGTGCGGCCTCGTCGAGGGCGAACGAGTTGAGGCTGTTGAGCAGCAGGTGCGCCCCGCGCAGGGCCAGACCGCGGCACACCTCGGGGACGACGCCTTCCATGCAGGAGTACAGGCCGATCGGCCCGAGGGTGGTGTGGACGACCGGGCCGGGCTCGGTGGCCGGGTCCAGGTGGTCGTTCTCGCTGCCCATCAGCACCTGCTTGTCCGCGGCCCCGGCGAGGGTGCCGTCCGGTCCGTAGAGCAGGCCGGCCGCGGTGATGCGCTCCCTCCCGGTCGGGCCGCCGCCGGAGGCCAGCGTGACGTGGACCTTGACGTACATGCCGTGCCGGGCCGCCTGTTCGGCGACCGGGCCCAGGAAGTCGTCCCCGGGCCGGCAGGCGGCGGCCAGCGCCTGGTCCCGGTCGTCGTACCAGGACAGGTGATTGCAGAACTCCGGCAGGACCACGAGAATCGCGCCCTGCTCCGCGGCGGCGTCGATCGTCCTGAGGCATCCGGCCAGATTGGCCTTCCGGTCCCGGCCCACGGCGAACTGTGCGGCCGCGACGCGGAACGTGCGCGCTTCGTCCATGGTGAACTCCATCGGTTCCTCTAGCGGAACAGCGTTTCCCGAACATACACTCGCCGCGCCCTCCTGCGACAGAGGGACGCGACATCGAGCGAAGGAGCAAGTGCCGTGCTGGTGCACATCGTTCTGATGCGTTTCACCGATTTCGCCGACGCCCCGCAGGCCGCCGAGCGCCTGCGGCGTCTGACGGACTCCGTCCCGCAGATCCACTCCCTTGACGTCGGCCTCGACATCACCGGCGCCGAGCACTCCTACGACCTGGCCCTCACCACCCGCCACACGGACCCCGCCGCGCTCGCCGCCTACCAGAACCACCCCGACCACCTGGCCCTGGCCGCCTGGCTGCGCCCCCGCCTGGCCCGTCGCGCGGTCGTGGACCACGTCGAGCGGTGACCGGTCCGGGGCCCCGCCCCGGACCCCGGGCGCCGGCCCCCGCGACCGGGCTCCGAGGACCCCGTGCCCTCAGTCCCGCGGGTACGCCCCCGGGGCCATCCCCCCGCCGCCCGGGCGGAAGGCGGACGGGGCGTGCGTCAGAACCGGCTGAACGTACTCCGCCAGTCCCTCGGCGCCGTACTCCCGACCGTGACCGCTCCGCTTGACCCCGCCGAAGGCCGCCCGCAGCGCCATCCCCGTCCGGTTGTGGGTGTTGACGAAGCGGAAGCCGGCGTCGAGCCGGGCGGCCAGGGCGAAGGCGCGGTCCTCGTCGCCGCTCCACACCGACGCCGCCAGACCGTACGGCCCGGCGTTGACCCGGGCCACCAGGTCGTCCTCGTCCTCGTAGCCCAGCACCGGCACCACGGGCCCGAACTGCTCCTCGCGGACCAGGGGAGCGTCCTCCCGCAGCCCCAGCAGCAGCACCGGCCGCACGAAATGCCCGGCGGCCGGGTCCGTCCCGGGCCGCACCACCCCCAGTGCGACGGCGGTGCCTCCGCGCGCCCGGGCATCCGCGACCAGCGCGCGCACCCGCGCCGCGGCCTCCGCCGAGATCACCGGCCCGACCGTCGTGTCGGCGGACAGCGGATCCCCGAGCCGCAGGACCCGTGCGGCCGCTGCGACGTATCGCTCCGCGAAGGTGCCCAGCCCGGCCCGCGGCACGTAGATCCGCTTGGCGGCCATGCACACCTGCCCGGCCGTCGCGAAGCTCGCCAGCACCAGCCGGTCCAGATCCGCGTCCGACAGGACCGCGTCGTCCAGCAGGACGGCCGCGTCGTTCCCGCCGAGCTCCATCGTGGTCGGCGTCAGCGCCTCGGCGGCGGCCGCGCCGAGCGCGCGGCCCGCCACCGCTCCGCCGGTGAACGACACCTTGTCCACCCCCGGATGGCCCGCCAGCAGCAGAGCCGTCCGCGCGTACCCGTGACACACCTTCAGCACGCCGGACGGGAGTTCGCCCGCCGCCCCCTGGAGGAACCCCGACACGGCCAGCGGCGCCAGCGGCGACGGCTTCACGACCACGGCGTTGCCCGCGGCGAGCGCCGGAGCCAGCTTGACCGCTGTCAGGATCACGGGGGCGTTCCACGGAGTCAGAGCGGCCACCACCCCGTACGGCCGCAGTCGCCGTTCCAGCCGGCCGCCCGCGTCGTCGACGGTGTGCCGGGACAGCAGCCGCGGCGCCCGTTCGGCGTACCAGCGGAGCACCGCGCAGGCGTAGCCCACCTCGCCGCGGCAGTCGCCCAGAGGCTTGCCCGACTCCCGCGCCAGCAGCACCGCGAGGCCCTCAGCGGCCGCCTCCAGGCCGTCGGCGATCCGCAGCAGCGCCGCCGACCGGTCAGCGACCGGCGTGCGCGCCCAGGCCGGGGCCGCGCCGGCCGCCGCCGCGACGGCGGCGTCCACCTCCGCACCGGTGTGCACCCGCAGGCTCCCCACCGGCCGGGCCGTGCACGCGGGATTCTCCACGGTGATCGTGTCGGCCTCGGGAAGGGTCACGGCGACGCCCCCGCCCCGCGCAGCGAGTCGATCATCGAGCTGCGCAGCAGGGACCGCCGCGCCGCCACCGGATCCGCCGCCGTGGCCCGCAACTCCGCGATGAGCGCGGCCCGCCGGGCCGTGTCCCGGGCGCGCAGCCGTTCCCAGTTGGCGTGCGTCTCCGCCCCCACGTACCCCAGCGCGCAGCCGCGGCGCTCCTCGGCGCGTTCCGTCAGCCGCTCGTCGGTCCCGTCACCCGTGAGGAGGTCCGCCAGCGCGCCGCCCATCAGCACGGCGTCGTGGATCCCGCTGTTCATGCCCATGCCGCCGAGCGGATTGTTCACGTGCGCGGCGTCACCGCACAGCAGCACCCGCCCGCTGCGGAAGGTGCCCGCCACCCGCTGGTGCACGCGGTAGAGACTGGCGTGCCGGACCGCAGGTCCGTCCGCGCGCCCCGTGAGCTCCCGGAGCCGGCCGGGCAGCCGGTCCAGCTCGCCGCGGTCGGGGGTGCCGCCGGGAGTGGGCAGCAGGACCCGCCAGTGGTCGGGAGTGCGCAGCAGCACCATCCACTCGTCGGGGTCCAGGACGTAGGCGATGGGCGCCAGGTCGGGCAGGACCGCCTGGAGGTCCTCGCTCAGGGAGGCGACGAGGAACCGCTCCGGATACGTCATCCCGTGGAACTCGGCGCCCACCGAGCGCCGGACGGCGGAATGCGCCCCGTCGGCTCCCACCAGCCAGGCGCCGCGCACCCGGCTTCCGTCGGCCAGCACCGCGTGGACGCCGCGCGAGCTCCGCTCCACGCCGGTCACGGTCGCCCGGAAGCGGATGTCCGTGCCGGGAAGGCGGTCGAGGGCATCGGCGAGCAGCGGTGTCAGCTTGTCCTGCTCGCACTGGAGCCGGTACGGGTACGGGGTGTCCCCGGCGAGCAGGGACAGGTCGAGCGTGGCGACGGGCCCGGTGCGCCGGTCGCGGTACTGGAAGGACCCCGCTATCAGGCCGCGCGCCAGCAGCGCCTCCAGGACGCCCAGTTCGGCCAGCATCTCCAGGGTGGGGGGATGGAAGGTGGACGCACGGGACTCCGTCGCAAGCTCCGGCCCCTGCTCCAGCACGGTCACGCGTACGCCCCGGCGGGCCAGCACCAGCGCGGCGGTCAGCCCCACCGGCCCCGCCCCGGCCACGACGACGGGCCCGGCCCCGGATCGGGCGCTCACCGGGTCGCCTCCACGCCCGTGACCCGGGCGCCGGTGAAGTGCAGCAGGCTCTCGGCGCTGCCCTCGTCGACCAGGCCGGAGGCTCCCCAGGCGGGGCGGGGCGTGTCCAGGTGCAGGCTCATCACCGAGGCGCCGTTCACCTTCACCTCCCCGGCGGCGATGCGGCCGGCCACCCGCAGGCCGTGGTCGGGGTCCGCTGCGCACACGTACCCCTCCAGGCCGTAGCCCGTGGAGTTGGCCAGGTGGAGGGCCTCCTCCTCGTGCTCGTAGGTGTGCACGGCGGCCACCGGGCCGAACAGCTCCCGGCGGGTGGCCTGCTCGGGCGCCCCGGTGACCAGCAGCGGGGCGAAGTGGTTGCCGCGGGCGGGGACTTCGGTCCATGTGCGGACGGCGGCCCCGGCCGAGGTCAGCTCCCGGACGGCCGCCGTCAGAGCGGCGCGGTGGCGGGAGTGCGCGAGCGGACCGAACCCGGTGCCGGGCGCCAGCGGTGGACCCGCCCGCAGCGCGGAGAGCTCGCGCCCGGCCGCGTCCAGGACCGCCGGCGCCAGGGCGGAGGGCACGATCAGCCGGCCCAGCGCCCGGCACCACTGGCCGTTGAGCGTCGTCAGCAACTCGGCCGCCATCCGGCCGGCGATCTCCGGATCGGCGTGCGGCAGGACGAGCAGCGGGTTGTTGCCGCCCAGTTCGAGCTGCACGGGCTTGAGGGCCATGCCGCACACGGCGCCGATCCTGCGGCCGGCCTCCGTCCCGCCGGTGAAGGAGACCACGCGCACCCGTTCGTCCGCCACGAGACGGGCTCCGGTCGAGGCGTCCCCGTGGACCAGCTGCAGGGTCGCGGGCGGCGCTCCTGCCTCCGCCAGTCCCCGGGCGGCGGCCTCGACCAGCAACTGGGTCCCGTAGGGGGCCAGTTCGGGTGCCTTGACGAGGACCGGACACCCCGCGGCGAGCGCGCTGGCCGCCTTGTGGGCGGCCATCGGCGCCGGGGCGTTGTACGGCACCACGCACAGCGCCGGTCCGAGTGCCGTACGCCGGACCAGCACCGGACGGCCGCCGCTGCCGGGGACCGTGCGCCGCAGCAGCCCGGAGCGCAGCTGGGCCGCCGCGACGAGGAAGGCGCCGGCGAGGATGACCCCGAGGCCGGCGGTCTGGGTCCGTGGCACGCCGGTGGCGAAGGCCTCGGCCGTCACGATGGGCTCCGTGGCCTCCTCGACCGCGGCGGCGGCGCTCTCCAGCGCCCGGGCCCGCTCCTCGTCCGGCAGACCGCACCAGGCGCGCGACGTGTGCAGGGCGTCCGCGGCCGCCAGCGCCGCCTCGACCCGCTCGGCGGAGCTGCCGAACGCGGGGCGGACGACCTCACCGCTGTCCGGATCCTCCAGCTCCGGGCCGAGCCGCACCGCGCAGTCCTCCCACGTGCCGTCGACGAGGTCGGCCGTGACCGGCAGCCCGGCGGGGGACAGAGGCGGAATCCTGGTCGGCGGCGGGGTCACCGGTTCTCACCCAGTGTCGCGAACAGCGCGTTCTCCTGGGCCTCGGTGGCGATCTTCGCGGCCTCCAGGCGGCCCCGCTCGGCGGGGAAGGTCATCACGAGCCCCATCGCGAGGTCCCGCAGCGTACGGCCGATGACGCCGTCCAGGCGCGCCTCGGAGGTCCCGGACGCCTTGAGGGCGCCCAGCGCGACGGCGAAGCAGGCCTCGGTGACCGCGCCCTTGCCCAGTCGCCACTGGCTGAACACCTCCGGTTTGGGTCTGATCGGCGGCTCGGAGGTCTCCAGTTCCAGCTGCCGCCGCAGCCACTGGTAGGCGGTCTCCAGGTTCTGCGTCATGTCCCCGATGAGGACCTGGTGCATCGGGGAGGACGCGATGGGCCGTCCCGTGTCGGCGAAGGTCTTCCGGGTGAGCAGGTCCAGCGTGTAGTCGTAGGCGGCCTGCGCGGCGCCCGTGTACACGGCGGCGATGGCGAGCTGGTTGCCGACGAAACTGCCCCGGCTGACCTGGAGCATGCGCGTGAAGGCGCCCGGCACGACCAGGGCGTCCGGGTCGGCGACGAAGACCCGGTCGAGCCGGATCCCGTGGTTGGCGCTGCCGCGCATGCCGAGCCCGTTCCATGGCGGCCGGGAGGTCACACCGGCGGCGTCACGCGGGACGAGGAACATGGCAAGGCCCTCGGCGGTGTCGGTCTTCTCCAGCCGTGCGGTGACGAGGTAGAGGTCGGCGACGCCGGTCGCGCAGCCGAAGGACTTCTCCCCGGAGAGGACCCAGCCGCCCTCGGCGCGCGAGGCGGTGGTGGCGATGGAGATGTTCGCGGCGGAGCTCTTGGCGGACTCGCTGGCGAAGTTGGCGAGCCAGGAGCCGGAGGCCATCGCGGTGAGGACGCGCTCGGCGAACGCGGTCACCACCGGGGTCTCCTCTTCCGTGAACAGGCCCGCGCGGATCGCCTCCAGCGGCAGGAGGCCGCGCGAGGCGCTGGTGTTGTGGAAGAAGTAGGCGAGCGCCGTGGAGGGGCAGGCCGTGCCCATGGCGTAGGTGGCCGCCGCGAGGTCCCGTAGACCGCCCCCCAGCCCCCCGTGTTCCTCGGGTACGACGAGACCGAGCAGCCCGGCGTCCCGCAGCAGCCGGGTGTGGCCTGCCGGGAAGGCGGCCTGCGCGTCGGCGTCGGCGGCTGCTTCCCGCAGGGCGGGGAGCACGGACTCGACGCGCTCGGCGCGGGACCGCTCGGCCGGCGACATGCGGTCGAGGAGGTGCGCGCCCGTGAGCTGGAGCGTGGTCATCGGCGGTGTCTCCTTACTGGGGGTCCGGGGCGGGGTGGACGGCGGCCGGGCCGGGGGAGCGGGGCGGGGCGCCGGGAGCGGCAGCCCCGGACGGCTGCGTGCGCAGGACGCGGGCCTCGGCGCGCAGGGCGCGCAGCGCCGCGCCGTCCAGAGGGGCGGCGACACCGATGCGGGAGCAGAGCAGGGCGAGTCGCTCGGTGGCCAGCGCCCCGCTGTGGTCGCCGAGGGTGGTCTCGAAGCAGCGGATCCCGCTTTTCATGCCGGTCAGGGCGTTGACCAGGCCGAGACCGTGGTGGTCGCGCAGCGCGAGGCGCAGCGGTACGGCCCCGGCTTCCGGGACCGCGTCCTGGAGGAGCCGGCGCAGGGCCAGCGGGGAGGCGCCGTCCCCGTCACCGGCCTCTTCCGCGGGCTCCTCCAGGACGATCTCCCCGCAGCCGGCGGCCGTCAGCCGCTGCACGGTCAGCAGGCAGGCCCGGGCCAGTTCCGGGCGAAGGGCGTCGCGGATCCGGGCCACCACCAGCGTGTCCGGACGGCCGGTGTCGCATACCGCCCGGACCAGCCCCGCGGCGCCCGCGCCGTCTCCGTCCGCCGGCACGGTGAACTCCACGGCGGGGGAGCCGGCCGTCGCCGCGTCGGCGGCGCCGCCGTGGTCGGCCACGTGGACCGAGGAGCAGCCGATGCTGTCGGCGCCTGCCGCGCCCGCGCCCGCGGACGTCCCCAGGCGCACCCGCACGCCCGCCAGCCGCAGTGCCCGGGCCAGCCGCGCGGCGTGCGGGGCCGTCGCGTCGGCCAGGCAGGTGTCGGCCAGGTCCACCCGGTCGGGCAGCGGGTCTGCCAACTGGCCCCAGGACCGGGAATGGAAGAGCAGGGGGGAGGTGAGGCGGGGGACACCCGCGGCCACCACCTCGCCCAGGAAGATGGTGTGGTCACCGCCGGGATACCGGTGCAGCACACGGCAGTCCACCCAGGCGGCCGAGTCCGTCAGGACGGGACTGCCCGTGGCGCCGGGGAGCCAGTCGCCCGCGCCGAAGCGGTCGGTGACACCGGGCTCCATCCCCGCGAACCTCCGCCCCAGGGCGAGGTGGTCGCGGCCCAGGACGTTGACGGCGAAGACGCCGTTGCGCGTGAGCAGCTGGTGGGAGCGGATCGTCCGGTCCAGGCAGACCAGGACGAGCGGTGGTGCGAGGCTCACACTGCTGAAGGAACTCGCCGTCATTCCGTGCCACCCGTCCGCACCGGCCGTGGTGACGATTCCCACGCCGCTGGGCCACCGGGACAGAACCTGACGGAACGTCGCCTTGTCGATGACTGCGGTCATCGAACCCCCGATTGGTCGTGTTTCCTCTAGTGGAACGCCGTTTCTCCCAAGGTAACGACGTGCTCTCGCCGCTGTCAACGAATCCGACATCCGCGAACCCGCTGTTTCCCATGGGGAAATCGACGTTATGCTGTCGGCACGTCGGGGAGAACGACGAGGGACCGTCGTTTCCCGAGCCCATCGCGCAGAAGGACAGCCGTGACCGAGGAGACGAGCAGCAGCCGGTCCGTCGCCGCAGTCGAGCGGGCCATGGACGTGCTGCTGATGTTCGGCCGCAGCGGCCGCCCCGATCTCGGGGTCACCGAGATCGCACAGGAACTCGGCATCACCAAGGCCGCGGTGCACCGCGTCCTGACGGCCCTGCGCAACCGCGACCTGATCATCGCGGACCCCGTCACCCGCCGCTACGCTCTGGGTCCGGCCGCGATCTCGCTCGGACGCGCCTATCTCGCCCGCACCGACCTGCGCGTGCTCGCCGCCCCCGAACTGCGCCGGCTCGCCGCCCAGTGCGGCGAGACCGCGACCCTCTCCATCCGCCGCGGGGACACCCGGCTCTACGTCGACCAGGTCGTCCCGGAGCAGGAACTGCGCATGGAGGTGGCCCTCGGGATCCCGCTGCCCCTGCACGCGGGCAGCTCCTCCAAGGCCTTTCTCGCCTTCCTGCCCGACGCCGAGATCGACACCTACCTCGAGCGCCACGCGCTCGACGCGATCACGGACCGGACCATCACCGACCCCGAGCGCATGCGCAAGGAGCTGTCGGCCGTCAGGCGCCGCGGCTACGCCACGTCCGTCGGGGAGCGGCAGAGCGGCTCCGCCTCGCTCGCCGCGCCCGTCTTCGGGTACGACGGCCATGTCATCGCGGTGGTGAGCCTCGCCGGTCCGCAGTCCCGCTTCAAGCCGCGCATGGCCGAGTGCGCCCCCCTGTTGATGGCCAGCACGGAGCGCCTCTCGGCCGAGTTCGGATTCCGGCCCGGGGTCGGCTGAACCCCCGGGCCCGCGCCGGATCAGAGGTCGGCGCCGGGCTTGAGCACGCCCAGCGCCGCGGCCGCGAGGACGCACGACCAGATCCCCACCACGTACGGCACACAGCCGTCGACGGCCCGCCGCAGCTCACGCTCCACCCGCTCGCCGCTCCCCGAGCGCGCCAGCTCCCCGAACGCGCCCGCGAACGGCCGTAGCGTGAGCCGGATCCCCAGCCCGCAGGCGATCGCCGTCGCGTACAGCAGCACCTTGCCGCCGAGCCATCGCGGATCGGTGTCCACCCCGAACGGCTCGGTGGTCAGCAGGGTGTAGAGGCCGACGCCCCACAGCGAGGCCGTCAGCAGCACCCGCAGCGTCCAGTCCGCCCGGCGTGTCCAGGGGTGGCGGCCGGGATGGTGGTGCTCGCGGACGGTCAGCCACAGCCAGAGCGCCGCGAACAGCCATGTCGCCCCGGCGGACCAGCCGTTCAGCAGGCGTCCCGCACCGTGCGGCTCCAGGGCCATCAGCGTGACGCCGCTCGGCAGGGTCAGCACCAGGCAGATCTTGGGGCCGAGGTCCAGCCCGCCCATGATCGACAGGGCGGTCGAGCGGGCGGCGAACGGCAGGTCCGGTCTCAGGACGTACCGGCTGGACACGTAGACGCCGAGGTCGCCGCCCAGCCAGAAGACGAACAGCAGCAGATGGAGCAGGATCCAGGTCCCGTGCGGATGCGCGCCCACGGCTACTCCACCCCCCGCGGTGCTCCGGAGACCCCGGGCGCCGCCCCGGGAAAGGGTCCCGCCCGGCCCAGCAGAGCGGGGACCGCGATCCCGAGCACCGAGCCCAGCCAGGTCCCGGCCTCGGCGGCCGCCTCCAGGTCGATGCCCGGGTCCATGCCCATCCGGCCCAGCAGGTAGACGAGGTCCTCCGTGGCGATGTTGCCGGTGGCGGCGGGGGCGAAGGGGCAGCCGCCGATGCCGCCGAGGGACGCGTCCAGCCAGGACGCGCCGGCCGCCGCGGCCGCGACCGCGTTCGCGTAGCCGGTGTTGCGCGTGTTGTGGAAGTGGCAGCGCAGGACCACACCGGGCGCCTGTTCACGGACCGCCGTGAGCAGCCGGGTGACCGCGTCGGGCGCGGCCGCGCCGATGGTGTCGGCCAGTACGAGCTCCTCGGCGCCCGACTCCGCCCCGATCCGGGCCAGTTCCACCACGGCCGCCTCCTGCGTCTCTCCCTCGAAAGGGCATCCGAAGGCCGCCGCGACGGTCAGCGAGCGCCCGATCCCGTCCGCGTGCGCGCGGGCGGCGATCGCTTCCCAGGCGGCCAGCGCCTCGCGGGTGCCGACGCCCTGGTTGCGCCGGGAGAACGTATCGCTCGCCACCACCACGTAGTTGACCTCGTCCACGCCGCTGGCGCTCGCCCGCTCCATGCCGCGGGCGTTGAGCACCAGGCCGCTGTAGCGCACCCCCTCGACGCGCTCCACCAGCGCCATCACCTCCTCCGCGCCCGCCATCTGCGGCACCCGGTCGGGGTGGACGAAGGCCACGGCCTCCACCCGGCGCGCGCCGGCCGCGACGGCCCGCGCGATCAGGTCCGCGCGCTGCACGGGGGACAGCGGTGTCGCCTCGTTCTGCAGCCCGTCCCGCGGGGCCACCTCCACCACCCCGGGCCCGCCGCGCGGCTCGGTGGAGGTGCCGCCGGGGTGCCCGGACGAGCGGACGTCCGGGGAGTCGTGCACGCGGTGGTCCAGGGAAACGTCCATGCGCGCATTCTGCCGCGTCGATTCCTCTAGCGAAACACTGTTTCCCAAATCTACACTCGCGGCATGAGTGGACCCCTCTCCGACATCCGTGTCATCGAGACCGGCACGCTGCTTGCCGGTCCCTTCTGCGGCCAGCTCCTCGGCGACCACGGTGCCGAGGTCATCAAGCTCGAGGACCCCGGGCGCGGCGACCCGATGCGCCAGTGGGGACGCGAGCGCCCCTACGGAAAGTCCCTGTGGTGGCCCGTCGTCGCCCGCAACAAGAAGTCCGTCACCTGCAACCTGCGCCGGGCGGAGGGCCAGGAGCTCGTGCGCCGCCTCGTGGCCCGGGCCGACGTCCTCGTCGAGAACTTCCGCCCGGGCACCCTGGAGCGCTGGGGCCTCGGCTTCGAGGAGCTGCGCGCCGTCAACCCCGGCCTCGTGATGGTCCGCGTCACCGGATACGGACAGGACGGCCCCTACGCGCCCCGCGCCGGCTTCGGCTCCATCGGCGAGGCCATGGGCGGCATCCGCCACATCACCGGCGAACCCGACCGGCCCCCGTCCCGTACCGGAGTCTCCCTGGGCGACGCCCTCGCCGGCACCATGGCCGCGTACGGCGCCGTCATGGCCCTGCACGCCCGGACCCGCACCGGAACCGGCCAGATCGTCGACTCCGCCCTGTACGAAGCCGTCCTCGCCTACATGGAGTCGCTGCTGCCCGAGTGGGAGGTGGGCGGCTACCAGCGCGAACGGACCGGCCCCGTCCTGCCCAACGTCGCCCCCAGCAACGTCTACCCGACCGCCGACGGAGCCGCCGTGCTCATCGCCGCCAACCAGGACACCGTCTTCCGCCGCCTCACCGAGGTCATGGACCGCACCGACCTGGCCGACGACCCGAGGTACGCCACGCACACCGCGCGCGGCGCCCACCAGAGCGAACTCGACGACCTCATCACCACGTGGACCGCCGGACACGACGCGCACACCCTGCTCGGCGCCCTGCACACCGCGGGCGTTCCCGCCGGCAAGACCTTCACCGCAGCCGACATGCTCACCGACCCGCACTTCGCCGCCCGCGAGGCCATCGTGCGCCTGCCGCACCCCGACTTCGGCGAGATCCCCATGCAGAACGTCGTCCCCAAGCTCTCCGCGACACCCGGCTCCGTCCGCTGGGCGGGCCCCGAACTCGGTGCGCACAACGAGGACGTCTACGGCGGCCTCCTCGGCCTCACCCACGAGGAGCGCGACAAGCTCACCGCGGACGGAGTGATCTGACATGCCCGGCCCACCCCTGGCAGACGACTACGAAGCCGCCGGATTCGGCCGGCGCATCGGGTGGGGCGAACACCCCGCCGTCCTCCTCGTCGACCCCGTCCAGGCCTACGCCGCCCCCGACAGCCGCCTCCACCTCGGCACCGCCGAGGCCGCCCTGCACGCCATGGCCCGCCTGGCCCGCGCCGCACGGCGCTCCCAGTTCCCCGTCCTGTTCACCGCCGTGCACTACGACGCCGAACCGGGGGCCGACGCACCTCACTTCGCCCGCAAGGTCCCGGGCCTCGAAGCCTTCCGCGCCGGCAGTCCACACGCCGCCTTCACCCCGATCTGCCCGCCGGAGCCCGGCGAGATCGTCATCCGCAAGCACTACCCGAGCGCCTTCTTCGAGACGCGGCTGCGCGACGTCCTGAACGTTCTCGGTGTGGACACCGTCGTCATCGGCGGCTTCTCCACCAGCGGTTGCGTGCGCGCCACCACCCTGGACGCCCTCCAGTACGGGCTGCGCCCCATCGTCGTCCGCGACGCCGTCGCCGACCGCGACGCCGGCCCGCACGAAGGCAACCTCTTCGACCTCGACTCCAAGTACGCCGACGTCGTCGACCTCGCCTCCGCCTGCCGCCGCCTGGGGGAGCCGCCGCACCCCCGCGCCGAGCAGGCTTGAGGGCTTGTGGCCGCTGCTCGTCGGGCGGCCCGTCGGGCGGTGGGCCCCGGGTGGCACGGCCCCCGCCCGTCCGGACGTCTGCGCCGTGCCCCTGACCGTCCCGGCGCCGGTCGAACCCGCGCCCCGCGCCCGACCGCTGCCGGGGCGGACCGGACGGGACCCGAGCGGACCCGAGTCGACCGGACCGGACCTGACCGAGCCTGACCGCCGGTCCTCAGACCTGGGCGCCGCGCCGCAGCAGGACCAGAGTGCAGCCGCCGAGCAGGAGCAGCGTGCCGCCCGTCAGCGCGGCCACGGGCAGGCCGTCGGTGGAACCGGTCCGCGGCAGCGACCCCGCGTCGCTCCCCCCGCCCGACGCCGCTGTGCCCCCGCCGCCCCCGGTGGCCTGGCCAGGGACCTGGCTGGAGGCCGAGGGCGCCGGGCCGCTCGGACCCGGGCCGCCCGCCCGCACCGTCAACGGCACCTCCACCAGCTCCTTCGTCGAGGAGATCGACACGGCGATGACGCAGTTCCCCGGCTTCGCCGTGCAATCCGCCCCGCCGGCCTTCGCCTTGACGGTGATCCGGGCGGTGGCCGCGTTGTCCGCCGCGCTGTGCCAGACCCCGGAGCCGTCGGTCTTCCCGATCACCGCGGCGTCGGGCGACGTCTCGCAGTCGGCCGGGCCGGCCGGCTTCGGCTTGCACAGTCCGATCGGCACGAAGCCCTGATCGGGGCTCAGCCCCTTCGCGGACACCGTCACCGTGTCTCCCACGGCGAGTCCGGTCGACCTGCTGACGGTCAGCGTCCCGGCGGCGGCGGCGGCCGGGCCGGCCGCCATCGCCGCCAGGACCGCCGCCGCGGCGAACGCGCCCGCGCGGCGACTTCTACGAAGCGATGTCATGGGTTCCTCCAGAACCAGCAGGGGACAGCGGTGGCCCCGCCGGAGCCGCCCCCCGGCGGCCCCGGACGAGGGAGTGGACACCGAGCAGGAGGCAGGCGCCGGCCACGCCGAGGGACAGCGCCCACATCGGGGTGGACGGCCCGCTCCAGTCGTCGACCCGCGCGGTGGCCGGGGCGGCCGCGGCGCCGGCGGGAGCGGCCCGCCCCGATCCCGACGCCTCGCCGGGGACCGTTCCGCCCACGAAGCCGACGGCGACCTGCACGCTGTTCGCGGCGATCAGCGCGGGCGGGGTACCGGACGGGAGGGGCGCGACACCGATCACGCACGGCGTCGTACGGCAGTCGATGCCGGCGAAGCGCGCGTGCACGGTGAGGGTGACCCGGGGGAGTACGCCGTCCGGGCCGATCGTGACCAGGCGGGCGCCGCCCGCCAGATCACAGTCCCTGTTGCCGGTGTAGCCCTTCTTGCACAGGCCGACCGCGACCGACGTCAGACCGGCGCGGAACCCGGTGCCCTCGACGGTGATCCGCCGGCCCTCGGTCAATCCGGTGGCGGCCGAGACCCGGACGGTGGCCGCGTCCGCGGCGGGGCCCGCCGCGCCGGCCAAGGCGAGCACCGCGGTCGCGGCCAGTGCCGTCCGGCCGGTCCGGTGCGCCAGGGAGGTCCTCACGATGTGGCCTTTCCGTTCCGTCGGAGCCGAGCTGCCCGGGTGCCGCCGGACACGGGAAGCAGAAGAGGACGCGGAGTCGGTACGGCCTGCCCCGCGGGGGCGGCGACGAGCACCGCCGTCCCCCCGTCGGCGATGCGGCGCAGGACGGCCGTGACGGCGGGATCCGCCGCGAGCGGTCCGCAGCCGGGCCCGGTCAGATCCAGGAGCAGCAACGCGGGCTGCACGATGAGGGCTTGGGCCAGCCCGAGGACGCACCGCTCGTCGGGGCCGAGCACGGCGCAGTCCTCCGTGCCCTTGGCCGCGAGGAACGGGAAGGCCGTGCGTGCGCCCGCGGTGAGTACCGCGGCCCGCTCCGGACCCAGGTGCGCGGTGGCGGCCGCGACGGCGTCCGTCACCGACGCCGCCGGATGCCCCTGCGGCAGGGCGCCCGCCCGTGCCGGGTCCGACGGATCGACGTAGGCCGACATCCGCAGATCCCATCGCCCCCGTTCCGCGACACGGGACACGTCGTGACCCCGCAGCCACCAGCTCCCCGCATCGGCCCGGCGCAGCCCGCCGAGGACGGCGAGGACCGCCCCCGCGCGGCGGCCGGGCAGCGTGTCCGTCAGATACGTGATCTCTCCCGCCTCCACCGTCAGCCCGAGCCGCCGTACGGGAGTCCCCCCGGCGGTCCTCACCCCGAGGCCGCGGACGCGGAGCGGAGCCGGTCCGGGGGAGCCGGACCTTCCGGCAGGACCGCCGGCCTCGACGCCGCCGGCGGTTCCCACCCCCCGCACCGCACCGGCGCCGTCCACGGCGGTGGCGACACCCGACGGGTCGGCGGCGGGACCGGCCGGATCGGTGGCGGCCGTGCGCCTGCCGCTGCGGATCAGGGCGAAGGCCGCCGCCACCGCGGGGGCCAGGCCGATCGCGGCCAGGGAGTCCGGGCCGCCCAGCAGCCTGCCGGACAGGACGACCGCCGTCACGGCGGCGGCCCCGCCCAGCACCCCGGCCACCGCGTGGCCGGTGTCGAGCGGGCCGCGCCGCCCGGCGCCCGCCACCGCCGCGGCCCCGCAGGTGAGGACCAGCCCCAGCGCCAGGGTGAACTGCCAGGCCCGGGCAGCGCCCGCACAGGCCGCGACCGCCGCCGTGAGCCCGGCCGCGAACAGCGCCGTACGCGCACCGGCGCCCGTCCCCGGCCGTCCGCCGGCCAAGGCGAGCCCGCACGTCATGACGGCCGCCGCCGAGGCGGCCCAGGCGAACGGCCGGGCGCCCGCGCCGCCCAGCAGCTCCCAGCGGAAGACGACCAGACTCTGACCGGCGAACAGCGTGCCGAAGACCGCCGCGCCCACCGCGGCCACCGTCCACCCGGACAGGGCGGCGTGAGCGTCGAGGCCGTCGTCCGGGGCGGCGGACCGCAGGCCGGCCGGCGCCAGCAGCAGCGCGGCGAGACCGCACCCGACAGCGCAGACGACCTGGGGCCGCTCCGCGAGCAGCACCGTGGCACCGCCCCCGGCGGCCGCCCCCGCGAAGCAGGCCGCATGCCAGGCGTACCCGGGCCAGTAGAGGGCGAGCGAGCCGCCCGCGAGGACGGCGGCCGCCACCAGCAGCCCCGCGAAGACCATGGGCGAGCCGAGCAGCGGGGCGGCCCCGGCCAGCACGCAGACGGCCGCCGCCCGGCGGGCCGCCCCCGTGGTTCCCGTCGCCCGGCCGCGGCGCCGCAGCACGTGTCCGACCGCCCCGGCCAGCAGCAGGCCCGTCAGCAGCAGATACCGGACGGCCTCGCCCGGCATCCCGACGGGCCCGCCCAGCAACGGGGCCGCGGCGAGATACGCCCCGCCGGCCAGTCCGGCGGCCGCGCCCGCCCAGACGTCCGGACGCGGACCGATGGAGTAGGGCGTGAGAGAGGCCATCACCGCTCCTCGTCCGGAAGGGACGTGCGCAAGATGCCGGCCAGCGCCCGGAGCCCGCCCGCGTCCACGAGGGCGGCCTCGCCCGCCAGCGTGCGGACCACCGCACGCGTACTGACCAGCCCCGGGCGCGCGTCGTCCGCCGCCCCGGCGGCGAGTACGCCGGCCAGCAGCTCCGCCGCGACGAACGACGGCAGCTCCACCGCGCCCGCCCTCCGCCGGGCCCGCACCACCCGGCGCCTCTCGGCGCCCCGGCGCACGGCGACCGAGACGGTGAAGACGGTCAGCAGCACGGCGACGGCGGCCAGACCCAGCAGCCCCCACGGGTAGAGGTCGGTGGTGACGGAGAACTCGGCCGACGCGTACCGGCCGCCCACCGAGTAGCGGCCGAACGCCGCCGCCGGAAGCCGTACCGGGATCCGGTACGTCCGTTCGGCGCGAGCCGGCAGTTCCGCCGTCACCGGGATGCCCACGGGCAGGTCGACGGTCGCCCCCGGCCCCCAGGCCACGATCAGCGGCGCCCGTCCCAGCGGCCGGTCGCCGGGGTTGCGCAGGGTCACCGTCAGAGTGCGGTGCGCGGGAGCGCCGAACAGCTCGCCGAACCGCGGGCCTCCGGAGAGGGTCGCCGCGACCACGTCGACCCGCACGACCGGAGCGGGCACGGTCGCCGGTGGCCCGCCGGCCGCCCCCGCCACGTGCAGCGGGGTCTGGGCCCGGGCCCCGTCCTGCGCCGCGACCGCCCGCAGGACGCAGGGGCAGGCGGCGGGCGGCGCCCCCGCGATGAGCGTCAGCCGGAAGGTGCCGTCCGCGGCGACCAGGGCGACCGCGGCGCGCAGCGTGTCGCAGTCGGCGCTGCCGCGCCGCGCACCGCCGCCGCAGATCTCGACCTGGACGGTCGCCCCCGGCCGCCAGCCCGTTCCGGAGGCCTTGACCGGGCGACCCGGTGCGGCCCGGGCCCCCTCCACCGTGACGGCCGGCCCGGTCGCGGCAGCCGCCACGACGGGACCGGCGCCGCCGACGAAGGAGAGGACCGTCACGGCCGGCAGCAGCAGGACGCTCAGCAGGCGGCGGAGTGTCATGACACCACCCCGGTCGAGGGAAGGGCGCCGCGCCGCCGCCGGATCCGGCCCAGCGCGCCGGCGAGGACGGCGAGCAGCCCGGCCACCGCGCCGACGGTGGGCCAGAACACGACGACCCGGCCGTTCTGCGCCGAGGCCGCGGGCAGCCCCGGCGCGGTGACGCGCACGGAGGCGGTGAGGTAGTCCGTGCCGGGCGCCTCCGGCCAGTCGACGGTGAGTTCGGCGCTCTGCCCCGGAAGGAGAAGGGGGAGCGTTCGGTCGGCGAAGGCGCTCCGCCGCAGCCCGAACAGGCCGCTGACGCGGGGTGAGACGGTGGGCCGCAGAGCGGCGTTGCCGGTGTTGACGACCGTGTAGGCGAGGGTGGCGCGGGCTCCGCCGAAGGGCGCCCCCGCCGGGCGGTGCCGCACCCGGACGGAGCGGACGGCGACCCCGGGGGTCAGCGGCCCCTCCACGGTCAGCTGGATCCGGACGGCGACGGCCCGCTGGATGCCCACGTCGACATCGGAGGTCCCGCCCGCCTGCTCGACGGCGTTGTTGAGGGCGACGATCCCGCCGACGTGGCTGCCGGGGGGCGCGTCGGCGGGCACACTCAGCGTGAAGGGGATGTCGGCGGCCCGGCCGGGCGGGATGACGAGGGCGTTCGTACCGAGGGCGAGCCAGCCGCCCAGCCCGGTCTGCGCCTCGCCGGCCTGCCGGTAGGCGAGGGCGCCGTCCCGCGGGGTGTTGTAGGCGTCCGAGCCGTAGACCTGGAAGGAGAGCGGGGCGTCGGACAGGTTGCTGACGCGGACCGCGTCCCTGACGATCGCGCCGGGTGCGGAGTCCATGACGAAGGCGGTCCGGTCGGCGGTCCCCGCGGGCCGCACCGCCCACGCACTGCTGCCGCCGGCGTTGCCACCGCTCCCGGCGCCGCCCGCCCCGGCCCCCGTCGCCGCGGCGGCCGGCGGCGATCCCGCCGGCAGGGACGCGAGCAGGCACGTGAGCAGCACGACGAGCAGAACGGCCGCTGCGGGGTGGGAAGTTCTGGGGACCCGCCCGGGTGGGCGGTCGCTGCGCGAAGGAGTCATGGTTCCGCTCTCGCCGGTGCCCGGCGGCGGGCACACGGGCCCGCCGCCGGCACGCTGCCGTGAGGATGGGGTTCAGGACAGGGTCAGCCGCAGCACGGCCGCGTACTCGCCGCTCTGCACGATCTCCGGGACACGCAGGTTCAGCGCCGCGCCCGCGTCGAAGTGGCCACCCGTCACCGAGGCCGGGTCGGCACTCGCCGCCTGGGTGCACAGCGCCGCCGCGGTGGTGGAACTGAGCGGCCCGGCACTGCCCGGGACGACCGCGGAGGCCGCGGCCGCGCCCGGGTGGACGGCGCACTGCGGGGTCCACGACAGCCGGGACGCGGGGATCACGGCTCCGGCGGCGTTGCGGAAGTCGGTGACCGTGCCGACCAGCGACCAGCCCTCCGTGGTGCCGCGGAAGTCCTTGACCTCCAGCGCGCGCAGACTGCCGGTGGAGGCGCCCGCGGTGCCGTCCACGGTGACCGGGGACAGGACCACTTCGCCCGGCTCCGCCGACATGGTGAGCGCGCCGCCGCTGACGACCACCTTCAGCGTCTGGTCGGAGGCGCCGCCGTTGGCGCTGCCGGACCACGGGATCTCGGCGGTGTCCCCGCCGTCCTTCTCCGTCGCCACGATCGTCACGGCCCCCACGGCCGGGACGAGGGTGGCGGTGAAGTTGCCCCGCGCGTCGACCGGCGCGGTCGGTCCCGCCCCGCCCAGCGGCCTGCCGTCCTTGTCGAGGGCGGTGACGCCGACCTCGTCGCCGGGGTCGAAACTGGCGCCGCTGACCGTGGCACTGGTCCCCGGTCCGCCTCCGCCCGGCGTGATCTGCAGGGTGCGGGTGCCCAGGACGCCGAGGACGAGGGACACCGAGGCCGTCCCCTGGGTGAGCTTCAGCCGGTGCGGCCCGGGGGCCGCACCCGCGCCGATCGTCACCGTACCGGTGAGCCTGCCGTCGGCGCCGACCCGCAGGTCGGGGGTGAGGTCGGCGCCCGAACAGCCGGTGCCGGCCAGGGAGCACAGCTCCGCCGCGCCGATCGGGGCGGCGGGATCCCAGCCGGTTCCGGTCAGGGTGACGACGTCCCCGGGACGGGCTCCGGTGGTGTCCGAGGCCGGCCGGCCGGAGATGCCGGTGACGGCCGCGGCGGCTCCGCCCGCCGCCGGGGTGACGGTCATGGTGTGCAGGGTGGGGGCGGTGCCCTGGAGGGTGCAGCCGAGGGACAGGCCGTAGCTCGGGATGTCCAGGGTCAGCTGGTCGGGAGTCAGGCTCACGGTGCCGGGCTGCGCCACGGTGAGCCTGCCGGTCAGATCGGGGATCGGGATCTCGCCCTTGGCGGGGATCGGCGGGTTCGAGGCCGGGGCGGTGAGCGTGATCGGTGCCTGCCCGGAGACGAGGATCTTGGCCGAGGGGACGACGCTGGACGCCGGCAGGGCGACGGGGCCGTTGGCCGGACCCTTGCCGGCGAGGCTGAGCGTGACGTCCACGGTCTCGCCGGCCGCCGCGGTGGCCGGGGCGGTGAGGGTGGCGGTGGTGGTGAAGAGCGAGTGGGAGGAGCTGAAGACGCAGTCGTAGGTGACGGACGCGCTGCCGGCGTGGGCGGGCGATCCTGCGAGGACCAGCGAGCCGGACGCGGCCACCACGAGCGCGGCGAGCGCGGCACCACCCCGGGTCCGGGCGGGTCTGGCGGGTCGAGGGTGCATGAGCGGTGGGTTCCTCTCGACGGAAGCGACGAGTTTCCCTGTACGGAACTTTGTTTCGCCTGGGCTCCCATACAGCCCGCCCGGCACGCGGCGTGTCAAGGGTCCGGACAGCCGCCGCGGTAAAAGCTGCGTTTCGGGACGCGCAACCATCCAGAAACGGCGAATCCCCCAGCGAAACACGACCGTTGACCGGAACACCCCGCGCTCCTAGGGTGGATCTGCCGTCCGACTCCCCTTCGCGGCACGCGCGTGGACCCTCTCCGGGTGCCGGGCGCGACCGGGCCGCCCCCCTCACCCCAGCGCATCGGAGCGCCGCGCCATGACCGCGAACCAGCCCCCCTCCGCGCCCCGCTCCTACCTCTACGTGCCGGGCGACCGCCCGGAGATGCTCGCCAAGGCGCCCGCCCGAGGCGCCGACGCCCTGATCGTCGACCTGGAGGACGCCGTTCCCGCCCACGGCAAGGACCGGGCGCTGGCCCTCGTGCACGGCTGGCTGGCCGAGACCGCCCCGGACCGGACGCCGGAGATCTGGATCCGGGTCAACCCCGGGGAGCGGGGGTGTGCGGAGAGCGCCCTGCTGGCCGGTCCCGCCGTGACCGGCTTCTGCCTCGCCAAATGTTCCGGCGCCGAAGCGGTCGCCGCCCAGGACGCCGTCCTGACGGCCGCCGAGACACGCCACGGGCTGGCCCCGGGCGGCATCGCCCTCGCACCGCTGCTGGAGACGGCCGCGGCCGTACTCGACGTCCGGCCGATCACCCAGGCACCCCGGGTACGCCATCTGCACCTCGGCGAGGCCGACCTGTGCGCCGAACTCGGCATCGCCCCGGCGGACGCACCCGACGGGCCCGGCGGGGCTCTCACCGCCATCCGCACCAGCGTCCTGCTCGCCTCGGCCGCCGCCGGACTGCTGCCACCCGTCGGCCCGGTCAGCACCGACTACACCGACCTCGACGCGCTCGCGCGCGGCACCCGGGCCCTGCGCGACCTCGGCTACCGCGCCCGGGCCTGCGTCCACCCCCGCCAACTGGCCGTCGTGCATGCCGCCTTCGCCCCTGGACCGGAGGAGGTCGCCGCCGCCCGGGCCCTGCTGGAACGCTTCGACGAGGCCGTCCGGAACGGCTCCGGCGTCATCACCGACCCCGACGGTCGCATGGTCGACGAAGCCGTGGTCCGCGCCGCCCGCCGCCTGCTGGCCACCTCGCACCGGCCGCCCGCTTCCGGGGACCACCGGCCCTGACGCTCCCCTCCCGGCGGCGCCGGGGGCGCGAACGGCTCTCCTCGTGCCGGCGGCCGCATCCCGCTCACCCGGTCCGTGTCAGAGCCAGCAGTGCTCCGACCGCGCCGCGCGGCGCCGTTCCCAGGGCCCGTACCGCCGCCACCACCGCGCCCGCCCGCGCCGGGCCCAGTACGGGCTCCGCGTTCAGCCGGAACTTGCCCGCCAGCTGCTCCCGCGACAGCGGGGCGCCGGGACCGCCCAGCGAACCGGCGACCCGCGTCTGCCTCAGCCGGCCGCCGCGCGTGCGGACCCGCAGTACCGCGCTGAAGGCGTGCGGGAACTCCGCGTCGCACGTGGCGTCGGCCACCACCTCCACCCGCTCCGCCAGCGCGAGCCGACGTGGATCGGTGAACGCCGCCGGGGAGAAGTCCGCGTGTCCGAGCCCCGGACCGGCGGCCGCGCCCCCCTCACCCGTGTCCGACAGCAGCGCCGCCGCGACCGTGTACGGGCCCGAGAACTTCGCGTGGTACGGCGTCCGGGGCCGCGTCTTCTCGGCACGCGGTTCCCCGATGGTCCGCCGGGGCGCGGCGGCCACCCCGAGCTGCGCGCTCAGCACGTCCTCGGCCCGCAGCCCCGCCCGGCGCAGCGCCAGCGCGCAGTCGATCCCGGGGTGGGTGAAGTGGTTGGAGGGGTACGGCTTGAAGACGGTCCGCGCGTACTGCCAGTTGCCGGCCGCGCCCATCGTCTCCAGGCCGGCCAGCAGCGGCCCCGCCGTCCACCGCTCGTCCAGGAACGCCGTCAGGAAGCCGAAGCGGCCCTCCAGCACGGTCGGCGGCCCGGTGATCCCGCCCGCCGCGAACTGGGCGGCGCACACCCCGGAGTGGGCCGCCCAGCCGCAGTGCAGGCGCTTGACGCTGCCGCCGGTCCGGTTCGCCTCGATCACCCCGGCGCCCATCGAGCAGGCGATGCCGATGGCGTGCGCCAACTCCGCCTCGGTCAGCCCGTACAGCAGGCCCGCGGCCACCGCGGCGCCCACGGTCCCGCAGATCGAGGTGGCGTGCAGGCCCTTCTCGAAGAACACGGAGTTGCGCAGCTCCGGGTCGTACGAGGCCGTCCCCAGGCGGCAGCACACCTCCCCGCCCGCCGCCAGCGCGGCCAGCAGCGCCGCCCCGGTGGCCCCGGTCGCCTCGGCGGCGGCGAGCGCCGCGGGCAGGACGGCGGCCGTGGGGTGCAGGACGGACGGCAGGTGGGTGTCGTCGAAGTCGAGGGCGTGCGCGAGCGTGCCGTTCACCAGCGCGGCCCGATCGGCCGGCAGCCGCGCGCCGCTGCCGACGGCGGTGGCCTCCCCGGCTCCACCGGCCGCGCGGGCCATGGCCAGCGCCGTGGCCTGCGGCGAGGGGCCGGCGGCCTCGCCGGTGTGCGGGCCGAGGGCCCCTAGGCTGTTGCCGAGGCAGTCCAGGACGCGCGCCGCCGCGTCCGCCGCGATCTCCCGCGGTGTCCCGTCGCTCCGGCAGGCCGCCGCGAAGGCCGCCAGCCGCGCCGCGTACCCCTCGGGCTCCGTGATGCTCATGCCCGGTCCTCCGTCCCGTCGTCCGGGAGCAGGGCGAGGGGGCGGACGGGGGAACCGGTGGCGCCGACCACCGGCAGCGGCGCCAGCACCAGCAGGAAGTCCGCACGCCGGCGACGCGCGGCGGCTTCGGCGAGCCCGGTGAGCCGCATCGTCTCCACGATGTGGACGCCGGCCTCCACGAGCAGGCGCCGGTGCACGGGCAGTTCGGCGTGCCCGCGGCCGGGCGCGATGTGCTCGAAGGCGATGGTCTCGCCCCCGGTCACCCGCACTCCCCGCTCCGCGATCCAGGCCCCGGCCGCCGGCCCGGGACCGGGCGCCCCGTGCTCCTGGCCGGTGAAGACCGCCGGGTCCGCCCAGTGCCGGGACCAGCCCGTCCCGATCAGGAGCGCCTCCCCCGCCCCGATGTCCACGCCCGCCGCGTCCCGGGCCTTCTCCAGGTCGGCGACGGTGATCTCGTAGCCCGCGGGCAGGACGGGCACCCCGTGCACGGCGGCGACGTCCAGGAGGACCGCCCGGCCCACGTACGGCGGGAACTCCTCGATGCCGTGCCGGGCGAACCCCTCGTGGCTCTGGACCGTGCCCGCCGGGATGCCCCCGTGCAGCAGCCCGGCCTGCGAGACGTGCGCCAGGGCGTCGACGTGCGTGCCGACGTGGCCCCCGGTGACGATGAGTTCGTTGGCCGCGGATCCGCCGTCCGCACGGACGTGGTCGCCGTGCCGGCGTTCGAGCAGCATGCGGAAGGGGGGATGGTTCGGCGACTGCGGCATGCCCCGGCGCATCGGATGGGCGAGGTCGAGCACCGGAGCGCCGGCCAGCCGTACCGGCCCGCCGCGGTACCCGTGGACGCTGTTCATGGAATCTCCGAGGGAAGGCGAGGGGGAGAAGGGGCGGGCGGTCAGATCGTGCGGTCGGCGGCGAGGCCGTCCAGTTCGCGGGGTGACAGGCCGAGTCGCTCGGCGAGGACCGTGCGGGTGTCGCGGCCGTGAGCGCGGCCGGTCCAGCGGATGGCGCCGGGTGTGGCGGAGAGCCGGAAGAGGACGTTCTGCATGCGGAGCGGCCCCAGATCCGGGTCCTCCACCGTCGTCAGCGAGTCCAGGGCCCGGTACTGAGGGTCCTCGAAGATGTCCGCGATGCCGTAGACCGGGGAGATCGCCGCCTCGACCTCCTCGAAGGCCGCGATCACCGTGTCCCGGTCGCGGGCCGCGATCCAGGAACCGACCTGGGCGTCGAGCAGGTCCGCGTGCGCCGCCCGGCCGGCACCCCCGGCGAACCAGGGTTCGGCGGTCACCTCCGGATGCCCGACGAGCTTCATGACCCGCTCGGCGACGGACTGGGCGGAGGTGCTGACGGCCACCCATGCGCCGTCCCGGGTGGGGTAGATGTTCCGAGGGGCGTTGTTCACCGACCGGTTTCCCGTCCGGGGCGGCACGGTGCCGAGCTGGTCGTAGGCCGTGGGCTGCGGGCCCAGCAGGGTCAGCAGCGGTTCGATGATCGCCAGGTCGACGACCTGGCCCGGGCCGCCGTGCACGTCGCGGTGGTACAGGGCGGTCTGCACGGCGGAGGCGGCGACCAGCGCGGTCACTCCGTCGGCGAGCCCGAAGGGCGGCAGCGTCGGAGGCCCGTCCGGTTCGCCGGTCAGCGCGGCGAAGCCGCTCATGGACTCGGCGAGGGTGCCGAAGCCGGGCCTGCGGGCGTAGGGGCCGTACTGGCCGAAGCCGGTGACGCGGGCCACGACCAGCCGCCGGTTGACGCGGTGGAGTTCTTCCGGGCCCAGCCCCCAGCGTTCGAGCGTCCCGGGCCGGAAGTTCTCGATGAGGACGTCGGACTGCGCGGCGAGCCGGAGCAGCAGCTCGGCGCCGGCGGGCCGGCTCAGGTCGAGGGTGACGGTGTGCTTGTTGCGGCCGAGCATCTTCCACCACAGCCCCTCGCCGTCCTTCGCCGGGCCGTGCGTGCGGGCCGGATCAGGGCGGACCGGGTGCTCGATCTTGATGACCTCGGCGCCGAAGTCGCCCAGCACGGTCGCGGCCAGCGGCCCGGCGAACAGGGTGGCGCAGTCCAGCACGGTGACCCCGCTCAGCGGGGCGGGGCGGGGGAGGGGGGCCATGGGACTCACCTTCACGAGGCGGGGACCGTTGTTTCTCCTTGCGAAACGCTGTTCCGAAAAGCTAGCATGACTCTCCGTCACGCAGAAGAGAAACGTCGTTTCCTCGGAGATGCGGAAGGGGGTGCGGGCGGCGCCGTCCGCGGCCCGCCCGGCCTGTGATGCCTCGATACGACCTGCTCATCAAGAACGGCACGCTCGTCCAGCCCCACCTCGGAGAGATTTCCGCCGACCTCGCGGTGCGCGACGGCAAGGTGGCGGCGCTCGCCGACGGCATCGACGCCGCCGAGGCGGACGAGGTGATCGACGCCGCGGGGCGCGTGGTCCTCCCCGGTGCGGTCGACGCCCATTTCCACCTCGGCATCTACCGCTCCTTGGAGCAGGACGCGGCGGAGGAGACCCGCTCCTCCCTGGTCGGCGGAGCGACGAGCGTGCTCTCCTACTTCCGCACCGGCGAGCACTACCTCGACCGGACCGGGGCCTACGGCGAGATCTTCCCGGAGGTCCTCGCCGCCGTCGAAGGCCGCAGCCACACCGACTACGGCTTCCACCTCGCCCCGATGGACACCGCCCAGGTGCGCGAGATACCCGCCCTCGTCGCCGAGCACGGCGTCAGCTCCTTCAAGTACTACATGTTCTACAAGGGCTTCAACCTCGCGGCCGACTCCCGTGACGCCCGGAGCTTCCGGATGGCCGAGGAGGGCGAGGAGTACGACCTCGGCCACCTCTACCAGCTCATGGAGGCGGTCGCGGCCGCCGGCGCCGCACGCCCTCGCGGCCGGGTGTCACTCTCGCTCCACTGCGAACAGGCCGAACTGATGCGCCTGTTCATCGACCGGGTGCGCAGCGCCGGCGATCCGCAGACTCTCCGCGCCTACCACGACGGCCGCCCGCCGCTGACCGAGGAGGTCGCCATCGCGGAGGCCGCCGCCCTCGCCCGGGCCACCGGCTGCCCGGTGAACCTGCTGCACCTGTCCAGCGCCGCCGCCCTGGCGGGAGCCCGCGCCGCCCGCGCGGCCTCGCCCGGGCTGGACCTGCGCACCGAGGTGACCCTGCACCATCTGTGCCTGGACCACGACAGCCTGGACGCCGGCGGCCGAGGCCTCGGCGCCAAGGTCAACCCGCCCATCCGCACCCGTGCCGACAACGACGCCCTGTGGGACGGAGTGCTCGACGGGACCGTGGACTGGGTGGCCTCCGACCACGCCTGCTGCATGGAGGAGTCCAAGGGCGACGCCCTGTGGCCCGCCCTGCCGGGCTTCGGCGGCACCGCGCTGCTCTACCCCATCCTGCTGTCCGAGGGCCACCACAAGCGCGGCCTCCCGCTGCGCCGCGTCGCGGAACTCCTCTCCGCCAACCCGGCCGCCGCGTACGGACTCCCGGGCAAGGGGTCGCTGATGGTGGGCTCCGACGCCGACCTGGTCGTCGCCGACCTGGACGAGGTGCGCACCGTCACGGCCGATCTCCTGCTGTCCGGTCAGGACCACTGCCCCTTCGAGGGCCGCGAACTCCGCGGCTGGCCCACGACCACCGTCGTCGGCGGCCACATCGCCTACCGCGACGGCAAGGTCACCCCCACCCCCGCAGGTCGCTACCTGTCCCGCTGACGAGGTGCGCCCGACGTCCTTCCCGCCCCTCGACGGCGGCCGGGGCAAGCATGCGTGCGTCCACCCCGCGTCCGTGCGGTCCCGGTGCCGCCCCCCCGGTCCCGGAAGTGAACGAGCGGGTACGGCATCCGCGTTGACACGACGGGCGGACGGCCACGAGTATGACCGGGTGGTCATCCGACTGCCCGGTCATGGCGACCCGGCGTCGACCTCGGTGCCCGGTTTCGCCGCCCTCCGCCGCAGCGTGTGTCTGACCAGCGCGGATGTTCCGTCACCAGGTTCCCGCGCCTGCCCTCCCGGATGCCCCGGACCGGTTGCGGGGAAGCCAAAGAATCAGCGCCACACCGCTTGACGCGGTGAACCCGCTCGGGCCCAATGAGATGCGAAGGAAACAGAGTTACGACAGTGGAAACAAGCCTCGGTCCTGTCCAGGACCGACCGGCGACGCCGCGACCCCACGCGGCCATCCCCTGGGAGCCTCCATGAGTGCCTTCTCGCACAGACGCATGTCCCTCCCGCGCCTCCTCTCCGCCGCTGCCCTCGCCGTGGCCGCCACCGCCACCGCCGTCACTCCCGCCACCGGAGTGGAGCAGGACGCCTCCGACGGCGTGGTCAAGGTCTCCAACACGGTCGACGTCCGCTGCGCGTTCCTGATCTACAAGCGCTCCGGCGACTGGTACTTCCCGGCCGCCTCCGCCCCCAAGGGCACGGTCTGGCTCCAGCACGGCTTCAGCCGGGCCAACGAGCACCTCGAAGACCTGGCACGTCGCTACGCCGCCGCCGGCTTCGTCGTCTTCGCCCCCACCCTGCCGTCCGCCGACACCTTCGGCTGCACGGTCTCCAACCTCGGCAACAACACGGCCTTCCTGAACAACGTCGCCGACCTCTTCGGCAAGGCCGACGATCCCCGCGACAAGCTCGGCCGCAGCTTCGCCGACGCCGCCGCCAAGGCCGGCCGGCCCGGCCTCCCGCTGCCCCCGAAGTTCGTCTTCTCCGGCCACTCCGCCGGCGGAGAGGCGGTCAGCCACGTCGCCAACCGGCTGCGCACCAGCTACCCGGACGCCTTCCAGCGCCTCGCCGGGATCGTGCTCCTCGATCCCGTCAACTCCTTCGTCGGACTCAACATGGCCAACGCCCTCAACGGGCTGAACCTGACGAACCTCCCCATCCACGCCATCTCCTCACCCCCCTACCTCGCCAACGGGCAGGCCTCCGGAACCCACGAGCTCACCACCGACGTCCACCGGGACTTCCTCGGCGTCCGGCTGAGCACCGGTTCGCACTGCGACGCGGAAGGCGCGAGCACCGACACCCTGTGCACCCTGCCCAACGGCGCGCCCCAGGCCTCCAACGTCGCCGTCCTTCAGGAGTTCGCCACCACCTGGGCCGGCGACGACGCGAGCGGAACGATCACGACCACCCACCGCCCCGGCGGCAGCCGCTACGAGGCCCTGCGCACGGCCGGCACCATCCAGACCCTCAGCGGATCCTGACCACCCACCGGCTCCGGCGTCCGCCCCCTCCGGACGGCGGTGGACGCCGACCGGGCTCACTCCTCTCCAGGTGGACGTGGCCCCCACACGACCGAACGACGGCCCCGAGACTCAGCAGCCCGAGGCCCCCGCCGCGCCCCCGGACTCGGTGGCGCGCCAACTCCGCGCGCTCAACAGCGAGATGAACCACCTGGTGCACCGATTCGCCCGCGAGGCCGGCCTGCACACCACCGACCTGCGAGCCCTGGTGGCCGTCCTCGAAGCACCGGCACCGCTGACCCCGGGACGGCTCGGTCTGCACCTGGGCAGCGGCTCCGGTGCCGTCACCGCCTGCCTCGACCGGCTGGAGAAGGCCGGACATCTGCGGCGTGTGCGTGCCGCGACCGACCGGCGGGTGGTCCACCTCTTCTGTGAGCCCCCTGGTCGTGAGCTGGTCGCCGGGTACCTCGCGCTCCTGGACCGGGCCGCCCGGAAGGCGGTCGAGCGTGCCGGCGGGCGGGACACGGCGACCGCGCTCCGGTTCCTGGAGCTGCTGCGCCGGGAGATGTCCTCGACCGGAGCGGATCCGCCCGACCGACCCGCGTGAACGGGCACCCCGATCAGGGGCGCCGCCTCCCGCGGTCCGACGGTCAGGACATGGACCGCCGCGGAACGCCGTCCAGGAGTTCGTCGACCTTCCGGTGGGCGGAGTCCCGGGCCGGCGGGCGATCCAGGAGCAGCCCGTCGAGCAGCAGGGGCGCCACGATCGAGGAGACGGCGTCCTCGCGCTCGTCCTTCGGCAGGCCGGTGGGGGACAGGGCCTGCCGGAAGGGCTCCAGGAGGTCGTCCACGTAGCGACGCCGCAGCTCCGCGAGATCCGCGTCCCACGCGGCCGCCGCCACGATCGCTCGGAGGAACGCGCCCACCGGCTTGTCGCGCAACCGGTCGCACAACGCGTCCACTTCCTCGTGCAGGTCCTTCCGGGCGTCCCCGGTGACGGAGCGGCTCCTGAGGGGAGCGACCTCGATCAAGGCGGTCAGTACGGCCCCCGGTGTGGGCCAGTGCCGGTAGATCGTGGACCGGGAGACCCCCGTCGCGGAATGCAGCCGCTGTGCGGTGAGCGCCGACGCGCCCTCGGCGAGCAGCAGGTGCAGTGCCGCGGTCAGGACGGCGGCCCGGGTCTCGTCGGTGGGCCCCGCAGGGCGGCCGGGTTGCGTCACGGAATTAACACTACATCTTGTATCGCTTTTCGCTTAACGATACGTTCTGTACTGGAAACCCGACTCGGAGGGAGCCACCATGCGGCCGCACGTGGAGCTTGTGGACGAGCGCGATCTGATCTGGCACACCGCGGAGTTCGCACACGCGCAGGGCGTCGCCCTGCAGCGCAACCTGAGTTACGACGAGGAGGACGGCTCGGCCTCCCTCAAGGTCCACTTCACGACCGACTGGTCACGACCGGCAGGCGCGCACGAGGCGGACACGGAGTGGTACGTGCTCTCCGGCCGGGTGACGGTCGGGGACACGGTCCTGGAGGCGGAGGGCTTCTGGATGGCCCCGGCCGGAGCCCTCACCCCCGCGATCGAGGCCGAGAAGGGCACGGAGATCCTGCTGTTCCGGGAGCACGGCGGCTGGGGCTTCACCCCGGCGGACGCCGACCGCCGGCGCCCGGACGAGAAGCTGACCGTCCTGCAGACCTCCCGGATGCCCTGGATCGACGTCCGCGACGGCAGTCCCATGCGCTTCGACCTCGGCGGTACACCCGTTCCGGGCCTCTACATCAAGATGCTCCACCGCGACGAGAAGACCGGGTTCTACAGCAGGCTGATCAAGGCCAAGCCAGGCTGGCGCGAGGAGCCACTCGCCCACCACCCCTGCACGGAAGAGGCCTACTGCCTCGCGGGGGCCTTCACCTACAACTACGGAAAGATGTGGCCCGGCACGTACTTCTGGCGTCCGCCCCTCATCCGGCACGGGGACTTCACCGCCGACGCGGACGAGGGCTGCACGTGGATCGTGCGGTCCGACAGCGATCTCGTGGACTGGTACACCTCCGATGCGCGTGTCGTCATGGAGGGCCGAGCGACCAACTGGGGTCCCGAACACCCGCACAGCGTCCCCCCGCGATTCGTGGAACCGGTCCGCTCCCGCAGCATCGGCGCATGGGAGGACCCGTCCTACCAGTGACCTTGCGACGGATCCGACAGCCACCTGGCCGGAGGCCGCTAACCAGGCGGTCGCCTTCTGCCAACTGGTCTCGCCAGTACCGGAAGACGGTTCCCTGGACGATGTCGAGCCGCTCGGCCGCGATGAGGCCGGAGGCGAGGCCCGGGGGATAGGCATGGCTGCGGTTGATGAGGCCAGCGGGGCGTTTCACCCCGATGCCGAAACGGTGGGCGGTCGAGCACACCTACGGCTGGCTGTGCTGAACCCGCACGTCGGCCGCAGCCTCAAGGCCGCGGGGCTTACGGCTGCCGCAGCGTAACCAGGCGGGGCCGGCCGGCTTTGCGGATCTGGGCCAGGACCCGAATCGTTCCGGCGGGGCTAGGGCGTGCATCGAAAGGGCTGGTCGTCGGCGTGACGCTGCCCAAAATGGCATGTGATCTTCGCCCTGTCGTGCTGGGATCAATCGCTATGAATGATTTCGCCCCTGCCGAAGCCGACTTGCTGGAGAGGATGGAACGGAACCTGGCGGAGCACGCCTGTCATCTGCACCGGAGTATGTCCAGCGCGACCGTCACAGAGGCTAGTGACCTCTTGGTCGCGGACAGCGGCCTGGACGACGACACGTTCAACATCGTTGCCGCGGCCCGCTTCACCGCCACTGACGTCACGGCCCGCATCACCAAGACCGCGGAGACGCTGGCCGGTACCGGCCGTCCCTTCTCCTGGTGGGTGGGGCCCGCTTCGACACCGGCGGACCTCTCCGCCCGCCTGACGGCGGCCGGTCTCCCAGCGTCCGAGCGCGAGACGGCGATGTGGGCCGAACTGGACGACACCCTGCCGCCTCCCGTCATCCTGGGACTGGACATCCGGAGCGTGACCACGCCTGAACAGCTCGCCGACTACGCCACGGTCCTCGCCGCGAACTGGAACCCGCCCGCCGAAACCGTCCGACGCTTCTTCGCCCAGGCCGCTTCGCAGGCACTGGCCGCGACCAGCCCGGCCCGGTACCTGGTGGGCTACGTGGAGAACCGCCCGGTCTGCTCCGCCGAGGCGTTCCACCACGCGGGAGTCGCCGGCATCTACAACATCTCCACCCTGGCCGCCCACCGCCGGCGCGGCTATGGCGGCGCCATCACGCTCGCGGCCCTTCGCACGGCCTGCGAGCGAAACCACCGCATCGCGGTCCTGCAGGCGTCGGCCGACGGCGAGCCCGTCTACCGCCGCCTGGGCTTCCGCTCCTGCGGCCAGTTCGTCGAACATGCCATCAACCCCTGAACCGCCAAGATGCCGCCGGGCGCGCCATCCTCGATCGGTAGGGACTTCATCCGCTCCTCCTGGAAGCGCAGCGCCGGATGGGCCCGTCGGGCGTGGGCGACCATGCCGGGGGAGAGGTCCAAGTCCGAAAGCGGCCACGCCCAGTTCGCGCGTTCGACCACGTGGCGGGCCTCGTAGAGCTCGTGGTCGAAGGCCGACCCTTGCTGACCCGCTCGCTCGGGGGACACCACACGGATGGCCCTGCGCCGCAGGGACTGGCGGATCGCCCGTGACGAGTACGTCTTGTCACGTCGTCGAAGACGGTGGAATCGTTGACGTTGCCGGACGTGACGACGACGGTCAGGGCCTGGCCAGTCGTCGTGTGTGTCGGATCTCCCCGTTCCTCCAACACACCTACGAGACCCGCATCGAGGACCGGCGCGCCCGCCGTTCGCCGATCTGGCGCTGCGACGCCGACGGGGAGTTCCGGCCCGACTACCACCAGGCCACGGCGGTGCCAGAAGGGACGGCCCGGTCGCAGGGTCCGTCCTGGATCCTGTCTGCCCCCTCGGCGTGCATGCGCACGCAACGCCGATCGATCTCGGCGGATTGGCGTACTTCGCATGGTCGGGGGGAGAGGGTACGCACGACGCGGCGGGCTGTGCGTGACAGGCCCGCGGTGCCCCTTCCCGCACAGATTCTGCCGGTCAGCGGGCCTGGGTCAGGTGGCTTGATTCCTCTGGTCGCTGCGGATGACCGTGCTTCTATGCGGTCGGCCAGGTCTTTTGCCTCACACGATGGTCTGTTGGGGGAGTTGCATGTCTTTCCGGATCAAGATCGACGGTGCTGACGCCGAGAACGAGATTCGCTCGCTTCGGGAGTGGCTCGAGGCGAAGCCCGAGATTCGGCAGCACGCCACCGTCGCTTGGCACTCGGAGCCCGCGATGCCCGGTCACATGTCTGGTGGCGCGATGGAGTGGCTGCAGATCGTCACGGACAACACATGGAGTGCTGCCAACTTCACCCTCGCGTACATCACCTGGAGAAGAACCCGTAGGAACCCGCCCACAGCGGTCATCGAGACGAACGGGGTCAGGGTTTCCATCGAAGGGTCCGACGCCGAAGCGACTGCCCGGATCGTTCAGGCGCTCAGCAGCAGCCATGGGTAAGCCCGCAGCATCACTGCCGGACCCGTCGCGGTCGATGGCCGTGCTGGTCGGAGTGGGCGACTACCGGACGATGGAGCCCCTTCCTCTCGTACTGAACAACCTCGTCAGCATGCAGCGCATGCTGACGGGCAAGGGATCCTGGGGGCTGCCGCCGGAGAACTGCGTCGTCGTCCCCAATCCCGCCGGCCCGGCTGATGTGATCGAGCCGATCGAAGCGGCCGGTGCCGCCGCCAAAGACGCGCTCCTCGTCTACTACGCCGGCCACGGCTTCAAGGACTTCGACAACGGAGCGCTGTGCCTGACCCTCCCCGGGTCGCGGTCGGGACTCGGCTACACGGCGGTCTACTACGACTGGTTGAAAGGGCCGATCGTGCGGTCGGGGGCACCCCGGAAGATCGTCATCCTCGACTGCTGCTTCGGTGCACGAGCCTTCCCGGCGATGGCTGATTCAGGCTCCAGCGTCGCGGATCAGGCCGAGGTCGAAGGAACGTTCCTCATCGCCGCCGCCGGCGAGACGGAGCTGGCCATGGCGGACGACGGACATGGCCACACCGGGTTCACCGGGGAGTTGGTGCGGCTGGTGGAGACGGGTGTCGAGCAGGGACCGCCCCTCCTGGACCTCACCACGTGCTTCAACCAGCTTGTCAGGCGCCTACGGGCGAAGTCGCGCCCGCTGCCCCAGCAACGCACCTTCAATTCCGCGGGAAGCATCGCGCTGGCACACAACCCCGCACATGCCCCCTCTGCCGGCGGCAAGAAGACGCGGGGCAAGGATCTGGGGCTGGTTCGCAGCAACGTCCTGGAGAAGCTCCAGGACAGCACGCCCTTGGCACGCCAGCTGAAGACGGCTCCGCCTGCCACGGCGAAGCGGCTGAACAGTCTGAGGACCAACGGCCACGCGGAGGGACTCGCAAAAGCGATCCGCTACGTCGTCGACGACCCTTTGTTCAACGCGGTGCAGGTGGCCATGCATTGCGCATCCCGCAACGGCGCCGATGTCGCCTACGCCCTGTTCGCCGAAATGGCCTGGGGGTATCCAGGTCGGATCCCTGAGTTCCTCGGCGACATGCGTGACCTGCGTTGGGGCAAGGCAGCCGGGCTGCTGCTGGCCTCCTCGGCCTTGGCGCCGGACACCGCCCGATATCTGGCCGACGAGTCGCTGCGCCGCAACGGCATGGCCGCCTACGCCGACCGCATCACGCTGCGAGGTGTCAAGGAAGACAGCCCCGTCCTGGCGCGCTTGATCTATGCGCTGGGCATGACAGGCAGGTACTCCGACTGGTCCCGGCTGCGGCTTCTCCTGCCCGAGGACGTCAGAGCACAGAAGCCTTCGGCCTTCCCGCTATCGAGGCCGGAACCCCCCGCGCCTCTCCGGCTCCCCGAAAACCTCGGGTGGAATGACTTGCCTCCCGGACTGGCTGAGGAGTTCTCCCGCGTGGCTGCCGCCATGCTCGGCAGTCGGGTGAGCTTCCCGGAGAACCTCCGGGAAGCCATGTTGAGGATCGCCCTGCAGAAACCGGGGGAGGAGGACTTGGCGACGCTCTTCTCCATTGAGCCGGCTCGGCTCGCTCACAGGCCGCTGCAACCCTTGGTGGAGCTCATGCGACAGGTGGTTTCCCTGCGCGCCTGACACGCCTCCCCAGCCACACACTGCTCGTCCTCCACCGCCTACGCGAAGTCGGTCGCCAACTCGTCGAACACCGCCTCCCGACGCAGCCGCGCCGCCTGCCGCCTGCGAGGGAGACCGCGGGAACGCCTGATCTCCCGACACCCACGCCGGCCTGCGCTCAGTCCGCAGCCCTGTTTCCATCTGCCAGGGCCGGCCGGCGAATGATGTCCGTGTCACTCTCCTCGCGGGGGACGTAGAACCAGCCGCGCTCTGTGGACGCGTCGTAGTGCACGACGAGGCGGCCGTCCGTGAGCATGGCATTCCACCTGGCCAGCCGTTGGCCGTCCCGAACGGTCAGCTCCTTGCCTGCTCGAAGTCGTGCCTCGGTACGGAGCATCATCGCCGGGTACAGGTACCGGTGTTCCTCGTTGATCTTCCAAGGAAGCAGGTTGTCGTCACGAAGATTGCGCCGGTCGATGCCCCTGCGCCGACGGAAGGCGGACCACATGGGGATCGATGTGTCGATCCCGTACTTGTCCTTGTAGGTCTGCTGCATCCACTCGTACGTGCGACCTTCCACGAACCAGCGAACAACTTCCTGTTCGTCCTGGATCTTCTTCGGCGGCATGTCTCTCCCGGTCCGCGGCGACTGCCTCACCCCTGCGCTGAGCACAGCCCGCCAGCTTTCGGAGGGAGACTGCCTCACGGAGGCTGATCATGTCGAACTGGTGAACCGTGGTCCGCCCCTCGTGGCTTTGACCGGATGGGGCAAGGTTCTGGCGGGCGCCTTCCTGTTCACGCGCCAGGCGGCCCGCCGGACGACCGGGCACATCAGCGCTCGGTGTCCGATGGCGCGTTCATCGGATGGGACGCGTGGAGCGCCAGGCAGGCAGCGAATTCGTCCGGCCACAATTCCCGCACGGATGGTGTTCCGAGCCCACGCCGCCAGACCGGGAACGAGGCCCGCTTCGTCGACTGGGCGCGGGGGTGTCTGCCGTGTCGCCACCTGCTGCGGTAAGCGAATCCATCGCTTGATCACTCACAAGGCGAACCCTGCCAGACACAACTGACAGCACCACGCATGCCCTGCTCAGGCGCCTTTCGACCCGAGCATTCACCTGGTTGGCTGGGAGGGCATCTCATGTGGCCGGGTCGGTAGTCTGCCGGTCGTGGTGGGGATTGTTGAACGGCTGGTGCCGGACGATTTGTGGGAGCTGATCCAGCGTGTGGTGCCTGACGCGCCGTCGCGGCCTCAGGGCGGTGGCCGACGCCGGCACGGCGACCGGGAAGTGGTGGCCGCGATCGTGAGAGGCGTCCAAGTCGGCTGTCGACTCGCGCCTGGACCCCCTCGGGATGTGCGAGTCGATGTCGGGATACAGCGTCCGCTGTGCGCTCTTCGGCGACGGATGTCCCGCACCCATCGTGGCCTGACAGAAAGGGTGATCAGGAATGATCGCGGACCATTTCCTCGGGCAGCTGCTCGACTGGGTTCCCGAGACGAGGGCCGCCTTGGAGGAGATGTACGAGGACGAGGACGCAGACGGGTACGGGGGCGCGCCGATCGAGGCGTTGCCGGCCTCGGACACCGACCTGGACCTCTACGGGATCCTGCTCGACGGGCTGGTCAGGCCCGTCCTCCTGCCCGCCCTGGCGGCGCCGGAGCGGGACGAGGACCTGCTGAGGCGGTGTTTCTGCTTCGTCGAAGAGGTCTATGAAGTGGACACCGAGTACACCTCTGGCGCGGTGTACTTCCAGGTCCTGGAGAGCCTCCTCGACGCCCGTGAGTACCTGGACAACGCGGTCCCGTTCCTTCAGGGGAACCTCAGGGAGCCCGTCTCCAAGATGCTCAGGAACTATGAGGTCGAGGGCTACGAGGACGGGCTGCCGCCCCTCTGACCAGGAGCCATAGCGGTACCGGAAGGAAAACGCCGTGCGGGCCGGTCGGTCGAGGTCGAACCGGTCGAGGTTCATGACCTTGCCCCAGGCGGCGACGTACTACCGGACCTTCGAGACCGCGGTCGACGCGGACGTCCACCTCTACGAGTTCGTCGTGTCCATGGTTCCCCCGATGTGGAATGAGCGGGAGCGCGTCGAGGAGTACGTCGCGCTCATGGAGCAGGGAACGGTCCCCACGGCAGTGGCGATCTCCATGCCGGACGTATGCGAGCCCGCCCTCGACCGGGGAGACGACTATCTCGTGCACTTGGGGCATGACCCACTTGCTCCTTGAGGGCCACCACAACTGGAAGCCGCTGCCACAGCCGGCCGGCTGGTGCGGCTCCTCTCTGCTGACCGTGGGCGAAAGCCTGGCCGGAGCCGAAGACGCCGCCCCGTTGCCTGCCTTGCGCGCGCAACCCCGCTCGGCCCGGGCGACCAGATAGTTGGCCCGTTAGATCCTGCCTTCGCTGAACCAGCCCCTCCTTTCCCGCGCGCATACGACCCGGTTGACTCTGGATCGGCCGATAGGCGTCATGGGATGTGTGACTGAGCGCTTCAGTTGGCCCCATCGGCCATGTAGAGCGCTCAGATCGCGAGGCTCTGCCCGGGGAAGCTTCCAGCGGCGCATCCGTATCCGGAAGTGAACCTTTGCGGAGACTGCGGCCTGGGAGGGCCCACATGGGCGGACTACGGTTCGGGGAGGGGGACCGGGCGTCGTGACGTTGACCGGCCCCGATCAGGTCGTGCCCCGCACCCGTCGGTGCCGGTCTGGCGGCCGTCCAGACCGGCGGACGGGGCGACGCGTCACGCAGGGGCGCCGAGCGGCGGGTGCTCGAGCACAAGGGGCTTGTACTCGACCAGCTGGATGCGGCCGTCGAAAGTGCGATGCTCGATCATCTCGAGGGCAACGTCCGGATAGCCGTCGTAGATGCGTTCTTCGCCCGTGGCCCCGGTGATCACCGGGAACATCACAACCCGGAAGCGGTCGACGAGTCCGCCTCGTAGCAGGGAGCGGCACAGGCTGAGGCTGCCGATTGTGCTGAGGAGCCCCGAGCCACTCGACTTCATGGCGCGGACCGCCTCGACGGCGTCGTCGCGGACGAGCGTGGAGTTGGCCCACGTCAGTGGCTCCTCGAGTGAGGAGGAGAACACCACCTTGGACGCTTGCGTGAGCTCGTCAACGGACGCCTCTTCTTCGGGCCTGAACTCGTCTTGGCCATGCGGGACCTCGCCCGCGGCGAATCCCGACATCAGGCGGTAGGTGTTCGCTCCCATCAGGTAGGTGGCCTCGGGCTGCTCGCCGAGCCATGCGAGGTACTCCGGGCCCTCGAGGCCCCAGAACCCAGGCCATCCTTCTCCTGATGCGTGGCCGTCGAGCGAGGTGATGAAGTCGACGAGAAGCTCCGACATGGCGGTGTCCCTTTCCTGGGGTGTCACGAGATGGGAATGGCCGGGAGCCTCAAACTCATCGGCCGCGCTTCGGAGTATCGAGAAAACCCATGACGCTGCAAGCCGACACATCGGCGGAGCGCCACCCGCGAACGGCCCGGGCCAGCCGTCACGCTCAGGGGCCAACTGAAACGCTCAGTCACGCGAGAGCCCGGGGTGGGCGGGAACCCATCAACGGGGCTCGCGCGTTCGATTTTAGTTCGCGTGGCGTGGAGTTTCAGCCGGGGTGTTTGATCCATTTTTGGGGGTTTCTGGGCGGAGATCGTGTTGGGTGGGGTGTTCCGCATCTACATGCCGCGAGTGGTTTCTCCGCCCGTTACGGGGCCTCTCACCCGCAGGTTCGGTTCTCGTAGCTCGGGCTGCCGAGCGCGGGATCGGGACGCTGGCGCTGACTGATCGCGACATGGTGACCGGAACTGTCCGGTTCGCCAAGGCAGCGAGGGAAGCCGGGATCCGGCCGGTGTTCGGCGTCGATCTCGGCATCGCCGCCTTCGCGTCGGTGCCGGCGGCAGGTACGAGCCTGCGGCGCCGGAGCCCGGTGCGCGGCGGCGCCTACGTTGCTGAGGCGCCGTTCCGTGCCACGTTCCTCGCCGGCGACGCCGGAGGGTGGGCGCGGCTGTGCCGGCTGGTGTCCGCTGCACACGCTGAGGCTTCCCCGACCAGGGCCCCGGTGGCGGCGTCCTGGGAGACGCTCGCCGAGCACACTGGTGACGGCTTGGCCGTACTGCTCGGTCCGGCGGCGGAACCGCTGCAGGCACTCGCTGCCGGCCGGCCGGACATCGCCGAGCGGCTCCTTGTGCTGTGGCGCGAGGTCGGGGGAACGGGGTTGCGGCTGGAGATCGTGTGCTGGGGCCTGCCGGGCACCGGCCCCGGTTCGCTGCGCCTGGCCGCGCACACCCTCACGCTGGCTGACCGTCTCGGCATCCCGGCGGGCCTGACGAACGCGGTCCGCTACGCCGCCCCGGACCAGCATCGGATCGCGGACGTACTGGATGTGGCCCGGTTGCTCCGGCCGGTCGACCGGCGGCGCCTGGACTGCGGCGAGCGGTGGCTGAAGAACCGTGCGGCCATGGTCGAGATCGCGGAGCGGATCGTCCCGGCGGCGGGCGCCGACCGCAGCCGGGCCGCCCGCCTGATCGGCGACACCACCGCCGTCGTGAACTCCTGCACCCTCGACGCCGTTACGGACCTGGGCCTGGGGACGCCGCACTTCCCCGAGCCGACGGTGGTCGGCGCCGGCGCGGATGCGGCCGGGCCGATGCGGCTGCTGCGTCAGCGGTGCGAGGCCGGCATGGTCGCCCGCGGCCTGGACCTCGACCGCACCGCGATGGACCAGCTCGACTACGAGCTCGGCATCATCGGCCGGCTCGGGTTCGAGGCCTACTTCCTCGCGGTCGCCCAGGTCGTCGCCGACATCCGCGCCATGGGCATCCGGGTCGCCGCCCGCGGCTCCGGCGCCGGCAGCATGGTCAACCACAGCCTGTTCGTGGCCACCGCGAACCCGCTGGAACACCACCTCCTGTTCGAGCGGTTCCTCCTCGTTCGGGCCGCTGTGGGAGCTCGCCGAAGGGCTGGACAAACTGCCCCGCGGGATTGCCATGCACCCCTGCGGCGTCATCGTCTCCAACGCCACCCTGCTGGACCGGCTGCCGGTGCAGCCCACCCCCGGCGGCGAATACCCCATGGTGGTCCAAGCTGACCAGGAGGACGTCGAAGACCTCGGCCTGCTCAAGCTCGACGTCAGGATGCAGTCGGCGATGGCACACGCCGTCAAGGAGATCCGCCGCATCACCGGCCGGCAGATCGACCTCGACAACCCCGACCACGTCCCCCTCGACGACCAGTTCGCCTTCGCCCTGATCCAGGACTCCGACACCGTCGGCATGTTCCAGCTCGAGTCACCCGGCCAGCAGGACCTCGTCGGACGGCTCCAACCCCGAGACCCACAGGACGTCATCGCCGACATCAGCCTCTTCCGCCCCGGCCCCGTCCAAGGCGGCATGCCCGCCCTCTACATCGCAGCCCGCCACGGCGCCGAACCCACCTACCCCCACCCCGACCTCGAACCCGTCCTCGCCGACACCTACGGCGTCACCATCCGGCACGAACAGATCATCGGCATCCTCGCCGTCATGACCGGCTGCGACCGCGCCCTCGCCGAAGTCGCCCGCCGCGCCCTCGGCGACGAAACCCGCATGCCCAACCTCGAAGCCTGGTTCCGACAGAAAGCCACCGCTCGCGGCTACACCAGCAAGGTCCTTGACGAGGTCTGGGGCATCGTCGCAAGCTTCGGCGCCTACGGATTCTGCCGCGCCCGGGCCGCTGACCCGCCCCTGGGCAGGGGGAGTACCGGCCGGAACAGCCGGTCGCGCTCACCGATGCCGCCAGGCTCAGCGTGCATGCCAGACCGGACAGTCTTCGGTTCATATCCTGCCCCCACCCAAACGACTCAACTCGTTGCAGTCTCCCAGTGAGCCGCTCGGGCCCCGCGCGGGGTCTCGCTGTGCCGGGCTTCGATACGGGGGTGAAAGCTAGAGCTTCAGCCCTGTTCTCGCCTCGGGGCTGCCCTCGTCCGGCGGTGGCAGCGTCGCAGTCCTCGCGGACGACCTGACTCTGGATCCGGTAGGGGGCCCGGCCACATTCGCGGGGCAGTCACTCACGCTGCGAGCCCGGCGCTGACTCCGCACGTGAGCTTTGCCCGCCCTACTCCAGCAGGCGTTGCGCCCTTCCCGATCACGCGGCTACCGACTCGCCCTCGCAGCCCATCGCACTGCCGCACACCGGACACCGACCCGGACGCCGAGCGGGCCACAAGCGGCGTACAGTGGCTCACCCCGCGGTCGTGGCTCAACACCCCCGGGGCGCGCCGCCTGACGGCGGTAGACGGCCCCCGAAGCCGATACGAGCCGGACGGACAGAGGATCTCACGGGCGCAGACCTCGCCGACGACGGCCTGGGCACCGCCGGGCACACCCTGGCCAGCACCTCGCCCGCCACCTGGTCGACCTGGACACCGCGCAGCGCGCGTTCTGGTTCACCCAGACGAACACCGCTGGCCCGGCACCCGTCACATGCGGATGAGCGCCCTCGACCGGCCTCCTGCGACGGCAGGAGACACGACCGGACACCGGTGACACCCTCGCCCGATCCATCCGGGCAATGTTCGGCGGCGATTGATACCAGGACGACGACCTGCGGGCGTTCCTCCTGAGCCTGATGGCCACGCGATAAGAAGGCAGCAGTGCTCACCGTCACCGGCTCGTCCGACCACGGAGCGACCTACACCGTGCAGATCACCGGGCAGGCCGACCGCCCGGTGATCGGGTCGTACCGGGCCGCGGCCCTCATCGAGCTCCACCTGGGCAAGCATCTCGCCCTGTCCCCCACCGGCCCCATGACGGTCGTCGCCGGAGACGACGAGGCATCCGTCCTGACGGCGCTTCGTCAGTTCACCACCTTCACCGAGGAGACAGGGGCCGTACCGAAGGTCGCCCGCGTGCCAGAGGGGTAAACGGATGCTTGCCCAATTGGGCAAGAACGATCTTGGTCAGTTGCTGATGCCGCATTCCTCAAGCCCCTCGGTCTTGACGGCGCGGCTGGCCAGAACGTCCTTACCTCTGTCGGCGATGTTCGCGCCGATGACGTAGGGGTCCACATCGGTAATGTGGGTGTTCTCGAGGACGACTCCCACAGGGATGGCTCGCAGGCCGCCCTCGGGCCTACGTTCCCACAAGCGGCCGGAGGGCTCGCCAACGAAGAGGCTTGAGAAGCCCCACGAGCCCTCTCTGGTGAGCCTCTCGACCTCGTCCTGGATCGGCTTCAACGGCACCTCAAACCGTGTGCACGGTGGAGTGATACCCAGCCGCACGACGACGGGCCACCCCTTAGGTGGTTGCCGCAACGACACATAGACAACCGTCGTTTCGAGGTTCCTGTTGGCGATGATCAGTGATGCGCCGCTCTGCCACGTCGTGGCGCGGGAGGCCACCTTGCGGTCCTCCTGCGCCATGCGTTCTTTGGACTGCGTCAACTGATCGTCGGCCACCTGCGCGGACTTCAGGGTGCCCCATGCCGTTACCGCAAGACCTGCGGCAGCAACCAGCGCGGCAACCACTGTCGCGCGCCTCACCCAGTCCACCCGGCGATACCAGCGGGCCGCAGCCCGGATGGGAGCAGTGATCCAACTCTGAGGCGATGCTGGTGAAGGTTCAGCCGACTGGCGGCGGCGAACCGGCGGCCGTCGCGGAATCTGCTGGATGCGCAAGCGTGGCGGGCGTGAACGGGGCAATCTGGCCTCGCAGTTCATAGATCCTGACCGCACAGACGTGAGTCTTGGACGGGGCGGTTGCACCTGCTCGAGGTCACAAGACGCCTGGCAGGTCTCAATGCTCTCCCCAAGGGCCGGCAAGCCCTTCGCGGAGGAAGACAACGACGAGAGCGAAGAGACCACGGAAACCCTCCGCATGAGACCGCCCCCGAAGATCCACATGGATCGATCGGCACCGACCCGTTCAGACGGACGCCGGCCTGGCACATCGCCAGCCGCCCTGGCGGCCTGGTGACATTGGCGATCCAGTACGGCCACATGCGCTCGGTAGTCAGCGCTGGCGATGCGCGCAGCCGCGACGGCATTCACGACCTCCTCGACATCGAAACCGCCCGCGCGACCGTCGACACCCTGGCCACACTCACCGCCGACCTGAGCGAAGGAGTCGGCATTTACGGACCAGTGGCCCGCCGCGCGATTAACGCAGCTGCCCACGCCCCGGAACTCATAGGCGCTGTGACAAGCGTGCGGACCGCCCAGGACATCCTGGACAACTCGCAACTGTCCGTCTACGACAACCCTGGCAGCTACCTGAGGTGTGTCTACCGACGCAACAACGCCCTGTGCCACTGGCTGGGGGCCAACAGCAGGCCAATGCAGTTGCCTTAACGACTGATCCGCTGAGCCGCAGGAACTACGCCGTCTTGTCCGGGGGCTGACTCTCGGTGCCAGTGGAGTTCCGTCACCGCCTCCGAGGCTTCCCAGCGGACCTCGGAGTGAGGGTGGTGGAGGAACCGCTCGACGATCGGCAGCGCTGCCTGGTCGTGAGTGCAGCCGAGGACGGCCAGGACGTAGGCGAGGAGCAGGGATTCGAAGCCGTCTGCCCCGGCTGCGAGCGGCTCCACCACTCGATAGGGAAGTTCGTAGTGCGTGGAGGCCGTGCAGACTGCGTGCAACGCAGACTCCCGCACTTCGTAGCTCTCGCCGGAGAGCGCGACGCTGACGAGACGCTCGACGGATCGCTCGACGTCGTTCTGCGCCAGACGGTTTGTGTCCTGGACGTCGCTGACGATATCGCGCAGAGGTCCCGGCGGCCCGCATCGGCGCTGTTCAGCTCCGCCCAGGCCGATTCGATCAATGCAGTCAGGCCCTGATATCCATCCACGGCCAGAGCATAGGAGACGGTCGCTGCCCGGTCTCAGGGAAATAGAAGAGGTCAGGATGTTGCCTGGGCTCGTGTTCCCTGCAACGCCGGCCGACCGGCCCTGCAACTGCTCTCCGCCTTCGAGCTCGGGTGGTGGGCCCAACGGATGGGCCGGACCGTGGTCTGGCTGGCACGGGTTCTCAGGACGGGCCAGCGGTTCGGTTTCTTGATCGCGCGTGGGCAGTCCCGGCGGCGCCCGAGACGGAGGTCCTGGTCGCCCTGATGCCCGACGACGTGCGCAGGGTGGCGGACCACCTCGCCACCATCGATCCTGCGCGCCGGGTGAACGACAGCCTCGACGATGGAGTCGGGGTTCGGACACGAGATCGGGAGAAGTTCGCGCGCCATCCCGCGACCGTCCTCCGTGACGTCGCGTCCTTCTACGTGGAAGGCGCTTCGAACGGCGACGCCGTCGTCGTACTACATCAGCGCCGACGGCCAGGTCGCGGCCAAGCCGTACACCCTGCTCCGGCAGGCTTTGGGCCGCACGGAGAAGGTGGCCGTGGCGAAGGGCGCCATGCGCGGCCGGGAGCGCCTCGCCCTCGTCCGCCCCGTCGGCGACGCCCTGGTGCTGCACACGATGCGCTGGGACGACGAGATCCGAGACCCGTCCGAGCTCGCACCCGAGGCGGTCGACCTGTCGGACGAGGAGATCGAGCGGGCCATGGCGCTCATGGACTCGATGACGGTCGAGACGCTCGACGAGCTGGAGCTGACCGACCTCTACCGCGACGCCCTGGTGGAGGTCATCGAGGCCAAGGCCGAGCACCGCGAGCCCCAGGCCGTCGGCGGTGAGCAGGCGGCGCCGGCCGGGGAGGTCGTAGACCTCATGGCGGCGCTGGAGCAGTCCGTCCAGGAGGCCAGGGAAGCCCGCGGCGAGACCAGCGGGAAGCCGGGCACCGTCCACGCTATGCCGAAGGCGAAGAAGAAGGCCGCGGCCAAGAAGAAGGCGCCCGCGAAGAAGGCGGCGGCCAAGAAGGCTCCCGAGAAGAAGCACGGCCGCCGAAGGTCGGCCTGATCGAGGGCGCACCGACATTAGGCAGGTAGGCGCCACGGGTCGGAGAGGGTGAGTCCGGGCATCGGCGAAGAAAGAGAGATACAAGCAGGACACATGCCCGATGCCAGGGTGAAGTCGACCGCGCCTCCGGAGAAAATCGCCGAGTTGTAGTCGATCGTGCCTCCCGAGAAGTTCGCCAAGGTGAAGTCGACCGTGCCCCCGGAGAACTCTGGTGAGCCGAAGTCGACCGTGCCCTGGACAAACTGCGCTCTGGTGAAGTCGACCGTGCCTCCGGAGAAGTGCGCATCGATGAAGGCGACTGTAGCTCCGGAGAAGTGCGCCTTGGCCAAGATGACTGTGCCTCCGGAGAAGTTCGCCGCGGTGAAGTCGACCGAGCCTCCGGAGAACTCCGCCTCGATGAAGGAGACCGTGCCTCCGGAGAACTCCGCCTCGGTGAAGTTGACCGTGCCTCCGGAGTAGCCCGCTCTGGTGAAGGAGACCGTGCCAGCAGAGAACTTCGCCTTGCTGAAGGCGACCGTGCCAGCGCAGAATTTCGCCTCGGTGAAGGCGACCGTGCCTCCGGAGAACTCCGCCTCGATGAAGGAGACCGGGGTTCCGGAGAACTCCGCCTTGGAGAAGTTGACCATGCCTCTGGAGAAGACCGCCGTGGTGAAGCCGACCCCACCGGCGGAGAACTTCGCCCCGGAGAAGTTGACCATGCTTCCAGAGAACTCCGCCCCGGAGAAGTTGACCACGCATCCGGAGAACTCCGCCCCGTAGAAGTCGACCTTGGTTCCGCAGAAGACCGCCTTGGTGAAGTCGACCATTCCTCCGGAGAACTCCGCCCCGATGAAGTCGACCCTGCCGCTGGAGAACTTCGCCCCGGTGAAGTCGACCGTCCCGCTGGAGAACACAGCTCGTGAGAAGTCTCCGCCGTCGAACACGACACCGGTGAAGTCCAGATGGAGGCCGCGCCAGGAGTGCGGGTGCTCGGACGGCAGTCGTAGGTGGTCGCGGACGAGCCGGATGACGGTGTGGCGGACCTCCCGCAGGGACAGGTAGGCGTGGTGGGCGCTGGTGTCGCCGGCCGGGAGGTCGGCTTCGGCGGTGTAGGGCAGGCGGAGGTAGGCGCACAGGACGTCGACGCAGGTCTGGCGGAGTTCGCGGGTGGGGGCGTCGTCGGCGAGGCCGGCCAGGGCGTGGACGCCGCCGAGGCGGACTGCGGCGGAGTCGTCGCCGAGCTGGGAGACGGCTGTGGTGAAGCGTTCGGTGTGCAGGCGGGTGGCGTCGCGCAGGGCGCCGTCCTCGTCGACGCGCTGGCGCCGGTAGGCGACGACCAGGGCGACGAGGGCACCGGCGCCGGCGACGACCCCGAAGGACAGCTTCACCAGGTCGAACAGTGTCTTCGAGTCGAGCTTCGGCTGCTTCTGGAGCTGCCGGGCGCCGAGGAGGTCCCAGCCGGCGTAGAAGACAAAGCCCGCCGTCAGCACTGCGGCGGTGAAGGCTAAGGCGAGGACGAGGCCGACGTTCCACAGGCGGAGGCCGCGCCGTTCCGCCTGTCGGCGGCGAGGTATCTGTGAGGTCACACCCGACAGGACAAACCAGACGGGCCCCTGGTTGCAAGGGCGCCCTCAAAGCCTCCGAACGGTGCTCTGCCTGAGTGGATGCTCCGCCGACTCTGTACGCGGGTGCCGACCGGTGGGGTGTGTCGGTGGGGAACTCCCATCTCGTCTTCCGTCGACCCAGGCAGAGCCGCGGAGACACGGCACCGGGCGTCCAGGTCGTTCGTACAGTGGCGCGCTCCACCTGGACGCCCGGCGCCGCGCCTGCTCCACGGTGTGTGGGTCGACGGCAGACGGGATGGGAGCTGGGGTAAGCGTTTGGTTGAGATGCGAGGTGACGAAGCCGCTGGAAAGCACTCAGAGCGTGGAAGCCCAGATCAGGACCCCTACAGGAGTCAGCCCGCAGATGACGCCAACGGACAGGCACACATACGCCAGGGCTTTGAACACCTTTTGCCGTCGAGCACGGCAAGCGGCGAAGCAGGTGAAGCTTGCGATGGCCAGGCACGGCAGGATGATGAAGAAGAAGCCCAACGCAGCCACGGTGCCCCCCACACTGATCACGTCACGGCCGAGCCGCATACGCGGGCATCATCGCAGACCGCGCCCTTGCGTGCCCGACGCGCGCCCGACTCAGAGGGAAGCCGCGGGGAGTCGCGGAGGGAGCACGCCTCCGCAGGTGGCAGCTCGCCTGGTGGCAGGCTGACGCGTGCCTGACGCCCCAGTGCCACGGGGTGGGTACAGCAGAGGCCCCGGACCGCCCGCGCCTGAGCGGTCCGGGACCGCCTCCCTGTGCCGACGGAGGGGTGTGTCCTGCACAGCCGTTTGGCGGTTGACCCCGTGTGGAGAATGCAGAGCCGATGACCGGCGACCATCCGACCGAGCCCCGCCTTCCGCTGCTGACCGCATCTGAGGCACGCGACACCGTGGGGTACCTGAGCCTGCTGGAGTCTCTCGACTCACTCCGGGCGGCCGGGCGGCCGGGCAGCCGGGCGGCTTGCCGCGGACCTTGGCCACGCGGATCCCGTCCGGTTGGGGGACGGGTCCGGCCGTCACGTCTCACCGGTCGGCGACCAGGGTGGCTGGATGACGTGCGGGCCTACCGCTCCGTCCTCGCTGATGAGCGAGGCCAGACTTAGGGTGACGGGCGTGGACATGCGGAGAGTTATCGAGGAGCTTGCGGAGGAAGCCGAACAGCAGATTCGCGCTCAGGCGTGGGTCCCGGCCGTCGCCGACCGTGACGTTGCCGCCAAGGCCGCCGCCGACCTGAAAGCGGCCGTCGGCGCTTCACCAACCCAAGAAGCACTGTCCGCGGTCGACCGGCTGGCACACCTTCGGGAAGCACTCGCCGTACTGGCCATCGCCCTGGCCCACGTTCACGGGCGCCTCGCCTGGTTCCTGGGCGCAGCTGTCACCGCACTCGCGCCAGTCCTGCACTGGCGCGCCCTTCCGGCAGAAGACGGCCCCACCTTCGGCGCCGTCCCGCCGACCTCCCAGCAGTACACGGAAGCCGAGGACGCAATCCGCCGGCTCCAGAGCACCCTCGCCACCATCACGGACGCCTGACACCTCCGTTCGCGAGCCGCTCGGAGATCGACAGCACGGCCCGCCCCCACTACGCCGAGACGTCGGCCGGCGCCGCCGCGTCGACGTGGGCCGGCAGCTTGAGGCGAGGCGCGCCTGCATCCGGTCCCCGACCTCCACGGTCGCCCAGTGCGGGTGGGTGGATACCTGGAGCGACAGCTCCCGCAAGAGGACCCAGAGGTGCTCGGCGGCCGCCTGGTCGCCGGGCCGGCCGTCCATCGGCTCGACCGACCACGTCAGGGCGCGGCACAGCGCCTCGTACTCGGCCCGGGCCCGGTGAAGGGCACGCTGGGCGTCGAGGAGGTCTTCAGGGAAGTGGGAGTCAGCAACGACCAGAATGATGCGTCTGTTCGAAGATCGGTGGCGGTGCGACCCGCCGCCGTCCGGGGTAGCGCATCACCCGACCGGCGGAGCCCACCGGCCAGCGCCCCGAACGACGCCACACAGGGCCCCCAAGCCTGGCACAGTCCTGCCCTCCGCTCACGACTCCGCCGACCTCACGGTACGGCCCGCGCGGACGAAGTCGAGATACTCATCACCAGCGATGCCAGCGTTCACCCAGCGATCATCGACGTGCGAGGACGGTGCCGCCGTCATGGAGCGGCTTTTGGCCGAGCTCGACGACCGGCAGCGCTCGCCGGCTCCGATGTCGGCTTCATGACAGTGAGCCTGCGGTAGTGATGGTTGGTCAGGAGTGGCGTGCTATTGGCAGGCCCCGTCCTGTGGGGGAGTCCTGCTGGTGCGGTGCTCGTTCGGTCGGCAGCTGCTGACGGATTGAACCGCGTTGGTGTCTGCTGCCTGCTGGATTCCCGTCAGCCCTTGCGGACCTCGTGCGGTGAGTGGTTGTAGTGCGCGTGCTCTCGTTCGACTGAGACGAAGGACAACCGCGTGTTGGTGAGCAACGGCGAGAGGTCCCCGTCGACCACCCGGGTTGAGCCGGAGATGGTCACCTCGTCGATGGCCGGGTGGGCGGCGATCGGAGTCAGCGAAGCGATGTCACCGTTGTTCTCCAGCTCCAGCCGCCGCAGTCGGGGTAGTCCGGAGGCGAACGTGATCGCATCGGTTTTCGTGGAGAGCAGAGACAGGTCCGTCAACGCCGTGGCCCCGGACAGCAACTCGGGACGGGCAAGGCGGCCGTCGTAGAAGCGGAGCTCGTCAAGGTGCGGAAGGCAGTCCGCGCCTTCCATGTCGGTGACGTGATTCCGCATCGACTCGATCCGGAGCTTGCGGAGGGCGGGCTTGGCGCCCAGTGCGGAAAGCGAGGCGCCCTTCCAGCCGACGATCACGAGGTTCTCGACCGACGTCAGTGCGTGCAGGCTGCCGGCTACGGCGGACCAGGGGGCTTCCAGGTCTCGGAGTGCGGTGAGGCCGGACAGATCCAGGGCATGCAAGGCGGACGGGGGCAGCTGCAGTCGTTCGAGGTCCGCGCACCGCGTCACTGGGGAGAGGTCCGTGATCCCGTCGAGGACACGGAGACTGCGTAGCCCGGAAAGGCTCGGCAGGAAAGAGAGTTCAGGACCCCTTTTGCGGCGCATGGGTGCCCCGACCACCATGGCGTCGCACCCACCGTCCGCGAGCCGCTGGGCGTAGGAGGCGTTCCATGGCTCGTCGATCACGAACATCTCGGCCCGCCCGCCGCGCCCTCGGGTGATCTTCATGCCAATAGCCCCGGGAGGAAGGGGGTGGGCGGGGGCCGCAGGGCCCCGCCCTCCTGTCAGTAGTGAGCGTACTTCCTCGACGGGTGAAATTCTGGTCGTCTGAGTCGCGCTGCCATGGCACTTGCGACGATTTCGTGCGCCTTGTTCGAGCTTGCACAAGGCAAGGTCGGAATTGTGTGGGGCCCCGGAGGTCTGTCAATCGAACGGTGGAACCCCGGGTTTGGGACTGTAAATCGTTCGGTGTAACTCCCGATCATGGAGGATGCATCGATGACCAGTGAGAACGTGACCGAGGCCGAGACCGTCGAGCCTGCCGAGCCTCAGCCCGTGAGGGCGGTGGATGACCGGCTGATCCGCGAAGACCGTGCTCACGGACGTCGGCCCGGTGGAGATATCCGTGCCCCGGGACCGCGACGGCTCGTTCGAGCCGAAGATCGTCAAGAAACGGCAGAGGCGTCTGACCCGTGTGGTCGAGACGGTCATCTCGCTGTCCGCGAAGGGCCTTACCACCGGCGAGGTCCAGGCCCACCTGGCTGAGGTCTATGGCGCCGAGGTCTCCCGCCAGATGCCGGGTCCGGCCTGTCGACGAGACCTGGGGCGGGCATAGGATCGGTACGACAGTGCAGGTCGGAGGCCATCTCATCGGAGTGAACCGACCGAACGGAAGACACCTTCGAGAATGGCCGGACCAGTTCGCAGAGGGTGCGCGCAACTCAAGGGGGGGGAGGGGCGCTGTGGGAATCCATACGCGTCAGCCCGGGGAGTACATCAGGCCTGCTGGCCAGATTCTGCTTAACCACTACGGCCACCCGGCTGGGGTGTACTACGCATCAGGGGCGTTCTATTTCCAGGAATCGCTGAGTAGATTCTCCGTCGCCCAAAAGGTCGAAGCCGAGCTGGTGCCCGAACCGTGCAATCGGTGGGACGCGCGGGCGGTGGCCTTCGACGTGGAGGGTCACCGGGTTGCTTATCTACCCACGGCCGCCGCGAAGATGTGGCACGACGTCGTGCGGGCGTGGAACGTCGCCGGCTTCGCCGTGTACGTCATGGCGGAGGTGAACCGCTGGGAAGCCGACGGCAGCACCCAGTTCGGGCTCACCGTGCCCAAGTGGGACTGGGAAGTACTCGTGGCCCTGGCGGAGGCCGCCGGGCTCCGGACGGCCTGGTCCAGTGCCATGGAGGCACTCACCGACGAGCAACGGCTCCTGATGCGGCAGGACGGCGGCTACACCCCGGACGAGTCGGTCCTGAGGGTGTTGCGGAGAAGGCACGAGCAGTACCCCATGTTCCGGTGGGACAGGAGCGCCGGCGGCGGTCTGGGCGAGCGGATGCCGTTCTGGTACGGCTACTTCGTCCGGGAGCAGATGCGAGAAGAGCAGGAACAGCTCCGCTGGGCCCGATCGTTGAAAGCCTCTCTGCGACGTGCGTTCAAGGACGAGATCGGGCGACGCAAGAAGCAGGAGCGGGAGCAGGAACGGCTGCTGCGTCAGGACCGCGAGGAGCAAGCACTGCGACTGCACGGGGAAGGCGTGGCCAATCGTGACATCGCCGCACGGCTCGGCCTGACTTTTCCACAGGTCGAGGGTCTGCTCTACCGGGCCCGCAAGACCGCGGGGGTCGCCTCGCAGCACCACGAGAATCTGCAGAACGAACGACGTCTTGCAGCAGCAGAGGCTCTGCGGCACAAGAGGGCAGGCCTGACCAGGGCGGAGATCGGACGCACCATGGGTCGGTCCCTCGATTCCGTCAAGGACCTGCTCCAGGACGCCTCTTTCTACGAATGCCCGGAAGACTATCCGGAACGACTGGCACTGGCCCGGCGATGTGTCGGACTGCGCCGTACGGGCCTGACGAAGGACCAGGTTCTGGAGAAGCTGGGCGGCACCCGAGGAAAGGCACTGAGGACGTTCCGCGACGCGAGTTTCCTCGAGGAAATCGCCTCCGGGCCAGTGGCGGCGAGACCGTGATGTCCGACGTCTGGACCCGTTCGGGTGTGGGCGTCACGGCTCGGCTGCGCCTCTCTTTCTGACGCGCCCGGGCGGTGACTGCAGCGCCGGAAGCTCCGTTCCGGCGCATGCGCGTCGTTCCGGCGCGGCGCTGCCGCGGGACTGCTGCTGGCCCGGGGCCATGTCCGGCATGGCGCTCTATCCGGGGGTGCCGGTGCGGGGGCGGTTCGGTCGTCGGCCGATCTGTTCGGCGACCCCCATTCTCTGGGCTTCTATCAGATGGACAAGCGCCGCATCCCACGCAGGTGGATCCTCCGCTATGAGTCCGAACGTCCAACCCAGTCGCTCACCCACGCACGAGCATCGTCCGCATCTGTATCCGCCTCTTCCGCCACGCACGGGATCATCTCCTAGCAAGGTCGGCTCGCTCGACCCGGCAGCGCGGGGGAGACTCAGGGGCTCAGGAGCGCATCGACATCAGCGTGCACGAGGGAATCGGCGACATGGCGCTCGCTGCGCATGACGCGGCGACCTGCAGGACCATCACCACGCCGCTGCTGTCGGTGGTCGTCTCGCTGTCGGCGTCCGGAGCGTGCCGGTCCCAGTGGCGCCGCGGGGCTGTCAGCATGCCCCGGGCCGCGCGGTCCCGACGGAACAGCCTCCCGGCCCGTCGGTGGCCGGCGGCCGCAAGCGCCCGCCGGCGTGGACTGTGAGAGCCAGGGCAAGGGTCGGGCTCCAACGCCCATTCTGATGGTGGCTCGTTCGCGTGGATGTGTAGGGTGCACGATACCTGCGCAGGGCAGTCCGATGCAGGTCACAAGGGGTGGGAAGAATGAGAAAGCTGTGGGTCTGTGGCGGCCTGGTACTCGGCATCGCGGGGCTCGTCGGTTGCTCTGGCACGACGAACGACGCGCAAGACTCGGCGCCGCCCAGCGCTTCACCCTCCGCGGTGACTCTCGCCATCAACGGGCGGGTCTCCGTTGAGCTGTCCACGGACGGCAAGGGCCCCGCGACCGGCAAGCCGTGCACGGTCCCGCCGAACTCCAAGGTCAAGGCCGGGGCCGAAGTCCGCGTGACAGACGACGCAGGCAAGATCCTGGGTAACGACGCGCTCACGCCCGGGGAAGCCCGAGGTTACACTCTCAAGTCCTGCGACTTCACCTTCTCCTTCAAGGTGTCCGGCGCAGCCGAGAAGTACGTGCTGACCGTTGAGGGCTTCCCTCCCATGCCGTACATCCGGGAGGACATCCGCCGCGGACTCTCCTTCTGGGAGGATGAAGGCACGCTGATTCCGCAGTAGCCCTGGCGGCACACTCGCCGAGGACCGCCGTGTGAAACGCCTCTGCGACCCCGTGGGCCGTCGCCGTGCAGACCCGCGTTGTTCGTGTGGCTTGCAGTCCGGCGACGGCCTTCGGCCAGTCCGAGCCGAGGGGTGACGCCCCTGCCGAGCAGGATTTCGTGACGCCAAGGCCAGATGTCCCAGGGCTCTTGTGCGGAAGCCGCTTGGTCCGGAAGGACCTACCGGCCCGCTGGCCGACCATCCGGCGCAGACGAGTCCGAGCACGGAAATGCACAGGCGGCCCGCGATCAGGCAGCCCTCATCGGGGGCACACGAGGCGGCCAGGTGCTCGTCGTCCTGAAGATCGTCGTGGTCCATGGGTCGGCTGTACCGACCCTGTTCAAAACCGGTGCGCCCCGGTTCTCCAGGGCGTCCCTGCCTGCTGTTACTCTCCCGTCCACCTGCGGTGGGGGCACGGCAGGGGGCAGGGGAGGGGTCATCGGCCCGCCCCCAGCTCTCCAGCAACTCCACCGTGGCACTGACAGCCGTCCACCAGCCCGTCGCGACATACGGGGCGAGTACCTCCAGCGCCTGCTCCTCGCGGCCCTGACCGGCCAGCAGCCGTGCCCACCCTTCCGCGCAGAACCATTCCCCACGAGCGGCCCACGACTCCACCAACTCGGCATGGCCGAGGTCGAGAAGCCGGGAGACCAGAAGCGGCGGGATGCAACCGGACTGCGTCCGGACCCGATAGTCAAGATCACCAATGTCCACGACGCCGTACCGTAGCCCCACCCCCTGACAGTGTCGGCAGCTCTACCGCCGTCCTCGAGGAAGGCGGGCGGCTGGACCACACCGCCCGCATCGTCAGCGAGTGCGGCACTGAGGTGCTCCCCGAGCTGCGACCACGGTGCTATCGAGCAGCCCATCGAGCACTCCGAGTGACACCGGCCTCCGAACGTCCAACACCAGGCGGCACCAGCCCGAACACCCCGCACAGGTGCTCGGAGAGAGAATCTGGGGGCGACGGGGTCAGCTGAGCGGATCCGCTCCGCCGTTCTTCTTCATGCAGGCGTCGTCGTACGCCATCAAGGTGATGTCGCCTTCCTGCCGCAAAGCCCGGTACTGCGTCACCACAGTCCAGCCCCGCTGCTTGAGAATGACACGGGCTTCGAAGACCGCCCCATCCTTCCCCTTGCGCTCGGTGCGTTCCCCGGACTGCTGCCAGTCGCGTCCGCGCAGCTCGCCGACCATCCTGTCGAAGCGAGCCGTATCGACCGGGGCGATCTTGGTGCTGTATCCCTTGTATCCGACACCGCACGCTCGCGGAGAGCCGGCCGGAGCATCCTCGTTCATGCCGGCGAACTCCGGTGCGTTCGCTGGAAGACCCGCACCCGCGGCCGAGGTGTCGAGGTCGCTACGCACGACGTCCTTCGTGAGCGGACCGGTGCCCGCGGGACGCGGCGATACCGTCCTTGCTGCCGATGGCGGAGCCGCGGTCGCACCGGCGCCGGTGCTGGTGGCGTTCGTGCCACAGCCTGTGGCTCCGAGCGCGATCACCGCTATGACCACAGCTGCCTTCTTCGTCCTGCTCACAAGTGTTCCTTCCCAGGTCGCAAGGGTGGACCCGTGCGATACGGGGAGGAGTGTGCCACGGCACGCCGGCGGGTGGTCACCGGCCCCTGCGCTGGAACGCCCCAGGTGTGGCGCCTTGAATGCGGCACCACGTGGGGGAGGCGCAAGGAGGACACCGTGGCACCAGCTGGCTGTGGGCTACTCGGAGGAGAGGCGGCGTGCCAGGTCTGCCGCAAACTGACCTGCGGCCTCTCCTTGATGGGTGAGATCGAGGGATTCCAGCAGGCGTAGATGGCCGATGGTGTCGCGGGCCTCGGCTGCGGTCAGCAGCGGCAGACGGGGCGCGGCCGGGTAGTCGCCGGTCACCGGCTCAGCGATCTCCACGCCCTCTCCAACCGGCATCCGCCCATCACGGATACACACGTCCCCTGCGGGTGCCGGAGGCATCGCTTCTTCGGTGAACTCCCTCGCCCGCTCGTCGGCGAGGAGTTCGTGCCTCACGTGCTTGTAGTCGGCCAGGGCTTGCGGGTCGCTGTGGTGGTAGTCGGTCCAGAATCCGGGGCGCTGCCAGCGGGGATCCGCGAGGCGGGTGTGGCCGTCGGCGATTACGAGGGTCCAGCCGGGAGGTATTCGGGTGTCCACCGTCTCGAAGTCGGCGGGATCCCAGAGCAGTCCGGGGTCGGTTGTGCCGGGGCCGAGCACGCGGATCTGGACATCGGTGTCGTTGGCGACCACTTCCACCACCGGGTAGACACCGCCCACCCGGATCCCGTCGTACTCCGCGACGGGGATGTCGGCAGCGGGGTGGATGATCTGCAGGCATCTGACTTTCATGGGAAGAGTCTCGCCCAGTCGATCCCCGGTCGTTATCCGGGTTGCCGCGACGGTTCCAGTAGGGCGGCCACGGCGAGCGTCGCTGACGACCGGGCCCTGCTTCGGAACGGAGCCACCGGCCCATCTGTCCGAGACGACAAGCCAAACGGACCAGATCCCTTGAGACGGGTACCAAAGACCGGGACATTGATCTCTGCCACCGGATGATGATCAGCGGAGGCTGGTGCCACCGCAGCATGACTGACGAGGCCGTTTGCTGCCGAAGGGCCCGGACCCCGTCGGCGACAAGCTGCACCAGACCGACCCGCGGGGAAGTGGGCTGCGAGGCTGACGCGGAGCGCAGGAATGCTGGACTCGACGACGGCAGTTCGCAGTAGCTGACAGGCGGCGGCGTCATGATGCGGCGTCGGCGCAGGGTCAAGCGATGCTCGTCCTGTTGATCACGGCATGGAGGCGCTCGTCGGTGGCGTGTCCGTTCCGCCGGATGCTGTAGCGGCGATCTGCTGCCCCGGGCCTTGTCGGTGGAGTGGTAGATGCCGTCGAGGGCGAAGTAGCGCAGGGCGGTGAACTGGGCCTCGACGCGGTTCAGCCAGGAGCGGTTCGTGGCGTGCAGGCGAACTCGCCGTTGCTCGCATCGGCCCAGTCACCGTTCGAGAGCACATCCTGAAATGCGCGGCCGCCTCAGCTGCTGAGCAGCACGCGGGCAGCCCGGGCCAGGAAGCGGGGGTTGGTCAGGGCCTTCGGTGGCAGCTCCATGTTCACGACCCCCATGTACTGCGTGTTCACGGCGGAATCGAGCACGGACGCCTCGGTGAGCTTGTCGGCGACCCACCTCTGCACGCGGTAGCCGCGGGGGTACGGGCCGGTGACGTGAGGCTGCGCGAGGTCGGCGGCCGTGGAGAGCTGCCAGGCTCCGTCCACAACAGCTTCGACGAGCCGGAAGTACTCCCAGGCCGGATCGTGCACGTCGGGGGCGGAGCGGAGATAGGCGCCGAGGGCGTTGGCCGCCACGGCCGCCAGCGTCAGGCCCTGCCCGTAGATGGGGTTGACGCTGGCCAGAGCGTCTCCCGCGACAACGAGACCACCAGGAAACCGGCTCAGCCGGGAGTGCACCCGTCGGCGGCTTTCGACGAAGCGGTACGTCCTGACGCCCCCGATCATCTCGGAGACGTCCGCCACCGTCCGGATGGGGGCAACGCAACGGCGCATCCTGCGATGGAACTCCTCGCGGTCGGGCCCGGGCTGGTAGTCGGCGTAGCCGGCCAGGACGACCGACCACCGGTCGCCCTCCACCGCGACCAGGGCGCCAGGCTCCGTCACTCTGGGCTGGTAGTCGCTCGTGGGCCCCGGGCTGGAGTGAGCGACGACCGTGCTGCCCAGCTCATCCCCGCGGCGGAAGGTGGCGGTGGCGTAGCCGAGGTCGATCCTCATGCGGTCGACGGGGGCCTTGTGCCAGCCGTCCCGGACGAGCCAGTCCTCCAGCGGGCTGTTCCGTCCCATCGCGTCGACGACGAACTCAGCGTCGACCGTGTCCCCGGCCCCGTCACCGCTCTCAGGCGTCGCAGTCGTTACGCCCACCACACGGCGCTCGCGGAGAACGAGGCCGGTGGCCTGCGCCTGGCTGAACCGCACGTTCTCGAGGGCGGCGACACGGCGCCGCAGGTGGCTCTCCAGGAACGGCCGGGTGGCACCGAGCATGCGCGCCCCGGTGGCCGGGGCCTTCAAGCGCCCGTCCAGATAGAACTGCACGTCATCGCCCTCACCGAGGAGTGCGCCGCCCTTGACCAGCTCCTCGGTTATCCCGGGAAACCAGCCCTCCAGTTGCGTGTGCCCCATGGCCAGCAGGGCGTGGAGCTGATGCCGCTGCGGAGTGCGTCGGCCGAACCCGTCCTCCCCGATGACGTCGGGCTCCACCACCACGACGTCCTCGGCGTAGTCACTCAGCACACGGGCGGCGAAGAGCCCTCCGTAGCTGCCGCCCATGACGATGGCCCGCTTCACTTGTACCCCCCACCCCAGCGCAACGGCCGGGTTTCGAAAGCTGGTTGATGACGCCGTGATCTGCATCGGCCGATCAGGACACTACCGCGCGCACTTCAGGAGCCCCTGGGAGTCGGCGCCATGGGCCCGCAGTTCTCGCAGTGCCGAGACGACCAGCGAATGGTTCAGAGGGGCGGCGACAAGCAGCAGGCGGCTCCGCTCGTCGAATGCAGCCCCGGCTCGCTGCCGGGGGCGGCGAAGACCAGGCGCCGCCAGGAGCCGGTCACCAGCTCCTGCGTAACCTCCGCTCGTGGCGGGCAGGCGGTGGGACGCAACGAAGATGGGGCGGGCGAGGTGGGCACGGGTGGGTTCGGGGGAGTGGTCTTCGGGCCCTGAGGCGTCGCTCGCCCTTGGGTTTGACCTGCGTGAACGTTGTGGACGGTGGGGAGGTGCCCACGTAGGGTCTGCCGGGGCGGCAGTGGATCTGCAGCCTTCCTTCGTTCCGTTGTTCCTGTGGGGGGTACATCGTCGTGTCCATCAGCGATCCTGGCTCGCCGCCGTCGTCGCGGCTTCCGTCGTCACGGTCGGCTGGGCGGGCTGCTGCCGGGCCGCGGCCCGGCGGTGGCATCGAGGTACGCATGCGTGCGCCGCTGCCGACCGCTGCCCTCCGATCCCTCCGTGGCCCGGCTGCGGTGGCCACTGTCCTGCTCGTGTTGGCTGGGGTGGTGAACCTGGCATCAGCCGGGATCGGGGTGTCTGCCTGGTCGATGGCCAACGACCTCGTCGTCGATCCCACCGCGGTATCGGAAGCGGCGCTCGACAGGTCCGACGCTCTCACCGTCAATGTCGGCAACTTCCAGCAGATGGCGTTGCTGGTCACGGGGATCGGTTTCCTCGTCTGGTTCCACCGGGCGCGTGTCAACGGCGAGGTCTTTCAACCGGGCGGCTTCACGCAGACCCGCGGCTGGGCCATCGGCAGCTGGTTCATTCCCCTCGTTCACCTATTGCTGCCGTTCCGTATCTGCCTGCAGATCTGGATGGCCAGCGCACCGCTGGGACCCGGCGCTACTCCGCGCAGGGTATCCACCGCACTTCCGACGGCGTGGTGGGCGCTGTGGGCCGGCTCGGGCGTCCTCTACGCCGTCGCCGACCAGATGTTCAAGCGGGCCGAGGAACCGGAGGCCTGGCGCAACAGCCTGACGGTCGGGATCCTTGCCGACGCACTCATGGCCGCCTCGGCCGTACTCGCCATCCTCTTCGTCCGCAAGCTCACCGCCATGCAGTACGCCAGAACCAGCAGCGGCCCCTCCACGGCAGCCTGACGAACAAGGCCTCCTCGTAGCCATGGCGGCGAGAGTGAACCCGGCGCCGAACACGCAGCACCCCCAGCGCTGCGCGTCTCGCCTGCGGACCCAAGGGCTGATGCCTGCCGCATGCAGCGTCGCCCTTGCTGTCCGACGAGTCGTCCGCTTCCTCCGCGAGGAGACGCCCACGCGGTTCCAGCCGCTGAGCCCGGCCACCGCCGGGGTGGTCAAGCGCTGCAGGACCAGAGCGACAGACCATCTGCGCTACCTCGAACTGGGCAGCGTCCTTCGCCCGCATGCTCACCCAGCTGCAAGGTCCCCGACTGCCGGCATGGATCGAAGCGTCGACCAACACCGACCTGCCCAGCCTGCAGCGATTCGCCCGGCATCCGGAACGCGACCTCGGCGCCGGTACCGCGGGACTCTCGCAACCGTGGAACTCAGGAGTCGTCGAAGGCATGCCAACCGGATCAAGATGCTCAAGCGCCAGATGTTCGGCCGAGCCGGCTTCTAACTCCTCCGCAAGCGCGTCCTGCTCTACTCCTGAGCTTGCCGTTCAGCCTTCGGCGTCCGGCGAAGGTGGTTTGTCATTGGCGGCGAGGGTGACTTGGGCGGTCCATGACCAGGGCGTCCGGCGCGGATCCCAGCTCACCTCGACGTCGGTGTCGTGGAGGTCGCGCGCGAGTTCCGTCACCATCACCCCGCCGCGGCCCGCGCGTCTTGAGGGTCGGTGTTGATCGGCACGTCCTGCCGCCCGCAGAGATTTCCGCTATCAGTCAGGACGCTGGTTCGCCAGCCCTCCGGCGTCGCAAACAGGAAGATCCCCTTCGGAACGCCCCAGGCGGGCCGCTTCTTCGTCTCCTTCCTGCGTCTCACCATGCCGCCTATCCAACATCGTCGAGTTCATGGGGATGAGTCTGGGTGGAGGATCAACCGCCGCGGCACGCTTTGGTGCCGGCCTTGCGCGGCAAGCTGAAGTCCTTCAGGACGCATCGTCGATGAGCCCGAAGCCCTCTGGGAACTCCTCCAAGAACTCACGGCGAGCGGGGTTGGTCTCGGCAGCTGCCATCTCCCCGAGCAGGGCGATCAGCTCCTGCTGCTGATCACGCGACAGCGTGTTGACCACGTGCGCGACGCCCTCCATCACCTTGACCGCGTCGTCCTGATCCATCTGCTCGTCTTCGCTGCCGTCGATGAACCACAGGACATCGACCAACGCCTCGGCCAAGGCGCGAGTCAGGGACGGGTACGAAGACGTCACAACGGTCTCCCAGCAGATCAACGGCATAGTCCGGCCATCCCACCACACACCACTGGCATCACTTTCCGTGAGCCTCCACGGAAGGTGGACCAGAGCCACTTCTCCCTGAGCCCTTTTCATCCTGAATGACTACAGGTCGGCAGTGTGTGGACGGCCCTGGACGGCGGTGCCGATGCGGCGAGTGGAGCATCTGGCTCGTCGGAGCAGTCGCCAGCACTTCAGCAGGGCGAAGGCGCGCTCGCCAAGGGCTTGGAGTCGGGCGTGATCACGGTTGAACAGCTGGTAGTGCTCGGGTTGTTCGCGGTAGCGGTCGTACAGGGTGCGGACGGTGGCGCCGGCGCCCTGGTAGGCATGGTCCGCAAGGACGAGGGTCTGTCGGGTCAGGCAGGCCGGACGATGCCGTGGCGCGGGCCGCAGTCAGATCATGAGTGCGGCCCGGCGAGGCCCGGGAGAACCAGAGCGGTGTGCCGTCCGGCCGGGCGATGACCTGGATGTTCACGCCGTGCTGCTTGTGCTCTTGGGAGTACTACGGCTCGTCCGCGGCGATGCGGTCGGTGGGGATCAAGGTGCCGTCGACGATGACGAAGATCGCCATCGCCCAGCCCGGTCAGGGCCTCGTGCAGGCCCGGTGCCCGTAGACGACCGCATCGAGGTCGAGCTTCCCGCGAACGCACCCGCCCCGACGACATGGACCCAGATCAAGGCGGTCGGCGACGTTACCGGTGACAAACTCCCCGACGTGTTCCTGCGTGCCGGCAGCGCCTTGTGGTTCCTCTCCGGATACACCGGCGGTACCTTCCAGGACGCCACCCTCATGAACGGCGGCGCGTGGGGCCGCCGCGACATCGTCAACGTCAGCGACATCAACAAGGACGGCACTCCCGACGTGCTGTGGCGCGACCTGGATGGCGGTGCCATCAACGGCCGCCACGGCAAGCCCGGCGCCGCAGGAGCCGGCAGCGTCGACCTCACCTCACTCATGCTCGCCGCCAACTCCCTCAACGGCGATGTCTCCTACGGCACAGGCTGGACCGAGGCAACGATCTCAACGGCAGTCGGGATCCCCGACGTCAACAGTGACGGCATCCCCGACATCTGGGCCCGCTTCGCATCCGACGGCCACATGAGCGTCTACTACCCCTCCACCACGAGCACCAACGCACCCGCCAAGACTGTCCTGACGGTCAACTGGAACACCATCAAGTCCTTCGGATGAAGCCACGCGGTAGCCCGGCTCCCCCGAGCCGGGCTACCGCGGCTGCCGGCTGGGGGGTCGGCTCAGAAGCCGCTGCAGGTGGCGGCGGCTGAGGGGCCGGTGGCGGTGGCTGTCTTGGGGGAGTCGTTGTCCACGGTCACCGAGCAGGTGGCCGTGCCGCCTGAGCCGCTGAGGCTGATGAGCAGTGATCCGCCTTTGACGAAGCCTTTCGTCGTCAGGGTCTTCCGCCATGGCAGTGTCGCGACGGTCTCGGACCTTGACGAGATGCCGTCGTCGTTCCAGAACGAATACGCGATCGTCACGTCGCGGGCGTCACCGGTGACGGCGTATCTGACGGTCACGGTCTTCGACACCTCGTTCGAGAAAGCCGCGAAGAGAGCGGCACACCCACCTGCCGCCAGCAGTACCAGGACGAGCAACACCCACGGCCACTTCCGCCGCTTTCTCCTGGGTAGCGCTGCTCCGTACGGTCCGCCACCACCGGGCGGAGCCTGCCACCCCGCCCCAGGGGGAGGCTGCTGCGCGCTTTGCCCCCATGGCCGGGGGTGCGGGTCTGGGCGGGATCCCTGTCCCGAGGGTGCTTCGTTCATGGCGCAAGGGTCCGGCGATGGGCTCGGGCTCGCCACTCCGCTCCAGGCTCGGATACTCCGTCTGCCTGATGTGCCGAGGCCGGCCCGCGCTGGTGGCAGCGCGGCCACCGTGCGTCCCAACTCTGCCTGCCACTGCCGAGCCGAGCGCTGCGATGCGCACGTGGACCACAAGACGCGCTGTGGTGGCGCCGTGGTGATGATCCTGCGCCACGATTCCCTGGTCGGGCAGGTCTGGATCGTCGAGGAGGTATGCGCGGCGTGCGCGCCGCTGATCCCGCACGCCCGCGTTATCGCCCGCGCCACCCCGGACCGGCCCGCCATGGCAAAGCCGGCGGCTGCCCATGTCCCGGCCTCTACGAGTTCGGGCGTGCCGAGCCTGTTCTTCTCGGCGTGTGCTGCTCTCGATGCCGGGCGAGACATGGTCCGGCGCACCGGTGCCCGCAGACCTCACCGCCGGCCCCGTCAGGGCAGCTGACCGCCACCCCGGCGGCGAGAGCCTGCTGGACTTCCTGCCCTACCGGCAGGTCGAGCGGTATGTGGCGGGCCAGGCCAGGAAGCCCCGCCCTCACCTCGCCGCGCGCTTGGAGCGTGAGGTGAATATGCGGTGGCAGCCGCAGATCCGGGCCAAGGCCCGCCAGAAGGCGGCATCCACCGCCGGCATCGTCATCGACACCCGTGCCCGCCTCGGCTACACCGCGCCGATCGGGTCGACGGACGAGTCCCGCATCCGGCACCTGACCGTCGCCCTGCCCCCGCAGCACGCCGCCCGCCTCTTCGACGCCCACGAGGCCGGCGCGTCCGACAACGAACTCCAGCAGATCGCGGCCGACGCGCTGCGCGAGGCGTACTTCCAGGACGGCGGCCGCCGCGCCAGCAGCCTGGAAGAGGTCCGCTTCACGGACGTCGAGCACCTCGAGTTCGAGCTGTAGCAAGCCGCGCACCGAGCAGCAGGGGAGCGGGTGTGACTGAGCGCTTCATTTGGCGAGTGAGTGTGTGAGTTGGCGAGTGGAGCGTGCTGTGTCGGCGGTTCGGGCGAGCTGGGCGGCGTAGGCGTCGAGTAGCGGCTTCATCTGCTGGTAGAAGGGCACCTTGTTCTGCCGGAGCCAGTGTCCGATGGTGAACCGGTCCAGGCTCCATGCCGCGTCGAGCTCCGGGTCGTTTCGGGCTTCGCTCGGCTTTGGAGCGAACTGGGTCTCGCCTTGGGTGACTTGCGTCCAGAGGTAGGCCGTGGCGGCGAGGCGTGCACGGTCGTCGGAGATGTAGCGGGGGCTGGGTCGGCGTTCCAGCTGGTTGGCGATCTGGCGCCATGCCTCTGGGGGCAGTGCCCAGTCGGCGAGAAGGGTGCGGCGGTGCTGGTAGTCGATCAGCGGTGAGGAGGCGAGTTCTGCGGCCATCGCGTCCAGGGCTCGTTCGTATGCTTCCGGGGTGCCCTGGCGGCGGGCCCAGCTGGTAATCGGTGTGCCCAGGCCGTGTCCGGCGAGTCGGATTCCGAGGAACTCGGCAGCCTCGGGGACGGTTCTTCCGAGGGCTCGCCGGGCGAGGAAGGCGGCGGTGGTGCGCCGTAGGACGGACATGCTGCAGGCGTCGATGAAGGCGCCGAGGTGGGTCTCGGCCCATTCCAGGGGGAGGAATGCTGGAACGTGCTGGGGGCCGTAGGCGAGGCCGCGGTGGGGCAGCCGGCTTCCGCCCCTGCCGTGTCGGCGGTGGGTGGAGACCAGGTATTCAGCGGCGTTCCGGAACCTCTCGGAACACTCGTCCTGGTAGCGGCGGAAGGTGCTGTCCCAGCTGCGGTGACGCTTCGGTTCGATGCCGCTGCGGGTGCGGTTTTCGACCGGCGCGAGGGGAGCCAGTGCGGTTCGCAGGTCGGCGGCCGCCAGGATGGCGTCGGCGGCGAGGAGGATGCTTGCGCAAGCGCGGGCATCCTGGGGCGGTGCACTGGCGTGGAGGGAGTGCGAAGGGTCCTGACGGCCCGCCAGCACCAGATCGGTGCGGTGGGTGTCGACACCCGGCGCGGATGGGCGGGCCTTCGGCCAGGTGATCATGACGAGCCCGCTGACCATCTGGAGGTCGGTGAAGTACTCGCTGGCCGCGACCGGCGGAGTGTGCGGGCTGAGCATGGCGGTGATCTTCATCTGCAGTGCGGCGAGTTCTCGGGGCAAGAGGCCACCCGGTTCGGGCTGCGGCCGGTCCAGGCGGGCTCCGCAGAGTTGGGCTGCCCGCCGTGCTCGGGACGATCCGTGGGCGAGGGGCGCTCTGCACTGGGCTGGGTGCAGACCGGCGATGGTCGGCCGGGGAATCAGCAGTCCTGCTCGGCCGGCGATGGATCGCCGGCAGTCAGGGCAGGCATGTTCGAGGAAGCGCTGGTGGTGTGAGCACGCGAAGACGACAGGCAGTCTCCAGTCGGTCTTCCATGGGCCGCCGTGGTCCGTCTGCAGGGAGGTCCCGTCGCCGGCGAGGCAGTCGGGGCAGTAGCGGGCGGCTGCGGGGAAGAGCCAGTCCAGTGCGGGGATGCGTTTGCCGGTGCGGACGACGTCGAGGCTGTGGACGATGGGTGGGTAGCGGGGTGCCAGCGGCAGCAAGGTCAGTGCCGTGGCTTCGGCCTCGGTGAGTCGGGTGGCCGTCCGGAAGTTACTCATCCGCTGGGCCGGCAGCTCGAGGGAGAGGGCGGTCCGGGTGATGGCCTGGGTGTTGGCCTGGAAGTCGACCAGGCCGGTGCGGCGCAGGACGGTGTCCGGAGCGACGTCGAGGCGGTGGGCGAGTCGCATCACGTAGCCGGCCAGAATTTCTCCGGCCAGCGGGTCCAGGCTCCGGGGCAGGGGTGTGATCACCGGGTGCCCTGCTGAGCTGTGCCGAGGGGGCCGCGGTCGTCGAAGACGGTGTTGCGGCCGCGGCGGGAGCGCTGGCGTGGGGCGGGCTTTTCGGGGACCTCGGGGACTTCGCCGGCGCCGGCGTCGCGTCGGGCGCTGTCGCGCAGGTCGATGGCGATGTGCTCCAGGATTTCTTCGTCCAGGCGTTCCCGGCCGGAGTCGATGGCCTCGCGGCAGCCGTCTTCGATGAGCCGTTCCAGGAGGCCGACGACACCGTTGGTGCGGTGGTAGAGGTACTCGGGCATCGTGCCCTCGGTGAGCATGCCGGGGCCCGCGTCCAGGAGCCGCAGACCGCTCTGGACTCCGTGCAGGTGCTGGACCCAGGCGGAGATCTGCGGTGCGGTGCTGTAGTGGAAGCGGTCCAGTTCGATCAGGTCGAAGCGCCGTTCGGTCTGGGTGGCCTCCAGCCCATGAGCCTTGGCATGCCGGGACGGGGGCAGGCACCACTGTCCGGTGGTCGGGTCGTGGCGTCCTTCCCGCAGCAGACCGGAGCCGGGGATGTCGACGCCGACCAGGACCAGGGTGACGTTCATGCTCATGAACGCGCGGATCAGGTCGAGGGTGTCCTGGTCGTCGGCCCGGTGCATGCGAAGCCTCGTGATGTCGTCCAGGATCAGGACCTTGGTGCCGTGGTCCCGCAACGAGGCCGTGACCTGACGGATCAGGTCGGGCAGATCCGGGCGTGGGCCGATCGGCGCGTCGAAGAAGTTCAAGATCGCTTTGCAGGTGCTCTTCGGTTTCGCGGTCACCGGGGTCTGAACGTAGGCGACCGGAATGTGCAGGTCGCGGGCGCCGGGGCGGGCGTCGGGGTTGAGGTAGTCGTTCAGGGCGAGCCACCGCTCCTCGAAGGCGGCGGCGATCTCGCAGACGCATTCGGTCTTGCCCTGGTAGCCGCCGCCGGAGACCATCACCCCGGCCCTGGTGGTGGGCTTGATCTTCAGCGCGTTGGTCTCGATGCGGCCGCTGAGGAGTTTCTCCACCGTCCGGCTCATCGGGGTGTCCAGCAGCTGCAGGTTCGCATGGGTGGCCGTGCGGTGCAGGTTGTGCAGCATCTTCTTGCGCCGGCTCAGCAGGCCGAAGGCTGCGCGGTCCATCACCGGCGCCGGGACGAACAGCTTGCGGGTGTGGCACCAGTGCTGCCAGCTGGCCGCTGTGTCGCGGGCCGGCGCGGGGCCGGTCAGGACGAACGGCAGCGTCTCCTCCTCGCCGGTCACTGGGGTCCTTCCTGCGTTGGTGGGGAGTCGGGTTCGTCGTCGGCGTTGGGCAGCATGAACAGGGAGCGCTGACGCAGGCCGTCGCCGAGGCGGGGCGGTGGGGCGAGCGGGACGTCGACCGCGGCTTCGCGCCGGCGGCGGCGTTCCGCGTCGACGGCCTGCTGGTTCTTGCGGACGAGCTCGGCCGGCTGCGGCGCGACGGGCAGCGACGTCAGGCCAGCGGGGACTGCCTGATCGCGTTCGGCGGCCCGTGCGCGGGCGACTTCCCGGGCCCGCTCGGTCCGCTCGGTTTTGGTCATCTGGCTCGGCCAGGAGCCGACCGGAGAGCGAGCGCCGATCAGGTCGAGCAGGACGGGCAGGAGTTCGGTGTCGTCGCGGGGCTTCAGCCCGGCCCGGGCGGCCTCGCGCAGGATCTGCTGTACTCGCGCGTCGGAGAACGCGAGGACGTCCTCGCCCCTGGGCAGCCCGTTCCAGGGCAGGGGATGCCACTTTCCGGCGAGCTCGATGAACACCTGCCGGCAGTCACGGGGATCGCGGTGCACGACCCACTTGCCCCGGTGCCGGCCGCTGCGTGGAGAGGGGAGCGAGCCGAGCCCGGCCAGGACGGGGTGGTCGCCGCCATACCAAAGTCCGCCGATCTTGACCCCGCGGCGGCCGTGGACCTTCACGAAGTGAGCGGGCAGAAGGCGGTGGTAGAGGCTCGCGTTCGGGATCTGCAGAGCGATCCCGTCGCGGGCGGCCGCGGTCGCGAACAGCGTGTTCGGGCTGTGCCGCCCACCGGGGTCCCAGGCGGGCGCGTACTGGTCCAACTTGCGGTTCTGCCAGATCCCCACGATCCAGGTGGCCAGCAGATGTTCTGCCTCATCCACGGTCCAGACCGCGTCCTGCTCCGGATCGGCGCCCCGGTCCGCGACGTCCCGTCCGCGATAGCCCAGCAACAGCTCCAGCAGCAGCGACTGGATCCCTGAGAACGCGCGTTCGCAGGCTGCCTTGTCCTGAGCTCGCATCGCCCTCGCCGGCAGCACCACCGTCCCCAGCGTGCGGGCAACCTGCACCAAGTGATGGTTCTTGTAGACGCTCCCGTGATCGCTGGTCACCGTCTCCGGGGCGAAGAACGGCCGTCCGGCGACCGGATAGCCGGCGAACTCGGTGACCAGTGCGGCCGGGACGCCGGGGTAGTGCCATTCCGTGTCCGGCGTCCAGTCCGGCCGCATCGGCAGCATCACGTCCCGCAGCAGCATGGCCACCTCGATGGAGGAGTCCGATTCCGGGGTGAGCCGGAAGGCGACCAGGGAGTGCGTGAACGCGTCCAGTCCGAGGGTGAGATCGACAGAGATCGGCTCGCCGAACACGTCGTCGCGCAGCTTCACCGCGAACGGCGTGGTGTCCAGCACGACCACCTGGCCGGGACGGGTGATCGTCACCGTGGAGCCGCCGGTGTCCACCGCCGCGGCCGACCGGAGATAGCGCTGGCGTCCCCCCTCGGGCCCGAACCACTCTTTCCAGACCTTCAACAGCGTCGTGTAGTGCGGGATCTTCGTCTCCGCCTCCGTGCCGAACTTCTCCCGCACGAACTGGTGGATCATCCGTTCCTTGGTCTTCATGCCGACCCGGGAGCGGTGCAGGCACTCCGCGTGAACCGCGTGGATCGCCTCCCTTACCTGCGGTGTGATCTTGCGGTGTCCGCGCAGGACCGGAGTGAGACGGCCGTCCGCCAGCCCCATGATTCCCTGCTCAGGCCAGGCGGCGGACCAGCGTTGCAGCGTGCGCTCGCTGATCTGTCCCAGGCCGAGCTGGTGGGCGTCGTCCGGGTGCAGGGCCTTCAGCTCGGCAACCTTGGCGAGCCGGCGCTCGGTCAACGTGGTCCGCTCCGGGTCGTACTCGGGCCTGGGCTCATCCCCCTGAGCCCAGTGCCGGCTGCCGCTGCGGTAGCCGCTCTCAGCCTCCAGGAAGTGGGCCACCCGCAGCCGCAGCCGCTTCTGGTCATCGTCCTTCAGGTCCTCGAACCGCACCAGCTGCCGCTTGTCATCCATCGAGCTCTCCCGCCGGATAGACCCAGCTCTCGTCCCCGAACGGCAGAGTCAGGTCGACGGCCATCCGACGGAGCCAGAGGAGACGAACCGCGTGCGTGCGGGCCACCGCCTCCACGTGCGTCTGGCCCACCAGCTCCCCGAACAGCCACGGACGCTGGCCAACCGCGGCCAGCAGCTGCCGCTCGAGTCCCAGGGGGTCGGCCATCGGACGGCGCCGCACCGACAGCGCGTCGATCGTCGCCAGCACCTGCCGACGCCAGCCGGTCACCACCATGTAGCGCCAGCCCGCAGCGGCCGCCACCCGTGCGGCCGCCGCGAACCGCACCTCGTCCTCCTCGCCGATCAAGCCCCCCGGACGTACGTCCACAAGCCACGAGGCCCCCGCTGCGAGCACGAGAAAGTCCGGAATGTGCGAGCCCTTCCCCTCCGAGGAGGAGAACCGCAGACGGAACGGCTGCGACAGCACCTCGTCGAACCCGCCGACGAAGTCCAGGACCAGCAGCAGCCAGCGCTCGGCCAGACTCTCGAAGCCGTGCTGCCGGCCCGTCGACACCAGACATTCCAGCCCGGGCCGGTGACGCTGACCGGTTCGCCAGGAGAACCGCCGTACCGGCATCGACACCATCGCCGGTCTGGCCGATAGATCCTTCACCGGGACGATGACGTCGGACTTCCCGACCTTCCACGTCACCGTCCACCTACGCGCCCACCCCAGCCCCAGATCCAGGCACTCGGTGGCCCGCTCGGGAAGCGCGTACGGCAGCACGAGGTCCTCCAAACGGCAGGCGTGAGACCACACCGCACCTACAGGAACACCGACGACCTGTACGTCACCCATGGCCAGAGCACACCGCAGGGACAAGCCGCACGCGGGCAAAAGTCCAAACCATCATCAGAAGTAAGGATTCGCCGGTACCCTGCCAGGCCGGTGAGCGTGAGACCTGGCCAGCAGGGGCACGAATTCCCGGGCGCAGAGCGTCTCGCGATGCCACAGTGGCATTCGGACTCGTGACCGCTTGGGAGTATTCATGACAGACCGAGACGAATGGCAGCCTTTGTCGCGCCGCGGCCACATCTCGACTCGTGAACAAGCTCTACTCGAAGGGGTACCGGATCATCTGATTCGGCCGCTGAAGACTTGGATTGCCGCGTACCTCGCCGATCATCCGAAGCTCACGGGACGAGTTGCTCTGCAGATGCGCATCCCTCTCAACACTCCAGACCCCGAGCAGCTTGTCGAGGCCGTTGCTGCCAGCGATCCCTCACTGCTCCTTGATGTTGTCGATGTGGTGCTGCATCTCGACAAGGGGCTGTGGTGGGAACTTGATGTCGCAGGCCCTGAACCCACGATGGAAGCCGGTCTGGCTGACTGGCTCCCGGACTTCTCCTGGCCGAAGGGAAGCAAGGCAGCAGCGGTCGAGGATCTCGACGACATGCTCATGGACGCTGGCTCGGCTTTTGAGGTCGATTGGCGCCTGCGGTGCTTGCAGCGCCGAGTCGACGCCACGGTGGCTATCGCTGCCGAGCAGGCCATGAGCATGGACACCGGAACGCATCTTCGGGCGGCGTGGGTCGCTACGTACGGGCGGCACCCGGATCCGTCGAAGGCTTACGACGAGGCGATCCGAGCCGTTGAGGCTGCAGCCATCCCGGTCGTGCTGCCCAAAGGCACGAGAGAGACCCTTGGCAAAGTCCACGTACACCTCAGGGATGCCAGCAACAAGTGGGAACTTGCGATCGAGGGAACAAATGACGGCTCTGTCGCTCCTCTGACCGAGCTGATCAGTCTGCTCTGGAAGGGACACGTTGCTCGACATGCTGGCGGCCCGGCCTTCCGCCCGCAGCGTCAAGACGAAGCGCAGATGGCGGTCCATCTGGCTGCAACGTTGGTGCACTGGTTTAGCACCGGTGCGGTCCGGCCGCGAAAGTCAGAATGAACGCGGAACACCCGTTTGTCAGCACGCGAGCAGGCGGCTTTCCCACAACGTGGGTTGCGCTGCCGGCCTCGGGTGGGCCTCATGCTGTCCCGATCGGTGAGGAGTCTCGGCACAGGGTTCCGAGCCCGCGCTTGATCAGGATCGCTGCCAGTACCGTGGCGCTAGCGTGCCCGAGACCGAGCTGCACGATGATGTCGATGACGGTTGCGAGTTCCATGAGACCGTCATTGACCTCCAGGCGTTGGCGCCGAATTTCCGCACACAGGTCGTCGCGATGACGCTCTGTCCACTGCCGCACCCAACGACGACTCCGTTCGAGCGCGGCACGCAACTCTCTGCCGGAAAGGTGTTCTTTAGAGCCGTACAGCAGGGAGTCTAGCTCTACCAACAATTCTTCCTCGGTGGCGTTCTCCCAGTCGGTCATCATGATTTCCTTTCCCTAGCTCGAGAACAGCTACCTGTGTAGACGCCGGCGAGGTAGATCGCGGTCGCATATCCCTCTTCCTTGTTTGTTTCGATGAGAGGCGCAAGCGCCGGACTGTCAAGTAGCCACGCAATAAGGTCGTAGATCCGGACCGGGGAGGCGAGATCTTGCATGACCTCCCTTCCATTCCCTCCGATCCCCAGAAGGTCACAGAAGCGCAACGTGTATGAGCCGATTCCATCGGAGGAGCGAAGCGTCAAGGAATCAATGGACCCAGCTAGTGATTGGAGGATGGCTGGTGCGGCGTTGACCTGTCGCCGCAGCAGAGTCAGATCTAGATCTCCTTTGCCGATAGCGAGCGGAAGATCACCGAAGCGAGCAAGCTCGATGGCTTCATGCACGGGACCGACCGCTGCAATGCGTCCGCGTTTGACTAGGTAGTGGAGTGCGTCCCAGCCCTGAGAGGGGACAGCGCCCTCGTAATAGGCAACTTTCCGGAGAAATTCACTGCGCGCGGAATTGATCCGAGGGCTATTCGTAACTCGGCAAAATGGCCTGATCAGCTTAAGGCGTTCCGTGATCTCCATTTCGAGCGTGGGCAACCTTGCGTGCGATCCGACATCAAGAGCACTGAGTGCACTGAGCGCCAGGAGAGAACCCTCAGCCTCGACTGTCTGGTCGGGAGTGGATGCCATCAGCATAACCGCGAGGGCATCAGCGGTTGTTTCTGAACCGGGATCGGTCAAGGCGTTGTCTGCGAGCCAATTACGGAGTTGTGGCGTGGTGTCGACTTCGTCAACTAGGCGATGTGCAAGCTCGTGCGCAAGGATAAAACTGTGAGCGGCATACCCCGCCATCGCGCCAGGAGTATAGAGGTACCTCAGCTTTGTCGCCTCCTTGGCAACCAGGTAGGCGCCCCCGTCCGTGAGGTTCTCCTGGATGAGCGCATAGCGAACCAGGGCGGCTCTTATGGCGTCTGGCGTCACGCGTGTCCCCTGATTTTCGAGAGCAGTGAGGTCGCCAACACGGAAGAAGTCGCGAAACGTGAGCATCGCGAAAAATTCGACAAATTGATAGAGACGATCGGGGTAGCGCACAAGGAAGCTCTGATCGACTTCGCAAGTAACTCCGGCGTCCGGTATGTCATTGAGTGAGTAGACCAGGTGCGCCAGTCTATCTATGGCTACTCCGAATTTTTGGCGGGCGGCGATGTGATGACTCTGGAGCATGAGGTTTAGTTGCCGGCTTCGGGTTTCAGAGACGGCGACCTGACGCGCGAAACGGATGAGGTGCGGCCTCAGGCTGCTCGTCACGCGGTCTCTAAACTTGCTCGTCACGCGGTCTCTAAAGTAGGGGTGGGCCAGATTCCGCTCAGTGGAAGTGACCTCGCCGGAAAGAACATCGCGTGCGCGGCTTGTGGCCAGCCTGTCGCTGGCCAGGCCCGCACGGTAGGCCGCATCCGCGAGGGAGTTGAGTTCTCGCGCCTTCCGCCGCTTGATCAATCTGCGGACCACTGCTTACTCCTGCGGATAGCCCCGGAGGTAGTCAGCCACCGCCACCCGACGACGCGAACGATTGGTTTACCATTTGCAGCCCTCGGGACAAATTTCCCCGTTTAAGGACAGCACGACGAGACGGAACTCGCATCTGGATCTTGTGTGCAACAGCCAGTCACCCGGCCGGGCTCCTCACGGTCGGCACCAAGCACTCCAGCCAAAGGCGCCAGACGAATCGCAGCCCTCTCGACGCACGAAACCATCGTCGCTCGACTGGGGGGTGATGACGTCGAACTTCCGTGAGCCCGGGTAACTGGCCACTCCGGCCCGCATCCAGGGACTCGGGTAGCACGCCGAGCAGAGCGTAAGGACGAATTCCGGGCACGCCGGGAATGTGGTCGGGCACGTCGGGTATGGCCAATCAAGACGCTCAACTCGCCAACTGAAGCGCTCAGTCACACCCGGTTGGGACTGAGCGCTTTATTGGCGGGTGAGCAAGTGAGTTGGCTTATCGGAGTGTGCGGTGTCGATGACGTTGGTTGGAACCTGGACCTGGTTGTTGGCACTGAGCTTGATGGCGAACGCCAAGGTCCCGCCCTATCAACGCTCGCGATCTTCGTCAGAGCCCGCAATCCCCAAGTTCTGGCTGCATGAGCTACTAGATTGGCGTGCGTGGAGACGCGGGGGCAGGGATATCGGTATGTGGGTCCGGCGGAGCTGAAGGCGCTCGTCCAGGCGGGTAGCGAGGGTCGGAGCATCCGCTCGTCAGTGGACTTCGGCGAGTGGGTCGCTGCGCTGACCTTGAATGAGTTGGCCGAACCCTTCACGTTCGTCGTCGATGGCGGCGGTGTACTACGACTGGCTCCGCGCCGCAGCGAGCACGTGGTGTGTGCTGGCGGCGGAGAGGTACTGAGCGCCGGCGAGATGAGCTTCCGTGAGAAGTCCGGACGGTGGGTGGTCGACGAGGTCAGCAACCAGTCGACCGGCTACTGCCCGGACGTCAGCTCTTGGCCAGCCGTGGCCGAGGCCCTGGACCGGATCGGGATCTATCGCCCGTCCGGGTTCACACACGAGGTGATCTTCCGCCGATGCCGCTCCTGCCGGGAGCTCAACATCGTGCGGGAGGAGGACTTCGTCTGCGTTTTCTGCGGCGAGGATCTGCCGCGGGAGTGGAACATAGGAGAGCCCGGATGACTGGTCAGAGCGCGAAGATCACATCGCGGTGCGACTGCGGCGGCGCAGCGGTGCGACAGGTAAACCAGTTCATCCTTCACGATGAGTTGTGGTGGGACTCGGAGTTCTCTTGCGGGTCCTGCGGCGCCTACTTGTGCGAACACGTTGGTAGGGGACCAGCGCCTGATGATGTCCGGGAGGCACTACTCGCAGCGCACGGGCCCGTGAGGCTCCGGCTGGTCGGTCCGGTGCCCAATCTTGTCCCGGCTTTGAAGGTCCTTCGGGAGCTCTCAGCGGCCTCCCTGTCGCGTGCTCGTGAGCTGGCTGGGGAGCTGAGCCACGATGGCCTGGTGGGGACCTTGTCGGAGATGGAGTTCCTCAAGGCTCGGCTGCAGCTGTGCGGGGTTCACGTCGACATCGACCAGTAGCCGTCCCCGGAGCACCGACACTCACGGTTAGTTGCACGACCACGGAAGCTGCGATCCACGCACTTGACCTGCCCTGGTCGTCGTCTCCGTCGACCCCTTCGCCGGCGAACCGCTCCCCGGCGACACGACCGGCCCCCAGCTGCGCCAGTACGCCGACCACTTGGAACGCGTATGCCTGCTGTGCTGGGTCACCGCGCTGCGCGCCGTGGTGGTCGTCGCCTACATCGAGGTCTGGCCCCACCACGGCTGCGGCCCGGCTGCGGCGCGCCGCCCGCGGCCGCGCCGCAGCCCCGGTTCGGTTCGCCAGGGTCGGGCTCGGACCCGTCCCGGGACCACCAGGAGCCCGGGCACGGGGCCAGGGGCGCCGGTTCTCCTCCGGTGAGTGTCTATGCCCGGTCGACGCTCAGCATTTCGAAGCGTGTCAAGGGCGTGGCTTTGTGAGGCTGGGGGGTTATGCCGTTCTCCGTGCGCGGCGGAGGCGTTGTGCGGTGAGGTGGCCGCCTGCGGCGGCTGCTCCGGCGGCCAGGGTGAGGCCGATGCCTGTGTCGAGTGGGGTGGGGCCTGATGCTCCGCCGATGCCGGCTCGGGTGCCGCGGGTCGGCATGATGGTGGCGGTCGGAGCCGCTGGTTGGACGGTGTCGGCCGTGGGGTCGACCGGCTGCACGCCGGTATCAGTCGGGCTCACCGGCAGCACGGGGCTGACGTTGGTGCGGCTGGGGAGTGCTTCGCAGGCGATGTGGTCATCGGGGCCCTGGTCTTCGTCGAGCCGGTTCGGGTCGCTCGGGTTCCGGTCGAACTCGGCCTGGGCGTCTTCCTGGTACTGGAAGTTCCGGCAGTCCAGGTCCTGGGCGTGTGCGACGCCGGACAGGGGAGCGATGGAGGCAATGGCCAGGGCTATGCCGGCCACCACGCTGCGACTGCTCATCAGAAGGCCTCCTCGGTGTTCTGCAAGCGTCACCCCCACGCTAGGAGCCGCCCACGCCCCGAGCGCGCGGCGCTAGACCGAACGGGCATCGCGCAAGGTCGCTTGGCAACGCTCTCCGCGCCGGCCCCTTCTCGCGCGCAGCCGTTGCAACACCCAGCCCGCCCTGCGGTCGACGCTGCTCCCGGCACCCGAGCCCAAGCCCGAGTCGATGGCCACGCGTGGCGCCCTGGCGGGCGTCGGTGCCGCCGTCTCGGGCGCGGTCCGCGCGCTCGTCACGCACATGCTTGACGAGTGAGCCGCAGCTGTTCCCCTGGGGAACAGCACTGCCGAAAACGGCCGGTTCTATGGAACGGCGGCTGGCCAGTCGGCCGGGCGCGGGGTGGAGACAGGAACGGTCGGCCGGCGGGCCGACCGCACTGTCAGGTGCCCTGACCGTCCTGCGCCCCACAGGAAGGCACCGCGGGTGCCTCCCGAACTCGGGTTCGGCAACAGCTTCCGCACAGCAGGCACCGAACGTTGCGATCAGGACAGCACTGGACCTGGAGGAGCGTCTCGGGCCGCTTCTTGATCGCAGGCGCACTGGGATCGACTTGTTCGTCACGCTCCCCGCTCCCGCGGGGATGGCCCGCACGAGGAGCCCACCCAGGCGTCCCGCTGCCCCTCGTTCCCATGCCCGCGGGGTTGGTGCGGCGGACGGTACCCCCCAAGGTCAGGCCCGGCTTGGGGCCTGGTGTCCGTGGGGGTGGGTGGGCGCACGGGTCGGTGCTTGGATGTGTGGCCGTCTTTGTCGTTCTTCGCTCGCACCTGGTTGATCTTGCGGGAAAGTCAGTGGTTCCGAATTTATTGCATCGAAGTTCGAGCGGAGTTCCTATTCGGTTCCAGGCCCGCCGGGTTCTGGTTTTCCGTGAATTTGAAATTGCCCCATTGTGAATGGTCTTTCGTGTGCGGGGTTGATTATTTGTCGGGGGTGCAGAAGTTGTTTTCGTCGCAGCTTTTTCCGTCGTGGCGGTCGGCCCATTTGATTCCGTGTGTGTGGGCGTATTCAGTCAGGATGGGGGTGAGGGTGGTGGTGTTTCCGGTGAAGGTGAGGGAGGCGCATCCGGTCAGAATGATGAATGCCAGGATTCCGATGCCACGGTTGTTTTTGTAGATGAACCGGTGGGTTGCCCAGGAGATGCCGGCGAGGATGCCGCAGGCGAGAAGGAGGTTCAGGACGGCTCGTTCGGGTGGGAGGCTTCCGCGGCTGATCATGACGTGGAGGGTGTAGAGGGTGACGCCCACGATCTGGGTGCCCAGGGCCACAAGGAGTGTGCTGCCGGCCAGGAACCAGGAGGGGGTGAACGCTTCCTTGAACGCGGCCTTGAGTCGCTGGAGGCCGCTGGGTGGTGGGGGAGGTGTCCACAGGGCGTCCCATGTCTCGCGGTCCAGGAGGTCGGCGCTATACGGGGCGCGGACCGGCCGATCGCGGGGATCTGGCGGGAAGACGCGCGGCGGAGGATCGAGCCTCCTTCCCGGCCGTTCCGGCCTGGAGGTCTCGCGGGGAGTCTCGTGGGGGGTGTGATGGCGGGGGAGCGGGGCGGTGAGCTGGGTTTCAGTCGTTGAAACAGCCTTCGCCGCGAGTTGTTCTTCCAGGTCAAGGACCCTCGACCCCAGCCGGCCCACCTCGCCCCGCAGGCTGTCTGCCTCGATCCGCAGCCGTTCCAGCTCGGCCTCCAGCCCCTTGCGCTTCTCCTCCTGATCGGCGAGGACCGCATCCCGCTCGGCGAGGTCCCGCTCGACGTCCCGCGCGTACCCCGCAGCCTTCTCCAGCCGACCACGCAGGACCTCGGCCGCCGCCTCGGCCTGCTTCGCCCTGGCCTCCCACAGCTCCCGCTCCCGCTGCAACGCCTGGTTGGCGTTCGCCACCTCTGCCTGCAGACGCTGGTTGGCCGCCCGCAGCACCACCATCTGCCGACGCACCTCCTGCGCGCCTTCCGCGCTCTCCTGCGACGGCCGACCCCGCAGCACCTTCCGGGCCCGGCCCACCTCTGCCTCGAGCTCACCATTGACGGCCCTGAGCATGTCCAGCTGCCGGCGGAGCCCGGCGGAAGCCGCCCGCTCGCCCTTCACCTCGCCCAACTGCTGCTTCAGCGAGGCAACCCGCCCCTCACTCCGCTCCAGCTCGGCACCGAGCTCGTCCCGACGCTCCTGCCAGTAGTCCGACAACTTCGCCCCGGAACCCACAGCAAGCTGCGCGGCCGAACGCAACGCACCCAAACTCAACTGCCCCGCAACACCCGCACCCTGACCCGCCTCTCGACCACCCGCCGCTTGCCAGCCAGCCGACTGCGCACCTGCCGCGCCCTGACCGGACCGCTGCCCACCCTTCGGCGAGTCCTGCGCCCTACCCGCGTCCTGGCCTGCCGGCTGCACACCTGCCTGCTGCGCTGTGTGGGTGCCGTTGACCAGGCGGTCCACTGCTTCCTTGTCGGCCCCTGTGCTGCGGGCGAAGGCGACGATGGCGTCGGCGGTGGGGCGGGGGACGACGTTGGTTCCGTCGAAGTACCGGTTCATGTCGACCGAGCTCGGCTGCTTCCCGATCACGTCTTTCAGGAACAGGCTCAGTTCTCTCCGACTGGCTCCGGAAAGAAGGAAGATCGCTTTCAGCCGTGCACCGTATGCGGCTGCCTCTGGCTTTGGTGGCTTCAGTTTCTCCGGCATATGCCCTCCCGCCCTGGAACCCTGAGCGCAGCAGCCTAGCGGCCCACGGCACCACTACAGAAACCAGCACCGAATTTCAATCAATGAAAGCCACGAAAACGCATTGTTTACCCCTATTGAAACAGCCAGGTTTGAGAGCACCAAAGAACACGCCTCAACCTGGAGAAGAAAATGCCTCGGGGTCTTCACGCGATCCTCTCCGCGCAAGCGGGAACGACGGCCGCACCGAATCACCAGATCCTTGTCCACATCGCCATCTCGGTTGCGTTGGGAATCCTGCTCGGCCTGGCATTCGGCCTCCTGCACCGCGCGGACATCCACGCGAGCAGCAACTCGCCCGCCCCATCGGGCAGTCACACCGCCAAGGAAGCCCTCATGCGTACCGGGCAAGCCTTCATCGGAACCACCGTCCTCGCGATGGCCAGCCTCACGACCACACCACCAGCCGCGATCCTCATCGCCCTCACGGCCGCCGTCTGCGGCCTGCTGTACGGCTTCCTCGCCCACGGCCACGCCACCATCCGGGCGGCCATCTGGAAGGCCGCCATGGCCTTCGCCGGGGTCAGCGGAGCCGGCCACACCCTCCTGGCCTACTGGCCCGGCCACTGACGAACCCCGCCGGGTGACCCCACCCAAGGCACACCCGGCACCTGCCCGACGACACCACCAGGGCATCATCACTTTCCGCCATTCCTACATGCTGCATCAAAATGGAAGGACCACAGCACACCAACCCCACCAACAAGCCCCCGCAGATCCACGCCGCACCACGAAAGCAGACCGCACCCCACCCCGTAGCCAGCCAGGCCCGCGTCAGCGGGCCACAGGGACTGAAGGCGAAGCCGGAAGTCCCAGTGGTGGGGGAGCGCAGCGGACCCACCACCCCACCGGCCCAGAGCGAAGCGAAGGGCCGGCA